>DATLRA010000095.1:0-27552 GCA_035534935.1 Binataceae bacterium (SeqCode)
TCGCGCCGACGAACGAAAAGGCCAGCGTCGCGATTAGCAACATGCACTTGCGCATACTCAGTTCTCCGAGTCAGCACATAATCCTACTAATCATTTGGCCTGTGGGTTCCCAACATTCGGAGTAAGCAATTCTCCTTGAATCGTTGGATACGCGGCCACCGGCGTTTTGATGCGCGCCAAGCCGTTGTAGCATCCGGCGCCGCGCAGCGAACAGCCCACTGTGGGAGAAGTGCTATTCGGCGCGGACGATAAAAATCGCCGCGGGCGCGCCGAGAATCGAGACCGTATAGATGCGCTCGGCGCGAAACAGCCGCCGACGCATCAGGTCCGACATCAGGCGGGTCTCGGCGGTCAGCATGACCAGCCGGCCGCCTTTTTTCAGCACGCGGCGGAACTCGCCTAGCAATTGCGGATAGAGCCGGCGGTTGTCGGCGTGCGATCCGTGGCGCATCCCCCACGGCAGGTTGGTGACGATTTTGCTCACGCTGGCGTCGCCCAGCGCGAGCGCCGTCGCCTCCCACGAATGGAGTTCGATCGGCTTGTAGCGCGGGCCGACGTTCTCGCGCGCGGCGGCCAGAGCGGTGGCGTCGCGATCGCCACCAATCAGCGCCGCATAGCGCCCCAGATGCGCCCGCTCGATCAGCACCGTCCCCGCGCCGCACATCGGATCGAGCATCACGTCTTCCGGGGCCGGCTCCGAGAGCCAGGCCAGCGCCGCCGCCACCGACGGGCGCAACGAGCCCGGCAGATGCGCGACCTTGTAGCCGCGCACGCGCATGCGCTCGTCGCTCAGGCGCAGCGCGAGGATCGTCTCGCCGGGGAACATGGTCGCCCACACCTCGACGTCGGCCTCCTCCTCCGACAGCCGCCACGTGCGATCGCCGCGCTCGGCGATGCCGCGTTCGACCGCGTGCTGGAAATCGACGCGGCGAAATGGATGATCCCCGGCCATCCGGGCGACCACGCGGAAGCGGATGCGACGGCCGCCGCGGCTGCCCGGCACGAAGCCGACGCGCGCCGCAATCGCCTCGTCGATATAGCGCGCGTCGCGCGCGGTGCGCTGCACGCGGGCGAGCGTCTCGGTGGCGATTTTAGTCGTCGCACCCGGCGCGGCGCCGGCGGCCGCCGCGACCATCGCCGGATAGCGCCGGTAGCCGACCACCGCGAAGATATCCTCGGCCGTGCGAAGCAGCTTGAGCGGATCGGGGCGCGCCGCGGAGAAGATCGTCATGCCGACGCGATCGGGCACCACGCGGCGGGCGAGTTCATGCACGCGGGCGCCGGCGTAGCGCGCGGCGATCTCACCCCACGCGATCGCCTCGAAGCCGGGCTGGGTCTGCGCCAGGTAGATGCCGGGACCGAAGCGAAAGGGTGCCGGCGGCTCCATCGGGCGGCGGCGCGGATGCGGTCGCGGCCGCCCCATCGCGATCGGCGCGGCTGAACGAATTTCAGGTTTTTGCATGCGATTTCAGCGCGCGCCGAGCGATTTGCTCGCGCGATGCACAATCGGCCCGAGCCACGCTATCGCGGCGATGCGGCCGCGATCGGGCGCGCGGCCCGTCGGGTCATTTCGTGCGCGAGATATATTCGTTGTTCTCGGTGTTGATCGTGATGATATCGCCCTCGGCGACGAAATGCGGCACCTGGATCACCAGCCCGGTTTCGAGCGTGGCCGGCTTGAGCGTATTGGTCACGGCGGCGGTCTTGATTCCGGGGTCGGTCAGCACCACCTTCATCGCGACACTCTTGGGCGGCGTGACGTTGAGCGGCGTGGCACCGTGGAACTCGACTTCGACCTTCAGGTTGGGCGTCAGGTAGCCGACCACGTCCTCGATCAGGTCCTTGGGCAGGGTGATCTGGTCGTAGGTCTTGGTATTCATGAAATGGAAGTCGTCGCCCTCCTGGTAGAGGAACTCCATCTCGATCTGATCGAGGATCACGCGCTCGACGCGATCTTCAGAGCGGAAACGGTTTTCAGTCTGCGATCCAGTCTGTATATTGCGCAGCTTGGTCTGCACCATGCCGCGCCAGTTGCCCGGCGTGATGTGCTGGATGGTCATCACGCGCCACAGACTGCCGTTGTATTCGACGATCATTCCGGGCCGGAGTTGCGTCGCCTGGATCAACATCTTCCGTTCACTCGCAGAGCTTGGACTTAAACTCTCAACTTAGCGTATGGCGCGAAGCGTCGGCAAGGCGTCGCCGGCGATCGGCGGCCTGGATGGCCGGCCCATCCGCCGTCACCAACTGGAGCCTCCAGCGGGCGGCGCGAACGGATTGGTCGGCGTCGTGTAGTTGTTGATTGGCGGCGCGCCGAAGGTGCCGCTGGAATAGGGATTGGTCGCGTAGGGCGTGGTGCCGTAGGGATTCGCGTAGGGGCTCATGCCGGGACCGTACGCGCCGTATGGCGAACCGTAAGGACTGACGCCGGCATACGGATTGACCCCGTAGCCGCCGCCCGCGACCACCGGCTGCTCGGCGTAGCCGCCGCTGGCGCCGAACGCGCGAATCGACGCGGGTCCGGCCTGCGGATTGAAGCGCACGTTGAAATTGACGTTGTGCGAGCCGGGAATCAGCGCGCCGAGCATCCCGCCCAGGCCACCGCTGCGCACGGGGATATTCTGCACCAGCATCCCGTTTTGATAGAGCCCGGCGGCCGACAGACGATTGCCCGAGATCACGCCCGAAACCACGTACAGGTTGGGCGTAATCGCGCCGACCGCAGCGATTTGCACGACCACTCCGGGGGTTCCTCCGACCATCGGGCCGGGCACGACGCCACCGGGTATCGCGCCACCGGGCATCGCGGCGTCCGGCGCGTCGGGGCTCATCGGACTGTCGGCCGAGGCGAGGCCGTTGCCGAGGTCCAGCGAAGTCTCGATAAACTGATCGCCGACGCCGTACGCGCGAATCGTCGGCGTGCCGCGCTCCATCACGAAGCGCTGGTCGAAGCTGGTGTTGTCGGACATGTCGGCGACCGCGATTCTGGCGACCGGCCGGCCGTCCAGGTAGATCCCCGCGTGAGTGATCCCGCGTCCGTGGATCTGGCCGATCACTTCGTAGGTCGGCGGGATCGTCTGCAGCTCGTTGGTCGAAATTACGTCGATCTGCACGTTGGCCAATTGGCTGCCGATCGTCCGGCGCTTCGACGGCGAACGCCGCGGTGCGCCGTGGCTCGGAATCTCCGCGATATTCGCGCCGCCCGGGCCGCCCGCCGCGGCGCCGCCGGAACCCCGATTGCGAAACACCTCGACGCCGCCCTCTTCGGTCGGCGCGTTGGCCGGCGGCGCCATCGAAGGCGCCGGCAGCGGCGGTATTGCGGGGGCCGCCGCACTCGCGTCGCCCGCCGACGCGGCGCCGCCCAGCGCGACACCCGCAGCGTCATTGACCGGCGCCTCGGCCATCCGCCCGGCCGCGTCGTAGACCCGGATCGCTGCGTCGGGTGTCGGATTGCCAACGTCGATCTCGAAGTTGAGCCGCTGCTCGCCGAGCACGCCGGCCACGTTGAAGTCGCGATCCTCGCGCGCCCCGTCGTAGAGTCCGCCGCGCGTCAGATGCGTGCCTTCGAGGTAGCCCTTGATCCGAATCGAACTGCCGTCCGGCGTGCGCGAATCGATCACCACGCGCGGCGGCGCGCTGGCCGGTTCGGCCGCCGGGCCAGCGGCAGGCGCCGTCGCGGCGATCGACGATGACGACGAGACGCCGGCCGACGAAGCGGCCGCGGGGATCGCGGCGGCGCGCGGCGCGGACGGCGCCGCGGGAATCTGTTTGGCCAGCGCGTCGAGTTGCTTCGTGATCCCGGTCCATTGCGCGCGATCGAAGGCGCCGGGATTGGCCGCGCCGGCCTGATCGACGCTCGCACGATCGGCCTCGAGCGTCGCCATCGCGGCGGCCGCACCGGCGCGATCGCCAGCGGTGAGCGCATGGCTTAAGGTCTGCGCGTCGCCGGCGAAGATCGCGATTGCGCCGAGCGCGGGATTCGACTTGCCGCCGCCGCTCTGGGCGTTGAGCAAATTGAGCAGGGTAAACGATTGGTCGCTGATCTGCTCCGCCGTCGCCGCCGAATCGGCCGCGATCGCCACGCGCGTCGCGATCGCGCCGGTGAGGAGCGCCAGCATAATTGTGCCAAGCGCGATCGCACCGCGGATCCGGCGCCGCCGCGCTCCCCGCATCGCCCGCATCACTTGGCGGTTTAATCGCATCGGCGTTTCATTCGCATCGGCGCTTGGTTCGCATCGGCGGAACTGGCGCATGAGATGAGTCTCCGGCAGGGCCGGTCATGCACCTCGCGCAATCGCGGACCGCATTATACGCCAAAGCCAAGGCCGCTTAGAACCATCGAAGTGGCGTGCCGCCAATCCGCGGGCGACCCGCCCAACGGTCCCCGTCGGCGCCCGGCCAGTTGTGGCGGCCGCCGCGAATCTGTTAGCGTTTCCATAGAATACGGGTCTCCGCTCAGGATTCCCGGCGCACACAGAATCGTGAGTTTGTCCAATCCCGCTACGGTCAGTACGACGATTCCGCCCCACTTGGCGGCCGACGGCGACGCGCTCGCGCGTGATTACGCCGCGCTGACCCGCGCGGCCGGCGTGGCGACCCTCGCCGATCGTCTCATCGTGCGGATTACCGGCGACGATCGCGCGCCCTTCATGCACGGGATGTGCTCCAACGAGGTCGCCGGGCTCAAGCCCGGCGCGCTCGAGCCGGCGCTGATCCTGACCGAGCACGCCCATCTCATCGCCGAACTTTATCTCTACGCGACCGCCGACGCGCTGCTCCTCGAAGTCGATCGCGGACGCTGGCCGGCGACGCGGGCGCATATCGAAAAATTTCTCGTCGCCGACGACGTCGAGATCGAAGAACGGGACGACCTCGGCCTGATCGAGGTCATTGGACCCGCGGCCGGCGCGGCGATCGCGTCGCTTACCGATAGCGCCGCCGGCGCGCTGGCGCCGTGGAGGCATGTCGAATTCGACATGCTGCACGGCGCCGCGATCGACGAGTTGCGCGTCGCCAATCTGCCGCGAATCGGCGCCCCGGCCTTCACGCTAATCGCCGCCCGCGATCGCCTTCCCGCACTCGTCGCCGAACTTTGCGCGCGCAACCAGGCGCTCGGCGTGCGTGAAATCGGCCGCAACGATAATTATCGTGGATCGAGTGGCGCGCGCGAGATAATCCGCGTCGAAAACGGCATCGCGCGGGTCGGCGCCGACACGACCGACAAGACTATCGCGCTCGAAGCGCGCCTCAACGGCGCAATCTCGTTCACCAAGGGATGCTACCTCGGGCAGGAGACGATCGAGCGGGCGACGGCCCGCGGCGGCCTGAAGAAGCGCCTGTTCGGATTGCGCATCGACGGCGCGGCCGGGCCAGCGGCGGGCAGCGCGATCCGGCTCGACGGCAAGGAGATCGGACGGCTCGGCAGTATCGTCGGCTCCCCGCGCGCGGGAATTCTTGGGCTCGCCATCCTGCATCACAGCGCATGGAGCCCCGGCACCCGCGTCACGATCGACGCAGAGTCCGGCGCGATCGGCGCGGCGGTCAGCGAATTGCCGTTTGGATAGGCCGCACCCGCTTTCAAGTGGCAACGCAAAATGATACTCCGCCCTCTTGGCTTGCAATAATTACGTTCGGCTCCGCCGCACTGTGAGGCAGGCGCGCGGGACCGGATCGATTCGGAGGAACGATCGATGGCTAACACGCTGGGCAAACGCTACATCTGCGACACCTGCGGCACCGAAGTGCTATGCAACAAGGCCGGCACCGGCGCGCTCGAATGTTGCGCGGGCGAAATGAAACTGAAGGAAGCCAAGGCGCTGCCGTCGTCCGATTGACGACGGTGTCGCGCGGCGATCGCGAATCGCGATCGCCGAATATCCAACGGGCCGCGGGGGTGCGAGCTTGAGTAAGCGCGCACGATCGCACTGATGCCGGCCGAGAAGGCGGACCTGGTCCTCCATGAGGGGGCGGTCTTCGGCCATCCCGAAAGCGATTCGGTGGCGGTCGCCGACGGCCGGATTATCGCCCACGCGCGCTTCGCCGAACTCAAGCCGCTGGTCGGCCCGCGTACCCATCTGATCCGTCTGGCCGGGCGCACCATCGCCCCCGGCTTCATCGATTGCCATCTCCATTTCATGGAGGGCGCTTCGGCCGCAACTGGCGTCAGCGTATTCCGCTGCCGCACCATCGGCGACCTGCTGGCCGACCTGCGCGTCGCCGCGGGCAAGGCGCCGCCCGGCAACTGGCTGCGCGCCTTTGGCTGCGACGAAGCGCTGATGCGCGATCGGCGCGGCCCCACGCGCGCCGAGCTGGATCAATCGGTCACGCGCAATCCCCTGCGTCTGCGCCATCAGACGCTCCACGGCTCGTGGCTCAACTCGCGGGCGATCGCGACCCTCGGGCTCGAGGCGCCGGGCTTCACGCCGCCTGCCGGCGCGACGCTTGAGCGCGACGCCACCGGCCGGCTGACCGGCCTGGTCGCCGGGATGGAGCAATGGCTGTCCGCGCGGCTGCCGCTGGTCACGGCGGCCGAACTGGAGTCGCGCGCGCGGCTCTTCAGCCGCGAACTCGCCGCCGCCGGCATCACCGCCTTCACCGACGCGACCGTGCGCAACGCGCCCGACGACCTCGCGATGTTCGCGCGGCTGGCGGGCGTCGGCGCGATCTGCCAGCGCACCGCCGCGATGATCGGCCAGGACCATCGCGACGCCCTCGGCGAGGCGCGCCGCGTGGCCGAGGCTGCGGGCATCCGCCTGGCCGGGGTCAAGTTCATGGGCGTCGAGCGTAGCGACCCGCCGCGCCTGGCCCGTCGCGTGGCCGACGCGCTTGGCCAGGGTATCGACGTCGCCTTCCATGCGACCGAGGTCGACGAACTCGAGGCCGCGCTCATCGCGATCGCCGCGGCCCATCGCGACGTGAGCTTGAAGTCCGCCACCGGCGCGATCTGCCGGATCGAGCACGGCGGCCTGATTCCGCCCGACTATCCCGAGCGGATCGCGGCGCTCGGCGCATGGGTGGTATGCAATCCCGGGTTTCTCTATTATCGCGGCGCGAAATACGCCGCCGACCCCGGCTTGGTGCCCTATCTCTATCGCGCGCGCAGCCTGGCCGCGGCCGGAGTCGCGATCGCCGCCGGCACCGACGCGCCGGTGACCCCGCCGCGCCCGCTCATGGCGATCGCCGCAGCGGTCACGCGCCTGTCGATCGACGGCGACGAACTCGCCCCGGCCGAGAAAATTTCGTTGGCCGAGGCCTTTGCCCTGTTCACTACCCAGGCCTCGCGCCTGAGCCGCCTCGGCGCGGGCGAGATCGCGCCGGGCCGCCTCGCCGACCTGATCGTACTCCCCGCCGACCCGCTGGCGCTCACGCCCGCCGAGCTACATAATCTCGCCGTCGATATGACGATCGTCGGCGGGCGCGCGGTCTACGAACGCGGCCGGCCGGCCGTCGCCAACAGCGATATCGCGAACTTGTATTCTCCCTGATTAGGACTAGATTTCCTTTCGTGGATTCGTGGATTGGTTGAAAAGTCCTTCGGCCATCGGAGCAGGCCGAAGAGACCAAGAAGTCTTTCAAATCGACCGGTTTCTTTACTACCGCGAGACCTTGGCCGCGGACCCGGGCAGCGCGAGCGTCACTCAGTGAAAAAGCCCGCACATCGCGGCACCGCCGTAGGCTCCGGCACCGTCCTGCTCGAGCGGCGCGACGGCGTCGCCTGGATAACCCTCAACCGCCCCGATCGGCTCAACGCCTACAACGTCGCGATGCGTGACGATTTGTTCGCGGCCCTGGATGCGGTGGCCAACGACGGCGCGCTGCGTGCGATGGTCCTGGCGGGTGCGGGCCCGGCCTTTTCGACCGGCGGCGACGTGAGCGAGTTTGGCTCGGCGCCCTCGCCCATCGCCGCGCGCTGGATTCGCTTCCGGCGCGACGTTTGGGGCCGCCTGCGCACCCTCGCGATTCCCACCGTTGCCGCCGTCCACGGCTTTACGGTGGGCGGCGGACTCGAGATGGCGTTGCTGTGCGACCTGGCGATCGCGGCCGAGGATGTGCGCTTTTGCCTGCCGGAAACCGGTCTCGGCATGATTCCGGGGGTTGCCGGCACGCAGACCGCGCCGCGCCGGCTCAAGTTCGGATGGGCGCTGGATCTGAATTTAACGGGCCGATGGATTGACGCCCATCAGGCTTTATTTATAGGTTTGGTCGCCGAAGTCGTGCCGCCAAAGTCCCTCGACCGTCGCGCGCAGGCGTTAGCCCGCGCGCTCGGCCGTCTGCCGCGCGAATGCGTGGCGATGGCCCGGATGGCCATCTGGGAGGGGCTGAACGCGTCGCTCGAGCAGGGGCTGGAACTCGAACGGCGGCTCGCGGCGCGGCTCGAGCAGATTTTTTCGGCGCCGGCCGTGGAGGCGGGCGCCGCGCGGTTTAGGCCGCGCAGGAGGTAAGGGAGTCCATGAATACCGTCAACTTCATCTCGATCCCGGGATCGATCGTGCCCGATCAGGAGATCCTGGTCTTCGGCGATACGCGCCTGACTTACGCCGAACTCAACGACCTGGTGGCGCGCCTCAGCACGGTCTTCAAAGGCCTCGGCCTCAGGCAGCGCGACGTCGTCGCGGTGCTCGACACCAACTCGCATCTCTACGTCGCCAGCTACTATGCCGCCGCCAAGGCCGGGCTGACCTTCCTGCCGCTCAACTACCGCGCCAAGGAAGCCGAGCTCGAGTACATGATCAATACCGCCAGCGCCAAGGTGCTGCTGGTCGGCGATCGCTACATCGACCTGGTCAAGCGCATTCAAACCAAGCTCGAAAACGTCCGCTGTGTCGCGATCGGCCAGGGCGACGGCTCGATGGCGCGCCTCACCGATCTGATCGCCAAGGCCGCGCCCGACGAAGAGGAGGCCGAAGTCGAGGACGAGGACGTCTCGGTCCTGATGTACACCAGCGGCACCACCTCGCTGCCCAAGGGCGTGATGCTGAGCTTCCGCGATTTCACCGCCTACGTCACCGCCAACGTCGAGATGGCCGACGGCACCGAACGCGGCACCTTCCTGGTCTGCGCGCCGTTTTACCATATCGCCGGCACCACCGCCCTGATGACCAACCTGTGGACCGGCCGCAAGATGATCGTGATGCCGCAGTTTGAGCCGCGCGGATGGCTCGAGCTGATCGGCAAGGAAAAAGTCACCCACGCCTTTATCGTGCCCACGATGATGAAGCAGGTGCTCGACGACGCGAACTTCGCCAAGACCGATTTCTCGAGCGTGACCAACCTCGCCTACGGCGGCGCGCCGATGCCGATTGCGGTAATCCGCCGCGCGATCGCGGCCTTTCCCGCGAAAGTCGGCTTCGTCAACGCCTACGGCCAGACCGAAACCACTTCGTCGCTGACCATTCTCGGCCCCGACGACCATCGCATCTCCGGCACCCCGGCCGAAGTCGAGCTCAAGCTGCGGCGCCTCAACTCGATCGGCAAGCCGTTGCCCGACGTCGAAATCCGCGTGCGCGACGACGACGACAAGTTCCTCGCGGCCGGCCAGGTCGGCGAGATCATCATCCGCACCCCGCGCATCATGAAGGGCTACGCCGGCCGCAAGGACGACGCCGCCCTGCCCGACGGATGGCGCGCGACGGGCGATCTCGGCTGGGTCGACGAGGGGGGCTACGTCTTTTTCGCCGGACGCAAGGACGACATGATCATCCGCGGCGGCGAAAATATCGCCCCGGCCGAAATCGAAACCGTCCTCATGAGCCATCCCGCGGTCGATGAAGCCGCGGTCATCGGCACACCCTCGGTCGAATGGGGCCAGACCGTCAAAGCCTACGTCGTGCTGCGCCCCGGCCAGTCCGCAAGTGCCAAGGATATCCAGGAGTTCTGCCGCACGCGGCTGGCCAGCTTCAAGCGCCCCGAGCAGATCGAATTTATCGACGCGCTGCCGAAAAATGCGCTCGGCAAGATCCTGCGCAAGGAGTTGCACGCCCGCGAACAGGCCGACGCCTGATCGCCCGCGCGCGATCCCCGCACACGTGGCAATCGATCGTCGCAAAGCCGCCGCGCTGGCCCGGCCGGTCCGGCCCGCCAAAGCCGTCGCGCCGGCCGCGACCGGCGGCCCTGGCGCGATCGAGATAGCGCTCGAGGGCGGCGCACTGATCGCAACCCTTAATCGCCCCGCCGTCGGCAATCGCGTCAGCCATGCGATGGCCCGCGAGCTGATCGACCTGGCTGTCACGGTCGAAGACGACGACTCGATCCTGGCCCTCGCGATCACCGGTGCGGGTGCCACCTTCTGCGCCGGCTTCGACGACGGCGTCGACCCGCGCCTCGTCGAAACGCTCGCTCTGGTCGCCAAGCCGACCGTCGCGATCATCAACGGCGACGCGCTCGACGAGGGGCTCGAACTCGCGCTGGCGCTCGATCTGCGCGCAACCGCGATTGGCGCGCGGATGGGCCTCACCCAGTTGGCGCGCGGTAGCTTGCCGCACTTCGGCGGCACCCAGCGCCTGCCCCGGCTGGTCGGCGCGATGCATGCGCTCAGGATGATCCTCACGGCCGCGCCGATCGCCGGCGACGAGGCGCTGCGCGTCGGGCTGGTCACTTATCTGGCCGGCGACCGCACGGAACTCGGCCGCGTCGCCCGCGAACTGCTCGCAACCCTCGCGAGCCGCGGCCCGCTCGGCCTCCGCATGGTCAAAGATGCCGTCCGCAAGGGGTATGATATGACGATTGAGCAGGGCATCAGGCTTGAAGAGGACTTGTATGCCCTGCTACAAACCACGGCCGACCGTGCCGAAGGCGTGCGGGCTTTTCTGGAAAAGCGCAAACCGCTCTTCAAAGGCGCGTGATCGGCGATAAAATCATTTAACGGCAGGAGTGATTGGACGACATGGCTAACCAGCTCGGCAAAGTTTACATCTGCGGCAAGTGCAGCTCCCAGGTGATCGTCACCAAGGGCGGCGCCGGCGGCCTGAAATGCTGCGGCGCCCCGATGGAACAAAAAAAGTGACGCGCGTGCGTCCGGGCCTGCCGCCGGACGCCCCACGCACCACCCCTGACGCATCGCGTGACGCATCGCGCCGCACGGCCACGTCCGTTTGGTACGCGCCGCGCAAAACTGCAAGGAGTATCGCGTGCTCGGAGTTCTGATTGCCGGCCTCATCGCCGGATGGCTGACCGGCAAACTGATGCACGGTCGCGGCTTCGGCATCATCGTCGATATCGTGCTCGGCCTGGTCGGCGCGGTAATTGGCCAGGCGATATTTTCGCGTCTCGGCATCCCCGCTGAAGGCGGCATCGGCTTTATTGCGATGGCCGTCGTCGGCGCGGTGATCCTGGTCGGCGCGATTCACCTTATCAGCGGCGACCGGGTACGCCTCTAGCGCCGCAGGGCGTCCACCCGAACTGATACTTCGCTTAGCGACCGAGCCGCTCGGCGCAATCGTGGCAGCATGTAGTTCAGATTTCGATCGCGAAACCCGGCGTCCCGCCAATCATCCCCCGTGATTGTTTTCCGACAAGCACTGGCTTCGCATTTGCACTCCATGCGGAAGCGCGGGTTCGACTCGGCCAGTCCGTAGTCATAGGTGAGTTCCTCGCCCCGCTCGATTGGTCTCCGCGCAACAAAGTCGCCCTTGGCGTCGAAGCCGACATTCCCAGCGCAGGAATGATTCAGATACCACTCAATCGAAAGGCGATTGAAATCGAGCTTCTCGGGCGGAATGAAACCGGTCGGTGTGCCGACGCAAAACGCACCGATCTTTTCCTGAACCGCGCGATCGTATGCTTCAAGGTAGCTCCACGAAATCAATCGCCGATAGTCCGATTCGTGTATACCGTCGGCGATGCGTTGATCGCGCCGGAGCCCTGCGGCCGCATAGACCCCTACACCCGCAATTGCCGATCGCCGAAGTTCAATCAGGACTTTGGGGAATACGATGTGCATGGCGCGCAATCTCGTCCTTCAAAAACTTTTCCCGGGTCTGTCGAATCTGCTCCTCCAGGCTCCGCTCATCTGTTCCTTTCCGCCTTCGCGCCTCAATTTTCAGATAGCTCGGCCATAATAGCTCGAGATTAGAGTAAAAAGTTTCGTCCAGCCATTTGCCCCTTAGTCTCTCGATGTTGCCGTTCACTTGATTATAAAAATAATAGCGTGCGGCATGCCAGCCAACCGTCGAATCCCAAATCAACTCCGCCTTGAGAACCTTCGACACTCCCAACCCCAATCCTGCAAATTCCTCAAGGAATTCGAGAACTTCTTCGATTATTTCAAGATCGCTCTTACCGCTGACCTCGTTTTCGGCCCAGCGCGCCCGCAGTCTCACCATTCTATCAGATTCCCACACACTATTTAGTTGCAGCAGTGCCTGCACTTGATTCTGAGTACGCAATAGCCTCGCCTGCCACCAAATGATTGCAGCCGTGGCAAACGTTCCGGTCGTCGTCATGATTGAAATTAAATGGCTCTCCATTACGGCCTCCTCTTCAGATTCGCGGCGAATTAATGCCGCTGTGGCTGAGGAAGATTCACCCCTCCCTCAGGCGCGCTCACTATACGGATTCCGCTCTATCCCGCAATTCAAAGACTCGCAGCGGTGTTTCGTCCCCCGCGCGCCATTGACATGCGCTCGGCGATGCGGCCAAATTTACCCATGAAACGCGTGCTTATCGTTCTCGCGATGCTGCTCGCGATCGGCTTGCCGCGGCGGGCGCGCGCGCAATATGTTGAGGACGACGCAAATTACGGCGCCGCGCCGGACTATAACGACGTCGAAAACGGCCAGGCGCTGCAGGTCGCAAGCTACATCCTGGCGCCCTTCGGCTACGCCCTCGAATGGACCGTCACCCGTCCGCTCTATCATCTCGCGACCCGGACCCCGCTCGCACCGATCTTAAGCGGCGACGTCGACATCAAGTATTTCGGCGAGAACTCCAACGCCGATCGTCTGCCGCTTGGCACCTTCGCACCGTTCGAGATGCCCGCCAATCCGAACTCGATGGAATCCAGCGCGACGCCGCTCGAGACCTACGACCGCAACGTCCTGCCGCCGGTGCCACCGAGCGTCTATTCGGGCGCGCCGCGCACTTATTCCAAATCCCCGAGTGGCTATTCGGCCGCCCCGGGCACCTATTCGGCACCTCCGGGATCCTATCGGGCCGCCCCGGCCGCCATCGGCAACGGCCAACCCACGATCCATTAGGCCCGTGTGCCTGACTGCGGCGCGCGCGCGCCGCGCATCGCCCCGCATGGCCGCCCGCGCCGATCGTACTGCGGGCGGTTCCTAAGCACCCACGCGCCGATCATTGCGGCGCGACACACACGCGGATCGCATGTAGGATCGTCGCGGCGGTTAGCCCATACCAGGCGGAGTTTCCACGATGCCCAAAGTCAAGGCCGGCGCGATCCATATCAACTACGAAACCTTCGGCGACGGCCCTCCGTTGCTGCTCATCATGGGCTTCGCCATGCCCGGGGTGGCCTGGATGCCGATGCTGCCCTTTCTCAACGGCTTCAAATGCTACTATTTCGATAACCGCGGCACCGGCTATTCCGACAAACCCGATGGCCTCTACAGCGTGCCCGCGATGGCCGACGACGCCAGCGCCCTGATGCGCGCGATCGGGCTCGAACAGGCCAGCGTCTACGGCATCTCGATGGGCGGGATGATCGCGCAGGAACTCGCCCTGCTCCATCCCGAGCAGGTCACCAAGCTGGTGCTGGGCTGCACGATGGCGGGTGGACCAACCGCGATTCGCGCCGCCAATGAAGTCGTGCAGACGCTGATCGACGGCTCGCGCCTGATGGCGACCAATGCCGGCGCCGGGCTCGACCTGATCATCCCGCTGCTCTTTCCGCCGGACTTCACCGCCGCCCATCCCGAGATCAAGCAGTTCATGCTGGCCGGGATGCAATTGGCGCCGCCCACGCCAGCCACCACCGCCGATCGCGCGATCGCCGGCATCATGCAGTTCGACACCGCCGAGCGCCTCCACGTGATCGAATGCCCGGTGCTGATCGTGCATGGCGACAAGGATATCCTGGTGCCGCCGGGCAACGCCGCGCTTATCAAGGAGAAGATCCCGCAGGCCGAGGTCTTCATGATTCCCGGCGCCGGCCATAATTTCGCCGCCGCCGACCCGGTCGGCATCTGCCGCTATATTACGGACTGGCTAAAACAGTAGCTCTCAGTAGCATTAAGTATGAATCGGTGAGGGCGCCTTACAGCAGCCCGGCGGCGCGCGCCCAGCGATATTTCGCGCCGAGCACTGCCACCGGCTTCTCGGTGGTGTAGGCGTAGGCCGGAATCCCGCGGTCGAACAGGTACTCGCAGGCCTGCTCGACCTCGACGTCACCAACCAGCGACGCCACGATCGGCTTATGGATGCCACGGGCGCGCGCCTCCTCGACCGCCTCCGCGGCGAGCTTCGCAAAGACTATCGGCGGCGTGATTATCGTATGCCAGTAGCCCAGGATGAGCGCGTGAATCCGCTCGTCGGCGAGCCCCAGCCGGATCGTGTTCTGATAGGTCGTGGGCGGCTCGCCACCGGTGATATCGACCGGATTGCCGGCCGCGCCAAACGGCGGAATGAATTTGCGGAAGGCCGCGTCGAGGTCCGCCGGCATCGCCATCAGGCCCAGCCCGTTGTCCACGCAAGCGTCCGACAGCAGCACGCCCGAGCCGCCCGCGCCGGTGATGATCAGCACGTTCTCGCCCCTGGGCGTTGGAATCAGCGGCAGGCAGCGCGCGAACTCGAGCATGTCGCCGAGACTCATCGCGCGGACCACGCCCGATTGGCGCAGCACGTCGTCGTAGATCCGATCGTTGCCGGCCAGCGCCGCGGTATGCGATTGCGCGGCGCGCGCGCCCAGCGCCGTGCGTCCGGCCTTGAGCACAATCACCGGCTTCTTCGCCGAGACCCGCCGGGCGACCTCGGCAAACGACCGCCCGTCCTTCAGATCCTCGACGTGCATCGCGATCACCTGGGTATTCGGATCCTGCTCGAAAAAGGTCAGCAGGTCGTCCTCGTCGATATCCGACTTGTTGCCCAGGCCGACGATCGCCGACACGCCCATCTTGGCCGATCGGCTGAAGCCGATGATCGCCATGCCCACGCCGCCGCTCTGCGACGAGAGCGCCGCCGTGCCCTTGAGGTCGTACGGGGTGCAGAAGGTCGCGCAGAGATTTTTGTGCGTGTAGTAAAAGCCGTAGATGTTGGGGCCCATCAGGCGCACGTTGTACTCGCGCGCGATCGCCACGATCTGCTCCTGTAGCTCGACGTTGCCGGTCTCGGCGAAGCCCGACGGGATCAGCACCGCGCCGGGGATCTGCTTTTCGCCGCATTCCTTGAGCGCGCCCGCGACCAGCGGCGCCGGAATCGCGAAGACCGCCACGTCGATCTTGCCGGGCACGTCCTTGACGCTCTTGTAGGCGCGCCGGCCCAGCACCTCGGGCACCTTCGGATGGATCGGATAGATCGCGCCGGCGTAGCCGCCGTTGATCAGGTTCTTCATCACCGAGTTGCCGATCTTGCCGTCCTCGGGCGAGGCGCCGATAACCGCCACCGCGTCGGGCCGCATGATACGGTTCATCGCGCGCAGGATCTCCTCCTGCGAGGGCCTGAAGCGCTCCTTGGGCGGGGCGAAATCGACCAGCACGCGCACGTCGGCGGCGGTCGCGCCGTCGGCCCGCGCAAAGACCGGGTTCAGGTCGATCTCACTAATCTCGGGGAAATCGGCCGCCAGGTTGCTCACCGCGACGATAATCCGCGCCAGCGCCGCGCGATCGACCGCCGCGCCGCCGCGCACGCCCCGTAAGATCTCGGCCGCCGCGATCCCGTCGAGCATCGCCAGCGCGTCCGCTTCACTGGCCGGCGCCAGCCGAAACGTCACGTCCTTGAGCACCTCGACCAGGATTCCGCCCAGGCCAAAGGCGACCACCTTGCCGAAGCTCGGATCGGTCAGCGCGCCGACCAGCACTTCGCATCCGCCGGCCAGCATCTGCTGAATCTGCACACCCTCGAGGCGCACGCCGGGCTTGTAGGCGTTGGCGTTGCGCACGATCGCGGCATAAGCCGCCTCGGCCTCGGCCGCGCTCTTGACGCCGACGACCACTCCGCCCGCCTCAGTCTTGTGCAGAATTTCGGGCGAAACCACCTTCATCACCACCGGGAAGCCTAACTCCGCGGCCATCCGCGCAGCGTCCCGCGCCGAAGCGGCAATTGCCTCGCGCGGGATCGCGATACCGTACGCGGTGCATAGCGCGCGGCATTCGGCCGGGTTGAGTGACCCGCGTCCTTGCGCCTTGACCCGGTCGAGAACCGCCCTAACCGACGCCCGATCGTAACTCATGAACTCCTCCGCTGCCTTTCATTCGATTCCGCGCCCGGCCACGCGCGCGGCTGGATGGCCCGGCGGGCGTCCGGCCGCTCCGGCGCCGCGCGATACGGCTTCTCCGCGCGCGGCCCCCGGTGTATGCGCGTCCGGTTGCCTTGAGTTTGAAGCCGCCCTGTGCGCTAATGACTCGCGGAGCACAACCCTAACGCCGGGTATGCGATTAGGTCAAACTCCGGGACGCCACTATCCCCATTCAGGAGCCGTCTGCTATGGTCGAAAAGGTCATCGATCTGATTGGCATTTCGTCAAATTCGATCGAAGACGCGGTGCAGCTTGCCCTCGCCCGCGCCGGAGTCACGATCAACGGAATTCACTACGCTCACATCGAGGACGTGTCGGCGATCGTCGAGAACAACCAGGTGAGCAAATGGAGGGTGGCGATCAAGGTTTCGTTCCTGGTCAAAGATCAATTGCACGAATGACGCGAGCCCTGTCACACCGGACCATGCGGGCACTGCTCAGGGCGGCGCCGGACGCGGCCGGCAGGCGGCAGGGTTCCTGACGCGGAGCGGCAAGGCGGCGGGCCGACGGTCACGACGGCCACCTCGTAGCCGCCGCTCCGGAGAGTCGAATCGTATGCCAGCAAAAATCACCGAGGTCCATCCCGGAATCTACGAAGTTTTCCTGCCGCTGCCGATGCGGCCGACGATCGTCAACGTCTACCTGGTCGATTGCCATGGCGCATGGGCGCTGATCGACACCGGTATGAACACCGCCGACAGCTTTGCCACGCTGAGCGAGGCGCTCGAGTCGGTCGGCACGCGCGTCCAGGACCTCGATGTGCTCTTCGGCACGCATCATCACGTCGACCATTTCGGCACCTCCGCGACGATCAAAAAGCACAGCGGCGCGACCACCCTGCTGCACAAGCTCGAGCAGGAGCGGGTCAACCGGATGCTGACGCTGGGACCACCCTCATCAAATCCCGACGCGATGGCATTTTTCACTACCCACGGTTTTCCGATCGACAAGTACCCGATTGAAGGGATGCGGCCGGCATGGATGGGCAGCGATATGTACAATCCGCTGCCGGTGCCCGACAAGTACCTGTCCGACGGCGATATTGTGCCGGTCGGCGATCGCGAATTCGAGGTGATCTGGACCCCCGGCCATTCGCCCGGCCATTGCGTGATCTACCTGCGCAAGGAAAAGGTCCTGATCGTCGGCGACCATCTGCTGCCCAAGATTACGCCGCACGTCGGCGTCTACCCGAGCAGCCCGAGTAATCCGTTGGGCGATTTTCTCGCCTCGCAGTTAAAAGTGCAGAAGTTCGACGTCGAACTGGTGCTGCCGGCCCACGGCGGCGTCTACCAGGACCATCGCCATCGCGCCAACCAGCTCATCGAGCACCATCGCTACCGCGAAGCCGAGATGCTCGACATCCTCAAGCGCCGGCCGCGATGCGCGTTCGAGGTCGCCGAAGAGGTCTTCGGCACCGACGACCGTCCAATGTTCCACGTGATGGCGGCAACCTTCGAGACTCTGGCCCATCTCGAACTGGCCTACGTCGAAGGGCGCGCGCACAAGAGCCAGCGCGACGGCCGCACGGTCTTCCAGACGGTCTGAACCCGCCAGCAAGCGGCTTGAACCGTCCGGACCGCAATGCGATGGACGGGCTTAGCGCTGCGCGTCAGGCTATCGAGGCATGCAGGCCCGCTGGCTCGCGCCGGCAACGCAATCGCCACCGCGCCAGATTCTGTTCGCCGTCGCGCGCGTCAACCGGCGAGATCAAGTCATCGCCCTGGCGAGCGCTTCACGGCTTCGTTCGTAATTTGTAGTAGCTGCCCGGTCTGCTTTGCGCCGCGTCTATCGCAAAGAATTACTTCGGCCTGCGACTCGCAGGGGTGGCGCATGACCCAAATGGTCATTGCGCAACCCCGTCCGGTGCCTAATAAATCGGCAGGCTGCTGCTTATCTGGCGACGCTCAGCCAGCCTGATAGACGCGTTTGCTGCGCCGCGTCGGTGCGCTGATCCGGCCGCTGCGGACCACCGGCGAACGCCGCGCAAGGCGCCGGATGGAGATGCCGGCGAGCTGCTGATCGCGCCATTCCTTGAGCCCCGAGCGCAGGAAGCCGGGCTCGATATTGAGCGTTTCGCAGACCGTCTCGAAGGAGAAGGGACCGTCGCCTTCGTCGCCGCAGAGCCATTGCTCAGCTTCGGCGAAGAGCCGCTTTCTCGGTCCATTCTTAGCATCAGCATTATTTTGAAAGCATCTCAGAGCATCTTCCAGAACCGCCATCATGAGGCGTTTGACCGGCGCAATCGCGCTGTCATCCCGCCTTGAATCATAATACTGCTCCGGAGTGAGGACGTCGGGCACGAAGATCGATCCGAGTACGCCGTTTTCCCATTCCATCGTAGTTTAATTGCTCACTTTACAGATTTCGGAACTTGTCCGTTTTTCGGGAGGACGCGCCTCCCGTCGCTTTGCTAATCGGAACGCGATCAACAGACGCAATATTCATGCCGTTCAACTCGCATCGAGCAGTATTATAACTTGCGCAATTTACACCATCGTTAATTAAGCATTTCTTTAGCTTGATCAGCGAAAGATTAGCTCTTTGCGGTCTGTTGTGCATTTTGCGAAGAACCGGATAATTGTGCACCCAATGCAATTTCTACAGGGTGGGCAAAAATGTTCCGAGGTGCGACCGCCGCCGCGCCATTAACTTGCCGAACGCCACGACCGATAATGCGCGGAAACGCTCGCACGCGCGCGACGTCGCGCCATGGCGCGACCATGGCAGATCGTCACACGGACGGCTGAGCGCATCGGCGAGCCATCGGAGCGTCGCCGGAGCGCCCCGCGTTAAATTTCAGGATTTGTGCTCTACGGGACGATTTGGCCGACGCTACTGAACCAGGCCAGAGGGACCGGCCGAGCCGCCCGGCCCGAGCTTGCGCTCTTCGAGCTTGAACGTAATTACGTCGAGCAGACAGGCGGCACGGCCGCCGCGCGCCTCGAGCAGGGTCTGCTTCTCGATCGCCGGGATGTCGAGGTGAAACGAGATTAGATTGATCAGATCGGCGCCGCGCAGACCGCGCTCCTCGACCAGCGAGCGCCAGACGTCGAGCGCCGGCGGTCCGAGAAAGCTGATCAGCAATTCGCGCAGATTGGCCATCGCGGCGGCGTCGAGGTTTAATTGGTCGGAGGGCGCCGGGCACCATTCGATCCGCGCCTGGCGGTAGACACGCTCGCGCACCTCGTGGGTCACGCGAAATTCGCTCAGCCCTTCGAGCGTCAGGTTGAAACGGCCGTCGGGCAGGCGGTTGATCGCGCCGATCTTGCCAGCACAGCCAATCTCGAAGATATCGGGAAAGGCGTGATAGTCGCTCTCCCACTCGCCCTTGAGCATGACCATCCCGATTACGCCGTGCCGCTCGATCACGTCGGCCACCATCTGGCGGTAGCGCGGCTCAAAGATATGCAGCGGCACGTGAACCCGCGGAAAGAGGACAAAGTCGGGCAGCGGGAAAATCGGAATAATTTCGGGCAGATCGGCCACGGTAATGCCCAGATTAGGGCGATGGACAAATAACGTCAAGCCGTGGCGATGCGTGCCCTGTTGACGTTTTAGACACTTATCAGACCAAAGTCCGGATCGGCGCCCGAAGCGTCCGGCGGGCGAAAGCGGCCGGCCGTGACCAATCTCCCGCTGCGCGCAATTTAGCCGGTCGCGCCGCGCAGTCGGATCGTGTCGAGCACCTCGTTCAGGCCATCGTAATCGGCCGGCGAGGCGCCGTGGTAATCAGCCATCACGGGTCCCCGAAGGCAGCGTCAGGCCGAACAAAGGCCTCTCTCGTGAAGAATGAAATCGCTTTAGCGAGGTCGGGCAATTGAACTGTTACTTGATTAGCGTTGTAGAATTTACCAGCCTCAATCGAGCAGGCGAGCCCGCGCCAATCGATAAAGCAGCCGCTAAAAGAGCAGCCTTCGTGCCGCGCAAGATCGAGATTCGTGGGTGCCGTTTGCGGGCTGTGAGACTTGCCGCGGCATTTCTCAGTGAACCAGCGCTCAGCCCATTCCCTGTATGGAATCAGATTCTGATGATCCTTCGTCTCGGTCGGCGCGATGACTTTTTTGGCCACGCTTTGCTGGCCGATCGCAAGGGAAACGAGCGCTGCGTCCGCGCACAACAGCGCCGCGCCGAGTAACGTCGGAGGCAACAAGCCCGAGGGACCGTGCGGCAGCCAATTTAGGAACTCCGCCAGGTAGGCGATATACCAGGCCATCGTGATAGGAAAACCGAGTATCCCCGCCCATTTCGCAACTTTAGACCAGTTCGTGAGTTTGAATACTAACTGCGGCGCGGCGCTGGTCGTCAAGCCCGGCCAGCATAACAGTGAAGCACCGCGGTAATCAGCCCCGCATATATACTCACTGCGCGATGCTAAGATGAATGCCCGAAAAATCGAGCCCCGGCAACCGATCCGAACGGCTCGCGCAGCTGTTCAGTCCTCTGCTGATTCGTCTATCGATCCTCGGCATCGCTCACTCGCGCGCGCCTCTGCCGGCGATCGGCAGACCAGCCAGGTTGACGCTGAAGTTCGCGCGCGAGCAGGGTGACGAAGTCCGCGCGATCTATTTGCGCGGCCGCAATCGCGAGGCGATCCTTCAGGTCCTCATAGTCGCTCGCGCCCTCGACCGCAGGCGCGGCGGCGCGGTAGGTGAAAATTCGCGCGTTGGTTATATTGACCGCACAGTCGCGGCCGGGCGGCGTAGCGGCGCCGCGGCGCAGGCCGCGACCGGCGCGGGAGGCATCCGAATGGGCGCGCGATCGGGCAACAACTATCTGAGCGCGATGCGCAAGCTTGGCGCCGAGGTCTGGATCGGCGGCGCGCGCGTCGCCGACCCGACGATCCATCCGGCGCTGGTCCATTGCGCGCGATCGATTGCGTCGCTCTACGACATGCAGGGCGAGCATCCCGAGGCGATGACCTTTCGCACTGACGAGGGCGACCGCGCGGGGCTCTCGTTTGTCCAGCCGCGCAGCGCCGAAGAGGTGCGCAAGCGCACGCAGATGTTCCGCCACTGGGCCGAGTACAGCCACGGCATGCTCGGGCGCACGCCCGACTATCTGAACGCGAGCCTCGCGGCGCTGGCGGCGGCGCGCGAGTTCTTTGCCGCGAGCGATCCGCGCTACGGCGACAACGTCGCCAACTACTATCGCGAGGCGCGGCGCCACGACTGGTGCGCGACCCATACGCTGGTGAATCCGCGCGCCAGCCGCGCGGCGGAATGGGCCGGGCAGACCGACGCCGGCCTGGCGCTCAAGCTGGTCGATCGCGGCGCGACCGGGATCGTGGTCAACGGCTGCCGGATGCTGGCGACGCTCGGTCCGCTGGCCGAGGAGCTGCTGGTGTTTCCCTCGAGCGTGCTCAGGCAGGAGCCGGCGGACGAGCCGTTCGCGCTGGCCTTTGCGATTAATTGCAACGCGCCGGGCCTCAAGTTCATCTGCCGCGATTCGTTCGACGCCGGACGATCGCATTTCGACGCGCCGCTGGGCTCACGCTTCGAGGAGATGGACTGCGTGGTGATCTTCGACCAGGTGGCGGTGCCGTGGGCGCGCGTATTTTTGTGCGGCGACGTCGCACGCTGCAACGCGCTCTATGCGGAGACCGGCGCGGTGGTCGCCATGATGCATCAGGTGGCGGTCAAGAACGTGGTCAAGAGCGAGTTCCTGCTGGGCCTGGCGGCCAAGATCGCCGAGGTCAGCGACGCGATGAGCCTGGCGCACGTGCGCGATCGGATCGCCGAGATGATCATGACGGCCGAGGTGATGCGATCGTGCCTGCGTGCGGCCGAAGCCGACGCGGCGGCCGACCAATGGGGCGTATGGCGGCCGGCGCGCGCGCCGCTCGACGTGGCGCGCAACCTGTTTCCGCGGCTCTATCCGCGGCTGGTCGAAATTATCCAGCTCAATTCGTCGTCGAGCCTGATGGCGGCGCCGGCGGAGGCGGATTTCGCCAGCGCCCTGATTCCCGAACTCCAACGCTACCTGGCGACGGCGGGCGCGCCGGCGCGCGATCGCGTGGCGCTCTATCGGCTGGCGTGGGACGTCGCGGGCAGCGCCTTCGGCGGACGCCAGACGCTCTCCGAGCGCTTCTTTTTTGGCGATCCGGTGCGGATGGCGAGTGCGCTGGTCGACCACACCGACCTTAAGCCGTTGATGCGCCGGGTCAACGAATTTCTCGCCCGCGCCGAGTGAGCGGCCGGCGCGCCGTGCGATCCAGCTATACGCGGTGACTTGGATAGCGCGGAGGGTCGCGGCGCGGCGCGTATACAGGCACAATAGGTCGGCGGCGCGGGCCGCGATCAACCAATGGCACGATTACGCAAAGGTTCACGCGTATGGCGCGGCGACGAGGCGCGCGAAGCGGCGGCGCGGGTGATGGTGGCCGACGGCGGCCCGCTGTTCGCGGTCGATCCGCCAGCGCTCTTTGCACGGCGGGCGCCGATCGAGATCGAACTCGGCGCGGGCCGCGGCGATTTTATTATCGAACGGGCGACGGCCACGCCGGCGGCCAACTTTATCGCCGCGGAGTTGGCGGCGACCGTCGCGCAATTGCTCGCGGTGCGGGCCGGCCGCGGACGGCTGGACAATTTGCGGGTGGTGCGGATGGACGCGCGGACGCTGGTCAACCTGATGATCGCGCCGGCGAGCGTCAGCGCCTATCACATCTATTTTCCCGATCCGTGGCCGCGCAAGCGCGATCTCAAGCATCGCCTGTTCACGCCATGGTTCGCGGCGAGCCTCAAGCGCACGCTGCAGCCGGCGGCACCGCTGTATGTCGCGACCGATGTCGAAGAGTACGCGGGCGAAATCTTCGCGCTGCTCGAAGGCAGCGGCTTCGCGCGCGCCGAAATGGCCGTGCCGGGTGCGGAAACGACCGGATTTGCACGCAAATTCCGCGCGGAAGGACGCCCGATATACGCCGGCGCGTTCGTCGCCGCGCGATGATCGCGCGGTCCCCGCTACTGCCGCCTTGCGTTGGCGGCCGGCAATGTCTAACCTTTTTGCAATCCATGAAGAAGCGCGTCGCGACGGTCACGGTGGCGTGCGCATTGCTGGCAACCGCCGGATGCAGTGCGCGCAAGCCGCCCAACGGAGAGAACTATTACGTTCAGGCGACCAACGAATATTCCCAGCACTATTACGACCCGGCGATCGCCGACTACCAGAAGCTGATCGACGAGTACCCGTTCAGTCCCTATGCCGAAGAGGCGGAGCTGAATATCGGGCTGGCCTATTACAAATCGCACAACTACGCGGAGGCGATCGGCTCGTTCAACGATTTCCTGCGCATGCATCCGACCAGCAAGCAGCTCGACATTGCGTCGTATTATCTGGCGCGGTCGCATTTCGATCAGATGGGCCGGCCGGATCAGGACCAGACCCATACCCAGCTTGCGCTGGAGCAGTTCGAGTCGATCGAGCGGCGCTTTCCGGAGAGTGACTTCGCCGCGCTGGCCCGCGAGCAGGTCGACATTTGCCGTGACGTGCTGGCGCGCCACGAGTTTCTGATCGGTGAATTTTACGTCAAGCGGGCCAACTTCACCGCCGCCGAATCGCGCATGGCCGAACTGCTGGCGATCTACCCCGACACGCCGATCGCGCCCGAAGGGCTTTATGAACTCGGCGTGACGCTGGCCAAGCAAGGCAAGAAGTATTCCGCGGCGCAGGCCTTTACCGCACTCAAGCAGCATTTCCCGAACACCCCGTATGCGGTCGACGCGAACAATCAGCTCAAGCGGCTCAAGCAGCCGATCGATACCGAGGAGGATCCGCTCAAGCTGGTGCTGGCCGAGATCGGCTACAGCTCCGACCAGGCGGATCAGCAGGTCGCGGTGCATGAGAGTGTGGACAGCCTGTCATCGGGCGGCAGCGGAGGTGCGTACGGCGCCGACGGACTGCCGACGCTGACCACCGCGGCGGCCGCGACCGCGGCGCCCTCGAGCGGCGCCAACAGCACGATCGGCGCGCAACCGCGCCAGCAGAATCCGGGGCCGGCCACGCTAAAAACGGTGCGCCTGTCGTCATCGGATCCGCCGCTGTCGGTGATTTTCGATTTGAGCGGACCGGTCGCCTACGATCAGCATCTCGACAACGGCGACGGGTCGGCGAGCTTTACGCTCTACCTCAAGCAGGTGACGCCCGGAGCGAACGTGCCGAATCACGTGAGCTTCGAGCGATCGATATTCCACGACTGCGATATCGCCACCGACGCGGGCGGCACCAGGATCACGCTCAACCTGACGCCGGTGTCGCGCTACGCGGTGGTCCCGCTGCTGGCGCCGCCGCGACTGCTGGTGACGTTCACCCCGGCGGCGGCCAACACCACCGCGAGTTCGGAGTCGGGGCTCGCGCCGAATTGAGCCGCGCGGCGCGCCCGCCGGCGGAGCGCCTTCAGCCAAAGATCGCTTCGGGCTTGAGCCCGAGAAATTCCAGCACGACTTCGCAATAGAGCCGTAATCCCCACAGAAAGCCCGCGATTGGCAGACGCTCGTCGTTGCCGTGGTAGAGCGCGCCGAACGGCATGCGCGCGTCGAGCTTGACGGGAGCAAAGCCGTAGCAGGTGGCGCCGAGCTGCGTGTAGAACTTGCTGTCGGTCGCCCCGGGCAGCATCCAGGGAATCGCGCGGGCGCCGGGATCGGCGGCCTCGGTGCGCGCCTTGATCAGCCGGAACAGGGCGCTGTCGGCGCTCGATTCGGCCGGCGGCGCGACCTTGAGAACCTCGAGTAGCGGTGCGGGACCGACGATCTCGCGCAGCTCGCGCATGAAGCTGCGTTCGTCCTCGCCGGGCAGCGTGCGGCCGTCGAGAATCACCCACGCCTCGCCGGGAATTACGTTGTCCTTGTAGCCGGCGCGGAGGATGGTCGGGGTGACGGTATTGGCGAGCATCGGGCGGAACAGCGCCGGCGCTTTTTCGGGCGCGATGCCGAGGTCGGCCAGGGTGCGCTGCATCAGGGGCGTCAGCCGCCGGCGCATCGGCGTGCGCGTGATCCGGCCGATGAGATCGGCGATCCCGGCGATCGCGGTGTCGGCCCGCGGCATCGAGCCGTGGCCAGGCGCGGCATTGACCGTCATCCGCACCGTGACGAAGCCCTTTTCGGCAACCTGGATCGGATAGAAGCGCCGCTCGCCCATGAACAGCGTGAAGCCGCCGGTCTCGTTGAGCACGTAGCCGGCGCGAACCAGCTCCGGGTGATGTTCGACCAGATGGCGCGCGCCGAGTTCGGAGCCGGCCTCCTCGTCGGCCACCGCCGCGATGATCAGATCGCGATTGGGCACCGCGCCGGTGCGCTTGAGGGCGAGCGCCAGGCCAAGATCCATCGCGCATTTCGATTTCATATCGATGGTGCCGCGGCCCCATACGCAGCCGTCCGCAATTTCGGCGCCGAACGGGTCGCGCGTCCAGCTTGCGGCTTCGACCGGTACCACGTCGGTATGCGACGAGAGCATCAGCGGAGGATTCGTGCGATCGCCCCCGGCGATGCGCGCGATCAGGTTGGCGCGCGACGCACGCGGCTCGATCGTCACCGCCGCGATCGCTTCGCGCTCGAGCGCCGCACGCAGGTAGTCGGCGGCGAGCCGTTCATTACCGGGCGGATTGGCGGTATCGAGCCGGACCAGCGCGCGGAGATGATCGAGCGCTTCACGTTCGAAGCTGTCCCACGAAATCGTCATCGCAATTCTTTCATCTGAGTCGCGCTCGGGCGCGCGTGCGCGAAGTCTATCGGGTGCTCCGGCGGCTGTGTAGTGGGACAGCGTGTCTTTCCCGCGGGTTCAAGAGGTACGCGCGCATCAGGCGTGGGACGCCTCGGGGATCGGGGCGGAGACCATGTAAAAGCGACCATTCGCGGCGGAGTTCACGAGCCAAAGCCGAGTGGAAAATCGATAGCTTTGGCGTGGCAATTGATGCTCTGGCGTGCAGCGCTGCCTACGGCATAGAACCTGCTCAATCCAATAGCGTGAGGCACATTCCGAATTTGGAGGTTTTATGATGAAACCGAAACACGGCTTCGCGATTGGAAGCTTTGCACTGGCCGCCGGAATTGCGCTGAGCCCCGTAGTGTTCGCTCAGCAGACGGCGCCGGGCACTTCCTCGGCGGATATTTCAGCGAATACTCCGACGTCGCCCGATTCGGCCCCAGCCCCGGTGGCGTCGAGCGACTCGAACGACAACGCTCAGCAATCGTTCAAAAGCTCGATGGGTGAGGCGGCCGAGGATACCGAGCAGGGCGCCAAGGTCGCCTATGACAAAACCCGGACCGCGTTGCAAGATACCCTCGTTACGGCCAAGGCCAAGGCCGCCCTGGAAGACAACAAGAGCACGGCCGGAGCGGCGTCGGCGATTCATGTCGATACGGAGCACGGCGTCGTGACGCTCTCGGGCGACGTCGCTTCGCCGGCCGTCGCCAGAAGGGCCACTGAAGTCGTCGCGCGGCTGACCGGTGTGAAACGGGTGGTCAGCGCGCTGACCACTGCGCCCGCTCCCGGTCCCGAGGCGAATGGAAGCCGCACCGAGTAAGGCATGCGCGCGACGCCCGGCATTGCGTCGGGCGTGATCGCGCGAGCGCGGCCCGCGGCCGGCTATCGAACCTGCGCGCAGTCTTTTAGAATCCGATCGCGCGTATCATGGACGGAGCATCTGAGACGACCGACATAGCGATCGTCGGGGCCGGCGCGGCCGGACTGGCCGCGGCGATCTTTGCGGCCGAAGCGATACGCGGCGCGCGCGGCCCGGCGCGGAAGATCGTGCTGTTCGAGGCGGCGCGGCGGGTGGGCGCAAAAATTCTCATCTCGGGCGGCGGCCGCTGCAACGTCACCAATAGCGAAGTCCATCCCGAGGATTTCAACGGCGCGCACAATCCGGTGCGAAATATTCTTGCGGCGTTTGACGAGCATGCGGCGGCGGCGTGGTTCGCCGCGCTCGGCGTGCCGCTCAAGCGCGAGCCGAGCGGCAAGCTCTTTCCGGTAAGCGACAGCGCGCGCACCGTGGTCGACGCTCTGGTTGCGCGATGCCGCGCGCTCGGCGTCGAGATGCGCACGGACGCGCGCGTCGCCGCCGTCATCCGCGCGCCGCCCGCCATAGTCGATGCCAATCCGGGCCTCGCCGTGCGCTATGGCGATCGCGAGGTGCGCGCGCGCCGGGTGATTAT
>DATLRA010000096.1:0-21923 GCA_035534935.1 Binataceae bacterium (SeqCode)
CGCTCCGCCCGGGCCTCGCGCCGGGACCGGCCGCGCCGCCCGCCGCGGCGCTCCAGCCGCCGGCCGCAATCGCGCCGTTCCTCGCGGTGTTCGGCGCGATCGTCGCGGTCGGCGTGCTGATCGCGATCATGATCATGCGCCAGTTGCCGGCGCGCGATCGTCTGCTCGCCAGTACGCCGGCGCCAGCCGCCGCCGTGCAGGACACCGGTGGCGCCGCGCCGGACGCCAATAGCGGCGCTAGCGGCCAGTTTCCGCCCGGCCATCCGCACGTCCAGATTCCCAAGGAGGCGCTCGCCTTCATCGCCACGATCCAGCAGAAGGCCGACGCCAATACGCACGACCTCGCGGCCTGGGATCAGCTCGGCGACGTGACCCTGCGCGCCGCCGCCTTCGACCCGTCGTACTATCCGCGTTCGGCCGCCGCCTACGCCCACGTGCTGGCGATCGATCCCGAGAACCTCGACGCGCTCAAGGGCACCGGCAATATCGACTTCGACCAGCGCAAGTTCGACCAGGCGATCGCAGCCTACGAGCACTATCTGAGCAAGAAGCCCGACGATCCCGACGTGCGCACCGACCTCGGCACGATGTACCTGTCGACCAACAATGCCGACGAGGCGGTGGCGGAATATCGCAAGGTGATCACGCTGCATCCGCAGTTGTTCGAGGCGAACTTCAACCTCGGCGTGGCCTACGGCGAGATGAACCGGATCGCCGACGCGCGCGCCGCGCTGGCGACCGCGCTCAAGCTGGCGCCCGACGCCGACGCGCGCAATCGGGTCACCCAGATGGCCGCGTCGCTCGACAACGCGCCGACCGCCGCCCCCGGAATGGCGGCCGACAGCGGCGCGTCGTTATCGTCGCCGGCGGCGGTATCAGCGGTGGCCGGCGGCGGGCCGGTGGCCGCCAGCGGCACCTTCCAGGGCGCGATGGAGCAGATGCTTCGCGATCTGCCGATCGCCGGACCCAAGGTGCAGGCGGTGCAATGGCCGACGCCGGAAAAGGCGCGGGTGCTGATGCAGGATTTCCCGATGGATCAGATGCCGCCGTTTGCGGCGAAGAAATTTCTCGACGATTTGAAGTCCGGGATCGATCAGGTCAAGACCGCGCATAAAGTGGCGGCGCCGGTCGAAGTGGATATCTGCGACGCGGCGAGCGGCCGCGTGATGCAGGCGGTCACCGAGTAGCGAATAGCGACGTGTAGTAATGTATCGCGATGCCAGCGGCGCGCGTATCGCCCGCGCCAAGCCGCGGATAATTGCGCGCGGCGCGCGGCCGCACTTAATCCCTGAATCTAGACGGGCTCGCCGCTTTGCGCCATCCGGCTCAGGCTTTCGAGCCAGTTCTGATGCTCGCGGAGCAGACCCCGGCGCAGATACCAGCGGCCGATCGTGGTCAACGGTCCGTGCTGGGTCTCCTCGGTGATCACGCGCGTACGATTGCCGTCGAGCACCTCGAGCTGCCATACATGGTAGGCGCGCAGGCCAAAGGCGGTCGCGTCCCAGCCGATTTCACGCTCTGGATCGAAGACGATGACCGTGCTGCGCACACGCACGCCGAAGGTCTTCCAGACAAAGGCGGTACTGGCGGCAAGGTCGGGGCCGTCACCGTCGCGGAACTTGAGCCATCTGCAGTTGCTGTACCAATTCGGCCAGCCCGACGCGCGGCACAGCCAACGCCAGATGGTCGCCGGGGCGGCCGGGATGACGAGTTCATTGTGCGCAAAGACGGTCGCGTGCTCTGGTTCCATGCCGTCGGGCCACTGCATTGAACGATCCTCGCCGGGCCTGATTCGAGCCTCGACGGGATAAAAAGCAGGAATCGCGCCCGACTCGAAGCGAAGCGATTACGTGATAATTTTCATGCACTTTATGTAGCTTTTACAACTTCAATGCAACAGTTAATTGCAACCTGAATCAGAATCAATCGATCGTCAGCAAGTAACGCTTTTGCCCGATCGGCTGGAACGACTGTAAACGCCCGCCACGCCGACCGATCTTGTGGAGAATTGGACACGGGTGGCAAAAAAATAGAGGGCCGGGATTGCTCCCGGCCCCCATGCCGTCCCCACATCCGCCGCCCCGCCACACATCCGCCGGCCGGGCGAATAGTCGCCGACCGCAAGCAGGAAATCGTCAGGCTAATCGCGCTGCTTCACATCCGCGATGCGCGACCGCGCGCGTAAATGGTAAAGCCGACTCTCGTCAGGTCGCCGTCAACCGAACCCCGAAGAGGCTCGCCGCCGCCCACTTGAAAATCCACCGCCTCTTCGGGGTTCTCCCCCACCTCCGCCGCCGGTTAAACTCGGCCGCGCCGGTCACGGATTATCCGCGGCCCGCGCGCACCGGATGTTGCATCGTCCTCCGTTCGGAGTTGGCCAGGATCTCGCCGGCCGTCGCCGCGACGCATCCGGCCGCCGCGTGGATGCGCGACTCCTGATTGAGCCGCCAGCGATCGGCGCCGCCGATCCGCCAGGCGAGGTTGTCGAACCAGAAGATGCCGTGGCAGCGCGCGCACTTGAGCTGCATCTGCCAGGGCAATTCGCTGGCGCAGGTGAGCGTCGCGCCGTTGACCAGATCATGGCCGCGGCTGCGCAAGGCGATAAAGTCGGCCGACTGCAAGAGCATCGCACGCGCGATTTCGCCGGCAATCAGGAAGTCGGTCGATTCCATCGTCAACCCCTCCTCACCTTTCCAGTGCCTACTCGGGCCTCTCGTCCAAACTGGCGCCGGGTGCGATTGATTGAATCATTTCCCACGCTAACCGACGGTTCTGCTCTTTTACTTGGGCTTCTAACTTGAACCCGAATCCAGTCGGATTGGGACCGAAAAACCTTGTTAGCGATTGGTCAGGAAAACTCAACTGAAAAGCGGGGATCCAGCCGTCTTTATCCAAATAATGATGATGAAAAAGAATGATTTTCATTTTGCGATCCTCAGGAGCATCCGCTGGTGGCGCCGCAATTCATGCATTTGTAGCAAGTGCCGTTGCGGATCATGATGCAGCCGCAATCGGGACAGGGCGGCGCGTCGGCCTGATTGATGAACGTCTGGCGCAGGCTCGAGGCGCGGGCGTCGGCCAGGTCGACCGGCGGACGCGGCGCGTGCAGCGCCGGCGCGAGCGTCAGGCGCGGCGTGGCCTCGGGCGTGCCGTCGGCCACGCCGAGCGGCGGGATCGCGCCGACGACTCCAACGACTCCAATCTCCTGGCGCGCCTGCTCGTCGAAAAATTTCGAGGCGAGCCAGCGGAACAGGTAATCGACGATCGATTTGGCGTACGGAATCTGCGGGTTCTTGGTGAAGCCCGACGGCTCGAAGCGCACGTGGGCGAACTTATCGACCAGGAATTGCAGCGGCACGCCGTATTGCAGCGCGTAGGAGATCGCGGTGGCGAACGAGTCCATCAGGCCCGAGATGGTCGAGCCCTGCTTGGACATCGCGACGAAGATCTCGCCCGGCGCGCCGTCGTCGTACATGCCGACCGTGATATAGCCCTCGTGGCCGGCGATATCGAACTTGTGGGTGATCGATTTGCGCTCGTCGGCGAGCTTGCGGCGGCGCGCGCGGCCCTCATCGGTGGGCGCGGCGGCGAGTGCCGCGGCGATCGCGGCGGCGCCCGGATGAGCCTCGGCGGGCGCTCCGGCACCGCCGGCCTTGCTGCCGGTGTTGAGCGGCTGGGTGCGCTTGGAGCCGTCGCGATAGATGGCGACCGCCTTGAGCCCGAGCTTCCAGGCCGTGACGTAGGCTTCGGCGACCTCTTCGACGGTCACGTCGGCGGGCATATTGATGGTCTTGGAGATGGCGCCCGAGACGAACGGCTGCACCGCGCCCATCATCTTGAGATGGCCATTGTAATGGATCGTGCGCGAACCCAGGCGCGGTTTGAAGGCGCAATCGAAGACCGGCAGATGGGCGTCCTTGAGATGCGACGCGCCTTCGATGGTTTCGTGCTCGTCGAGGTACTCGACAATTTCCTGGACTTCGCGCGAGTCGTAGCCCAGACGCTTGAGCGCGCGCGGCACGGTGCCGTTGACGATCTTGAGCATCCCGCCGCCGACCAGCTTCTTGTACTTGACCAGCGCGATATCGGGCTCGATGCCGGTGGTATCGCAATCCATCATGAAGGCGATCGTGCCGGTGGGCGCGATGACGGTCGCCTGGGAGTTGCGGATGCCGGCGGTCTGGCCGAGGCGCAGCGCGTCGTCCCAGGCCTCGCGCGCAGCGCTCAGCAGGTCGAGCGGGACGTAGGCCGAGTCGAGCTTGTAGGCGCATCCGCGATGGCGCTCGATGACACGGAGCATCGGCTCGCGGTTTTGCGCGTAGCCCTCGAAGGGTTCTAGCGCGCCGGCGATCCGGGCCGACTGGAGATAGGCCTCGCCGGTCATCAGGGCGCTGATCGCGGCGGAATAGTTGCGGCCCTGGTCGGAGTCGTAGGGCATCCCGAGCGCCATCAGGGTGGCGCCGAGGTTGGCGTAGCCGAGGCCGAGTTCGCGGAACTTATGGGCGTTGCGGCTGATCTCGTCGGTCGGATAGGAGGAGTTGTCGACCACGATATCCTGCGCGGTGATCATCACATCGACCGCGTGGCGAAAGGATTTCACGTCGAACTCGCCGCGATCGTCGATGAACTTGAGCAGGTTCAGCGAGGCCAGGTTGCACGCCGAGTTATCGAGGTGCATGTACTCGCTGCACGGATTCGAGGCGTTGATGCGCCCGCTGTTGGGGCAGGTGTGCCAGGTGTTGATGGTCGTATCGAACTGCATCCCGGGGTCGCCGCACAGCCATGCGGCCTCGGCGATCTCGCGCAGCAGATGGCGCGCGTCGTACTCCTGGGCGAGCGCGCCGCTGGTCACGTAGCGCGTGCTCCACTTGGCGTCGTCGAGCACGGCCTGCATGAACTCGTCGGTCGCGCGCACGGAGTTGTTGGCGTTCTGGAAGAAGACCGAGCCGTAGGCCGGGCCGTCGAGCGAGGCGTCGTAGCCGGCCTCGATCAGCGCCCAGGCCTTCTTCTCCTCCTCGACCTTGCACTTGATGAAGTCCTCGATATCGGGATGGTCGGCGTTGAGCACGACCATCTTGGCCGCGCGGCGGGTCTTGCCGCCGGACTTGATCACGCCGGCCGAGGCGTCGGCAGCCTTCATGAAGGAGAGCGGGCCCGAGGCGGTGCCGCCGGCCGAGAGCTTTTCGCGGCATGAGCGCAGCGCCGACAGATTGACGCCGGCGCCCGACCCGCCCTTGAAGATCATCCCCTCGTTGCGGTACCAGCCGAGGATCGAGTCCATGTTGTCCTCAACCTTGAGGATGAAACAGGCCGAGCACTGCGGCTTGGGCTCGATGCCGACGTTAAAGTAGACCGGGCTATTGAAGGCGGCCATCTGGTTGACCAGCAGATGGGTCAACTCGGCCTTGAAGGTGTCGCGGGCGGCGTCGTCGGCGAAGTAATACTGCTTCTCGCCCCACGATGAAATGGTATCGACCACCCGGCCGATCAACTGGCGCACGCTGGTCTCGCGGCGCGGACTGCCGAGCGGACCGCGGAAGTATTTCGAGACGACGACGTTGGTCGCGGTCTGCGACCAGGCGCGCGGCACCTCGACGTCGCGCTGCTCGAAGACCACGCGGCCGTCCTCACCCGAGATAATGGCCGAGCGCAGGTCCCATTCGACCTGGCTCAGGGGATCGACGCCAGGGCGGGTGAAGTAGCGCTCGAGGGTGGCGGAGGCGGCCGTCTTGCGGGCGGCTTCGGCGGTGATCTTCTCGTTTTTTTCGCTGCTCTGCGCCATGATTCCTGTCTCCCCCTGCCCCACCGCACTACACCCGCCCAGACCGATTTTATCCCGTCAACGGAGGTTTATGTGAGTGCGCTCGCCCCTCAGTCCGGAGCCGCGAGGCGCATCGTTGACGTGTGACGGAATTATTACGCCGAACGGTGCTTGTCAAGGGTACATACGCAACATGTAGTGTGGATGACCTTGTGGATAACAACATATTAGGCTGTTGATAAGTTTTGCACAACCTTTCGCGACCATAAGACGACCCCCAAGGCGGTTAGCTTAAAATATAAGCTGACCTCATAACTGGCATAAGCATGCGATGCCGATACGTGCCCGCCAAAGCCTGCGTATGGGTCTGCGGAGCGACTCCTGAGTCAACCTGGCCTGTGATTAAATTTTCCGCCGATCCGGCGCATTTTATAGCGCGACGGTTGCGCGCCGGTCAGGACGCGCTATCGTGGCATCCACGATGATCCGGGGGCGGCGAAAATATCCTCAACAGATCGGCGGCGCGCTGGCCGACATCCTGGCGCGGATCGACGGCGAGGGCCATTTCGAGGTCGTGCGCCTGATGCGCGTATGGCCGGAGGTGGTCGGCGAGCTGATCGCGCGGCGCACGGAGGTCAGCGCGCTCAAGTTCCATACCGCGGTAATCAAGGTTTCGGGCGCCATGTGGATCCAGGAATTGAACCTGATGAAGCCGCAGATCCTGTCGCGGATCAACGCCGCGATGCGTAATGACGCGGTGCGCGACCTGCGCTTCGTGCAGGGGCGGATGAGTCGGCGCGAGGGTCCGCGGCTGCGCCCGGTGCCACGCGCGACGCGCCATGCGATCGAGTTGCCGGAGCTCAAGGATCCGGAACTCAAGCGCGCCTTCGAGCGGTTGATCGAAGCCTGGGGCCGCGCCCCGCGCTGACGCCGCACCAAGCTCCTATTAAGTCGTTTCATCGAGTAGTTGCCGGCTGAGATCGGCAGACCTGCAAGCATTCCGGTTCGGCGGAAATTATCGAACGATATTGCCCTGACGGGTCGGCGGCGCAGCGCGCGCTGAAACCGGCGGCGGCGCCCTGCGTATTGTCATGCAGGAGGATAACGCATCCATGAAACGCACACTGGCGATGATTTCCGCGGGCCTGCTGGCCGCCGTGATGGCGGGTCCGGCGATGGCGCAGATCGCGCCGCCGGCGACCACCGCATACGGCGAGCATCACGAGTACGTGGAAGGGTTCGACAACTATCTCGATCAGCATCCGGACTTGAGCGCGCAGCTCGGCAAGAACCCGCGGCTGATCGACGATCCGGCTTACCTGGCCAACCATCCTGAGCTGCGCGAATACCTGCGCGCGCATCCGCATCAGGCGATGGCGTTCCGCAGCCATCCCGACCGCTTCATGCATCGCGAGCACGTTTACAATCGCGGCGCGCGGCACTGGGACCATCATCACGGCGAACGGGCGGCGGTGAACTAGCGGGGGCGCGAATTGCCGGCGCCGCCGCGCGTGCGGCGGCGCCATCCACATACTACTCAATATAGGTATAATCTATCATAATGTATGATACTGGCGGCATGGGGGCGGCCGCACGGCCGCTCCACGCGCTCAACCGGGTGGCCTTCGGGCCGCGTCCCGGCGACGCTGCGCGCGTGCGGCAGATCGGCGTTGAGCGCTATCTCGAGCAGCAGCTCGACGCCGCGTCGATCGCCGAGCCGCCCGCGCTGAGCGAGCGTATCGCTGGGCTGCGCACGCTGCACATGACGCCGGTCGATCTGTTCCGGGAGTTCCAGGAGCCGATTCGCGCGGCGGCCAAGGGCGACGTCGCGGCCCAGCAGGCGGCGCGCCGCCAGGCCCGCCAGGTGATCGACGAGGCGGCCGAGGCGCGCATCGTGCGCGCGCTTTACGGGCCGCGCCAGTTGCAGGAGGTGATGACCGCCTTCTGGTTCAACCACTTCAACATTTTCGCCGGCAAGGGGCTGTGCTCGATCTGGACCGGCGCGTTCGAGGAGGAGGCGATCCGGCCGCATACGCTGGGCCGTTTCCGCGACCTGCTGGGCGCGACCGCGATGCATCCGGCGATGCTGTTTTATCTCGACAACTGGCAGAACACGGCGCCCGGCGCGCCCGGCACGCATGGCAAGTTCGACGGAATCAATGAGAATTACGCGCGCGAGCTGATGGAGCTGCATACGCTCGGCGTCAACGGCGGCTATACGCAGACCGACGTCATCGCGCTGGCGCATATCCTTACCGGATGGGGCCTGGTCAAGGGCGGCGCCGGCAACGGCCAGCCACCGCACGGCGGCATGGGCCTGCGCGAGGGGTCGGGCGACGCGGCGCTGCCGGGCAATCCGTGGTGGCGGCGCTCGACGCAGGCGGGCGGCGGCCGCGCGCGCCGGCCGGACGGTTCGCACGGGCCGGTTGGCCCGTGCGGTTTTTATTTCGACCCGCCGCGCCACGACTTCGGCGGCCAGACCCTGCTCGGGCATCAGATTGCGGGCGGCGGTATCGCGCAGGGCGAGCGGGCGCTCGACATCCTGGCCCGCAGTCCGGCGACCGCCAACCATTTAAGCTATCAACTGGCGCAATACTTCGTGGCGGATAATCCGTCTAACAAGTTGGTCAGCCGGCTGGCGGCGCGCTATCAGGCGAGCGACGGCAATCTCCGCGACGTCCTGGCGACGCTGTTTTCGAGCCCGGAGTTCTGGGACCCGCACTGCTACGGCGTGAAGTTCAAGACGCCCTATGAGTATGCGATCTCGGCGGCGCGCGCGGTCGGCGCCGAGGTGATCAACGTGCGGCCGCTGACCGGCACGATGGCGCAGATGGGGATGCCGCTCTATGGCTGCCCGACGCCCGACGGCTACAAGAACACGGCCGCCGCGTGGCTCAATCCCGAGGCGATGATGATGCGGCTTAGCTTCGCCACCGCGCTCGGCGCGGGACGGCTGCCGCTCGAGCGCGGGCCCGGCGACAACCCGGCCCCGATGGCCGGCGTGAAGCATCCCGAGCGCGTGCGGCAGGTGGAATTCAACGGCGCTTCGGCCGCGCCCGACGCGGCGCAATTGGCGCTGACGCTGGCCGACGCCTTTTCGCCGCGCACCGCGGACGCGGTCGAAGCGGCGCCGATACAATTGCGCACGCCGCTGATTTTGGGCAGCCCCGAGTTCATGATGCGCTGAGCGCGGCGCGCGCCTGCTGACGGCGGCCCGCGAAGCAGAGGTTTACGACGATGGCGAAACGATGCGGCGATAGCGAAGAGCGGGCGGACGGCGGGCGCGCGCGCGGCCTCGGGCGACGCGAATTTATCCGCGCGGCGGCGGCCCTGACCGCGGCCGGCATCACGCTGATCGGACCGCATGCATGGGCCGCGCGCGCGCTCGGCGACGGCCCCAGCCGCAAGCGGCTGGTGGTGGTCTTCATGCGCGGGGCGGTCGACGGACTCAACGTGGTGGTGCCGACCGGCGACGGCCCGTACTACGAGCAGCGCCCGACGATCGCGATTCCGCGCGGCGGCGACGGCGGGGCGATCAACCTCGACGGCCATTTCGGCCTCAACCCGGCACTCGACGGACTGATGCCCTATTGGAACGACGGCACGCTGGCCTTCGTACATGCGTGCGGGTCGCCCGATCCGACGCGATCGCATTTCGACGCCCAGGACTTCATGGAGAGCGGCACGCCCGGGGTCAAGGCGACCAGCGACGGCTGGATGAACCGCGTGATCGCGGCGCTGCCGGGCGCGCATGGACCGACCGCAGCGGTGAGCCTCGGGCCGACCGTGCCGCGGATTCTGTCGGGGGCGATGGCGGTCGCAAATATCCCGCTGGGGCGCGCCGCCGACCATCCGATGCCGCTCGATAATCCAAAAATCGAAGACGCCTTCGACCGCCTGTACGACGGCCGCGACGCGCTCAGCCGCGCGTACCAGGAGGGGCGCGTCGCGCGCCAGCGACTGCTCGGCGATCTGATGGCCGACATGCGCGAGGCCGACAACGGCGCACCCGGACCCGCCGGCTTCGGCAACGACACCGACCGGCTGGCGCGGCTGATCGCGCGCGACCCCGGCATCCGGCTGGCCTTCGCCGCACTCGGCGGATGGGATACGCACGTCAGCGAGGGCTCGAACAAGGGCCAACTGACTAATCATCTCAAGCCGCTCGGCGACGGGCTGGCGAGCTTCGCCCGGCAACTCGGTCCGGCCTACGACGACACGGTCATCCTGGTGATTTCGGAGTTCGGCCGCACGGTGCATGAGAACGGCAACGGCGGTACCGACCACGGCCACGGCAATGTCATGTGGGTAATGGGCGGTCCGGTACGCGGGCGGCGCGTCTATGCGCGCTGGAACGGGCTCGACCCGGGCTCGCTTTACCAGGAGCGCGACGTGCCGGTGACGACCGACTTCCGCGAGCCCATCGGCCAGGTGCTGGGCGTGCATATGGGGCTCGGCGCGCCGGCCCTCGGGCGCATCTTTCCCGGCGCGCCTGCGGCGAGCGGCAATACGTCGGGGCTGATCAAGGCATAGGCCGGCCGCGCCTCTCCGCATAGTCAGTTGCATCGCAATGACTATTGAGCCGCAATTTATTTTCACGATTACTCCAGACTATACAAAAGATAACGTAACCGCGGGCCCGCGACTGCGTATTCATCGGGTGTGAGAGGGGAGCAGCCATCTCAATAACTACTTCGGAGGAGCAGTGACGATGCGCGGAATAAAGGGAGCAGTAATCGGGATTGCGGCGATCGCCGGGCTGGCCGGCTATGCGGCGACGGCGCGCGCCGACGGCTATACGCTGGGGAGCGTCAAGGGCTTTTACGTTCTTGAATACGCGGGAAGCGAGGTAACGTCGGTGCCGGCCGCGCCGTTCAATGGCCTCGGCCTGGTTTACGCCGACGGCAATGGCAACTTGAAGGGCGACGAGACCTTCAACCAGGCCGGCACGCTATGCAGCGGCACGATTATCGGCACTTACACGGTCGGTCCGCAAGGTGAGGGCACCGCGACAATCAATTACACTCCGGCGGCGAGCAGCACCTGTTCGGCGAGCGCGACGGACCTGAGACTCATCGTGCGCGATCTGAACAACGTACATATCATCGGCACGGAGTCGACTGAGATTCTGGGCGGTGGATTGCATCGCCAGAGCGGCGGCAACCGCTTCTAGCGGGGCGGCTGGATCAGGAAACGCCGTGCCTCGGGCAACCGTCCCGCGGCGCGGCGTTTCCGGTCCGGATCAAGCGGTGCCAGGCTTAGTACTGCTTGCTCTGGTTCTCGTCATCGATCGCGCGCATTTTTGCGAGTTTCTCGTCGGTCGGCTCCTGAAACTTGAGTTTCGCCGCGGCGATCTCTTCGGTATGCCGATTAGGCAGTTCACCGCCAATCTTTTCGATCGCCTCCTGGGCCAGCTTGCGCACCAGCGGGCTCGAATCATTGGTGTCGATCTGAATCAGCGTGTCGTTGGCCACCGGATCGCCGATTTCACCGAGCGCGAAGACCGCCGTGCCGCGGCTCGCCGTATCGTCGGTATTCTTGAGGTATTCGATGATCGGCAGCGCGCCGCGCTCGTCACCGATGCGGCCCAGCGCCGCGACCAGATGGAGCTTTTCGATCGGCGGCGTTTCGCGCAGAAACAGTTTCTGCGACATGACCGGCACCGCGTCATTGTCGCCACGCGCGCCCAGCACGTCGATGGCCTTAATGCGGACGCGGACGTCGGGATCGGACAGGCCCTGGAAGAGCAACTCGTTGGTATCGGGACTGTCGACGTAGCGCACGTCTTCAAGCCCCTGCACGCGCACGCGGGGATCGGCGTCGGCGTACTTGCGCTTGGCGTCGCGGATCGCGTCGGTGGCCGATTTGCCAGTCTTTTGCACCGAACCTGGGCCGAGCTGCTCGAGGGAACTGAGCGGCATGTTCTGATTGGCCGGTCCAGGCAGACCAATATCCTGCGCGCGCGTGGCCGCGGGTAGCGCGAGCGCGCCCATAACCACGGCGGCGGCCAGCATCGAACGGGCTTTCGACATTCCCATGCCCTCCACAATTCGGCAGAATCAACGGCCACACTCTATGCGAAAACCTCCGATGGTAAAATGGCGCGTCGCGCGGCCCTGGCTAGCGTAAGCGGCGCGGGGCTGATCGCGATCGCCGGCCTGGTGGTGTGGCTCGCCGGCGCATCGCGGATCGTCGCGGCGGCTCAGCCGGCGGCCGTCCACGCCGCGGCGGCGCGGCGGCGTGCGCCGCGCACGCCGCAACCCCTGCCACTGCCGACCGACGTGCATGTGCCCTCGTACACGCCGGGGCATAATCCGTTTCGCGACGGCGAGACGCTCGATTATGCCGCCTCATGGATCGGTGTGCCGGCCGCCACCGCACGCATCGTGATTATGCACAACCGCACCCATCCGGATTGGTGGAGCGGGCAGATGTGGCTGGAGACCAGCGCGGTGGCCGACGTCGCCTACCGGATGCGCGATTATTTCCGCGAGGATTTCGATTACGCCGCGCTGCGTCCCGACAATATCTACATCCTGCAGCACGAGAACCAGCGGCGTGACGAATGGCGCGTGACATTCGATCGCGCGGCGCGCCTGGTCGTCGCGATCAAGACCAGCCGCCACGGCAAAACGACCACGCGGCGCTTCAGCGGAGGCGATCCGCTGGGGCCGTTTTCCGGCGCGATGATGGCCCTGTCGCAGCCGCTCAAGCCCGGCGACAAGCTGCCGTTCGACGTCTTCAGCGGGGGCAATCGCTACGTTTTTTCCTTCAACGTGACCGGCCGCGAACGAATCACCACCGCGCTCGGCACCTTCGACACGCTCAAGATCGAGCCGTGGGTGCTATGGCTCAGCCAGGGCAGCTTCCGCAGCCAGGCGCGCGCGACGACCTTGTGGGTGACCGACGACGATCGCCATCTGCCGGTGCGGGTCGAGGCCGACGCCTTTATCGGCTACGTGCGCGCCGACCTGATTAGTTTCAGCGGCGCACCCGGCGGCGCCGGGCGCAGCGCGGGCGAGACGCCGACGGGCGACGGCGCGGACGCGGACGCCCCGGCCGGAGCGCATCGGAACGCGCCCTGACTAGCTCGCGCATCGGTCGCGCCGACAGATACGGATAGGCGCGCGCTATGCTAGCTTCGGGCGCGACAAGACCAAATCCGTCGGGGAGCATTAGCGATGGCCAGCAAGCTCGAGTTTTTTTACGACTGTTCGAGTCCGTGGACCTATCTCGCCTTCAGCAAAATCGAAGAGGTCGCGGCGCGCCACGGCGCCAACCTGGAATGGCGGCCGATCCTGGTCGGCGGGGTCTTCAACGCGGCCAATCCGTCCGTGTACGAAGCCCGCGAGAAGCCGCTCAAGGTCAAGGCGCGCTACTACAAAAAGGACCTGCAAGACTGGGCGCATCTGTACAAGCTCAAGATTACCGATCCGGGCGCGCTGGTGGTCTTTCCGGTCAATTCGGTCAAGGCGATGCGCGGGGCGTTCGTCGCCCAGGAGCAGGGCAAGATCGCGGCCTACTCGCGGCGGGTCTTTGAGACCTATTGGGGCGACAATCGCGATATCAGCAAGGACGAAGTGCTGCGCGAGATCGTGCGCTCAAGCGGCCTCGACGAGGCCGAGTACTTTCGTAAAATCGCGCTGCCCGAGTACAAGGAAAAGCTCAAGGCCAATACCGACGAAGTGATCGCGCGCGGCGGCTTCGGATCGCCCACCATGTTCGTCGACGGCGTGATGTTCTTCGGCAACGACCGCCTGACGCTGGTCGAGCACGCCCTGGTGCATAAGCATTGAGGGGCGCGGCCGCCGGCGGATTGCCCGGCGCCGGATCAGCGGCGCGGCGCGCGCGAGCGTGAATCGCGAATGATAGTCAGGCGCCCCTAGCGCTATTCGACGCTGTTTGTGGCAAAATTTCCGCGGGTACACGCATGGCCCGCCGGGCGGGGAGTTCGATGGCGCAAGATATCAAAACCAAGGCATTGGATTTGGCGCTCAGTCAGATCGAAAAGCAATTCGGCAAGGGCTCGATCATGAAGCTCGGCGAGCAGGCGATCGGCGCCGATATCGCCGTGATTCCGACCGGATCGCTCGGCCTCGATATCGCGCTGGGGGTCGGCGGATTGCCGCGCGGCCGGGTGGTCGAGATCTACGGCCCCGAGTCGTCGGGCAAGACCACGCTGGCGCTCGAATGTATCGCCGAGGCGCAGAAGCTCGGCGGGATCGGCGCCTTTATCGACGCCGAGCACGCGCTCGACGCGAGCTACGCGCGCAAGCTCGGCGTGGTGGTCGAGGACCTGCTGATCTCGCAGCCCGACAACGGCGAGCAGGCGCTCGAGATCGTCGAGACGCTGGTGCAGTCGGGCGCGATCGACGTGCTGGTGATCGATTCGGTCGCCGCGCTGGTGCCGCGCGCCGAAATCGAAGGCGAGATGGGCGAGCCGCAGATGGGCTTGCAGGCGCGGCTGATGTCGCAGGCGCTGCGCAAGCTCACCTCGATCATCTCGCGCTCGCGCACGGTGGTGGTCTTCATCAACCAGATTCGCATGAAGATCGGCGTGATGTTCGGCAATCCGGAGACCACCACGGGCGGCAACGCACTCAAATTCTACTCGTCGGTGCGCATCGATATCCGCCGCATCGGCACAATCAAGAGCGGCACCGACGTGATCGGCTCGCGGACCAAGGTCAAGGTGGTCAAGAACAAGGTCGCGCCGCCGTTTCGCGAGGCCGAGTTCGATATTTTGTACGGTTCCGGCATCTCCAAGGAGGGTGAGCTGGTCGATATGGCGGCCGAGCACAACGTCATGGAGAAACTGGGCGCATGGTATTCGTACAACGGCGAGCGGATCGGCCAGGGCCGCGAGAATGCGCGCGACCTGCTCAGGGCCAATCCGAAAATCGCCGACGAGATCGAAGCCAAGGTGCGCGCCAAGCTTGCCACCAAACCGATTCCGCCGATTCCGGCCGAGGCCGACGACGCGGGACCCGAGCCGGTCGAAACGCCCGAGGCGCCGCCCCGGCGCAAGGGTTGAGCACGAACGCGCCGCGCGACGCCTGGTTGCCACCGCGCAATCAGCAAGTGCTATAGTTCAAACGGTGATGTCTAAGCGCTTTCGCCGTTCCCATACGATCGCCTGCGCGATCATCGTGCTACTTACCACCTTATCACTCAATCGGGCCGTCGCCCGCGCCGACGGCCTCGAGGCCACGACCGCCGATACCCCGCTCGCCCCGGCACCGCTCGCGCGCTCGATGCGCCGCGTCGGCACGATCCAGTTGCCCGGGCCGGCCGGCGCTGTCGCAGCACCTGCGGTCTCGGACCTGGTGATCGATCAGGACGCCCACCTCACGGTCGGCAATCGGCGGATCCCGTCGCATCGGAGCGCCGCCGCGCGCGCCGCGATCGCGCCGACCGTTGCACTGACGGTCCCGCTAGTCGCGAGCGCGGCTATCGCCGGCGCGTCACCGACGGGAATCAGCGGCTTCGCGGGGCTCAATGCGCTCGACAGCGCGATCGGCAATGGCCTGTCGCTCGTCAGTCCCGCCCCCGGCTCCGCGTTCGAGCCACCCGATCAGGGGCTATGCGTGGGCGGCAGCGAAGTCGTCGAGATGACCAACCTGGAACTGTCGATCTATGCCACCAGTGGCGCGGTACAGAGCGGACCGACCAGTCTGAACACCATCTTCGGCGTGTCGCCGTCGGATTTTCTCTCGGACCCCAAATGCTACTACGACACGCCAACCAATACCTTTTACATGACCGTGACCGACCTGCAGGACATCAGCACGCTCAATCATTCGTCGCTGCCGATCGCGGTCATGGTGGCCGGCTCGACGACCGTCACGGACTACGCGATCGATACGACCAACGACGGCACCGACGGCACGCCGCCCCATGTCGGATGCCCGTGCTTCGGCGATCAGCCGCTGCTCGGCGCCGACCGGAACGGCATCTACGTGTCGACCAACGAGTTTGCTTTGGCGGCGATCAACGACCCGACCAACACGGTCTTCAACGGCTCGCAGGTTTACGCGATCAGTAAGGCCGACCTGGCGGCGGCGGCGATCCAGATTGGCTATTACTACCTGCAAGGGCCACTGCCGTTGTCGAACGGAATCGCGGCCTCGATGCAGCCGGCGGCGCCGCCCGACGGCGCGTTCGATACCGCCAACGGCGGCTCCGAGTTCTTCATGGCCTCGCTCGATTTCGACGGCACCGGCGACAACCGGATCGCGGTGTGGGCGATGACCAACACCTGCGCGATCCCCTCGACCACCATCACGGCATGCGGCGGCGGTATCGCCATCACGCTCTCGCCGCCCATCCTCAAGGTGCGCAACTATTTCGATCCGCCGCCGGCCACGCAAGCGATCGGATCGATTCCCTACGGCGCGTCGCTCCAGGAGAGCGAGGAACAGCTCGACACCGGCGACGATCGGGTCCAACAACTGGTCTACGCCGACGGCAAGCTCTACGCCGGCCTCACCACCGAAGTGCGCGTACACCGGGCGCCGCAGGCCGGGATCGAATACTTCGAGGTCCAGCCGACCTTCATCACGAAGCGTCAAGCCGGCCAGCCGGTGCTGCTGTTCCACGTGAGGCTGCTGCGCAACGGCTTTGTGGCGCACAGCCAGGACGACCTGTATTACCCGTCGATTGGCGTGACCACTACCGGCCGCGCCCTGATGGTCTTTTCGCTTTCCGGGCTGTCACAATTTCCGAGCGCCGCCTATTTCCCGCTCGCGATGGGCGGCCCGAGACAAATTCATATCCTCCAGGCGGGTGTCGGTCCCGACGACGGCTTCAGCGGTTATCCAATATTATCGGGCACCAATGTCGCACGCTGGGGTGACTATAGCGCGGCCGTCGCCCAAGGCACTTCGATCTGGATGGCGACCGAATATATTCCGGCGGCCTGCAGCACGACGGTCTATGCGAGCGATCCGCTGTGCGGAATGACGCGCGCACCCGACGCCAACTGGGGCACCTGGATCAGTCTGTATGATCCTCCAACCGCGATCGCCGGAGCCTGTGGCCCCTCCCAGCCGTTCAATCCGGTGCCGTGCAATCGACGCCTCGGTGCAACTCCATAAGCGCGCCGCGCCGCCGGGCACGCGCCCCGCGCGGGCGGTCTGATTGCTTATCGAGCGTCCGCCATGTAATTTGTCACTTAAGACATTTTTATGATTGACCAGCGCGCCGAATTCTGCGAGCGCATCCAACTCACAACCATACTCAGCGGTGTGGCACGGTTGCCGCCCGCAATACTACATCTCCCCACATAGGATACTATTGTCGTTTTCCGCCTTCACACTCACTCCCGAGATTCATCGCTCGATCCGTGACCGTGGCCATCACGAGCCCACTCCGATTCAGTGGGGCGCGATTCCCGTCATCCTCGAGGGCCACGATATCGTCGCCACCGCCGAAACCGGCAGCGGCAAGACCGCGGCGTTTCTGATTCCGCTGATCGATCGGCTGCATCGCGAGAAGCCCACGGGCCCCGCCGCGCTGATCATCGAACCGACGCGCGAACTGGCGGCGCAGGTCGAGCGCGAGTTCATGCTGCTCGCCCGCCATACCAAGCTGCGCTCGGCGCTGATCGTCGGCGGCGAGTCGATGCGCAAGCAGTTCGACGATCTCGAAAAGGGCGCGCAAGTCCTGATCGTCTGCCCGGGCCGCCTGATCGATCACACCGAGCGCGGCAGCGCCTCGCTCGCCCACGTCAAGGTCGTGGTGATCGACGAGGCCGACCGTCTGCTCGACATGGGCTTCATGCCGCAGTTGCGCCGGATCATGAAGATGCTTCCGCGCAAGCGGCAGACCCTGATGTTCTCGGCGACCATGGAGAGTGCGGCCGAGCGGATGGCGCGCGAGTTCCTGGACAATCCCGAGCGCATCAGTATCGGCGAAAAGGCCGCGCCGCCGTCGAGCATCCGCCAGTCGATCTGCCCGGTCACCACCGGGCAAAAGGGCGACGTGCTGCTGGCGCTGGTCAGCCGCCCCGAGGTCGACAGCGCGATCGTCTTCACGCGCACGCGCGACCGTACCGATCGCGTGGCCAAGATGCTCGCGCGGGCCGGCATCCGCGCGGTACCGATTCACGGCGACCGCTCGCAGGGCCAGCGCAACGCGGCTTTGGCCGGCTTTCGCAAGGGCACCTACCGCGTGATGGTCGCGACCGACGTGGCGGCGCGCGGACTGGATATCCAGGGCGTCTCGCACGTGATCAATTTCGACCTGCCCGACGAGCCCGAGAACTATATCCATCGCATCGGCCGGACCGCCCGGATGGGCCGCGACGGCTGCGCGATAAGCCTGGTGACGGCCGAGGAGCGCGCCGGTCTCGGACGGATCGAGCGGCTGCTCGGGATCACCTTCGAGCGCGAAATGGTCGAGGGCTTCGAGCAGCCGGAGATCACGGCGCCGAAACCGATCAAGGTGTTTCGTTCCGGCGGCGCGCGATCGCCGCGCAATCGCGCCCGCTCCCGCTGGGCGTAGCCTCAGGCGGCCTCGCGCCGGGCAGCGGATCATCGCACAATAGAAAAGGGCTCGCGCCGCAACGCGAGCCCTTGTTCATTTCCTCAAGCGGCCGGCCGCGCCGGCAACCGCGTCCGCCCTATGCGGCGGGGGCGGGACGCTGCGCAATCTCGATAAAATTGCCGTCGGGATCCTGCACGAACGAAATCCGTGCGACGGTGCCGAAGTTGACCGGCGCCAGCGCCGGTGACGCGCCCGCCGCGGTCAGCGCCCTGAACGTCGCGTCGCAATCCTTCACGCCCAGCGTGACGTAGCGGATACCCGGCGCGGCCATCGCCTTGATCAGGCTGAGCGCGTCGGCAAAGGGCGGCACGCTGACCTTGTGCATCCCGCGCTCGTGATAGAGGCCAAAAATCGTATCGCCGACGCGGTAGCGATCGGCGCCGATCGGCGTGGCCCCGAGCGCCTTCGTGTAGAAGGTTTCGTAGGCGTTGAGATCGATCACGCCGATGCGCACTTCGATCTGGGTAACGTCGTCGGCCCCCGGCGCGACCAGCAGAATCGCGTTGTCGTCGGGATCGGCCAGGGTCTGCGTGACCTTGACCTTGGGCGACGCGATCATGATCGTTTCGTAGCCGCCCGGATGGCGCCGCGGCAGCGGCTCCGTCGTATGCATCAGCTTGATCACCGAACCGTTGGCGAGATAGCGGTACTGCTTGATGCCGCCGCCGACCGGCATTACGGACTCGAATTGCAGGCCGAGTTTCTGTCCGTAAAAGTCCTGCATCCCTTCAAGATTGTTCGTGAACAGACCAACATCGACACCCTGCTTCGCCAGCTCCATCTAAATCGCCTCCAGCGGCCCCAGCCGCATCTGTTGCCTCGCTCATCTAGCAAATCCGGGCCACCATGCACAACGAATCGTGCAGGCCGCCGCGCCGCCCGCGATCGCCGGCGCGACCCGCGCGCTGTGATCCGCCGCCGTGCTGGATTATCCCGCGGCTTCGGACTAGAACTGGCGGGGTATCCAAAACCGTGAGGAATTGAATGGATTTCGCATTGTCGCCCAAGGTCCAGGAGCTGCAAAAGAAAGTCTCCGCCGTGATGCACGAGATGGTCTATCCGATCGAACATCAGGTCGAGCAGGAGATGAGCGTCCCCGGCAAGGAACACACCGAACCGCCAGTGCTCACGGAGGTCCGCAAAAAGACCAAGGCGGCCGGCCTGTGGAATCTGTTCCTGCCCGACGACGAGCACGGCAAGGGTCTCAACGTCTCGGAGTATGCGCCGCTGTGCGAAATCATGGGCCGCAGTCCGATCGGCGCGCGCGCCTTCAACTGTATGGCGCCCGACACCGGCAACATGGAAATCTTGACCGACTTCGCCACGCCGGCGCAGAAAAAGGCCTGGCTGCAACCCTGCCTCGACGGCGACATGCGCACCTGCTTCTCAATGACCGAGCCCGAGACGCCCGGCTCCGATCCGACGCAGTTGGCCACGCGCGCCGTGCGCGATGGCGATGACTACGTGATCAACGGCCACAAGTGGTTCACCTCCAACGGCATCGGCTCGAGCTTCGCGATCACGATGGTGGTGACGGACCCCAAGGCCGAGGCGCACAAGCGCGCCAGCATGATTATCGTTCCGGCCGACACTCCCGGCTTCAACATCATCCGCGCGGTGCCGGTGATGGGCCATGCGGGCGGCGGCGGCCATTGCGAGATTGTCTACAAGGATTGCCGCGTGCCGGTGACCAATCTGCTCGGCCTCGAGGGTGACGGCTTCAAGATCGCGCAGGCCCGGCTCGGCCCCGGCCGCATTCATCATTGCATGCGCAATATCGGCGTGGCCGAGCGCGCGCTCGAGCTGATGTGCAAGCGGGCCAATACGCGCTGGGCGCATGGCAGCCTGCTCGCCGACAAGGCCAACGTCCAGCAATGGATCGCCGACTCGCGCATCGAGATCGACTCGACGCGGCTGGCGGTGATGCATGCGGCGTGGAAAATCGACACCGTCGGCAAGCGTGAGGCGCGCCAGGAGATCGCCATGATCAAGGTCCAGGCGGCCAACATGGTGATGACCGTGCTCGACCGCGCGATTCAGTTGCACGGCGCGCTCGGGATGAGCGACGATACGCCGATCGCGCGCTTCTGGCGCGAGAACCGCGCGATGCGCATTGTCGACGGCCCCGACGAAGTCCATCGCATGACGATCGCGCGGCGCGAATGCCGCAAATGGGCGCAATAGCCGGGCGCGGCCCGCGGGCCCGCCGCAAATGTCAGGTCGCGTGATGAGCGAACATCTCGAAGAGACGAACCAGCCGCAGCCCGAGTACGGCGAGGTGCGCGACGAAGAGCAGCTCGACTGGCCCAGGCTGGTCGCCTATCTGCGCGAGCATCATACGCCCGGCGCCGACCACGGGCCGCTCGAGGTCAAGCAGTTTCGCGGCGGCCATTCCAATCTGACCTACCTGCTGCGCTTCGGCGATCAGGAATGGGTCGTCAGGCGGCCGCCGTTCGGACCGTTGCCGCCCTCGGCCCACGATATGGCGCGCGAGCATCGTGTGCTCTCGCGAGTCTGGGCGGCCTATCCGCCGGCGCCGCGGGCGATCGTGATGTGCGACGATCCGTCGATTATCGGCGCGCCGTTTTTCGTCATGGAGCGGCGCAGCGGCTTCGTCGTGCCCAACCGCAGTCCGCTGCCGTCCGGCATCCGGCAGACCCCCGAGGTCTTCCGCGCGATGTCCGAGGGCTTCATCGACGCGCTCGCCGATCTGCATTCGGTGGATTACGCCAAGCTCGATCTGGGTGGCTTGGGCCGGCCCGACGGCTTCGTGCGCCGGCAAATCACGGGCTGGATGGATCGCTGGGAGAAAGCCAAAACTACCGAAGTGCCGCTGATGAACAAGCTCGGCGCATGGTTCCTCGAGCATATGCCGCCGGCGCAAACGCCGGCGATCCTGCACAACGATTTCTTTCTGCACAACGTGATGTTCGCGCCGGATAATTCGGGCCAGGTCGTCGGCGTCTTCGATTGGGAGATGTCGACGCTCGGCGATCCGATGATCGATCTCGGCACCTCGCTCAACTACTGGCGCGAGGCCAGCGACCCCGAGGAGTTCATCGAGATGGCCGAGGGCTTCGCGCATACGACCCGGCCCGGCTTCATGAAGCGCGACGAACTGGTCGAGCGTTACGCCCGGCGCAGCGGCCGCGACGTGCGCCACGCCGCGTACTATCGCGCGTGGGGCAACTGGAAGACCGCCACCGTGCTCCAGCAGATCTACGTGCGCTTCGTGCGCGGCCAGACCACCGACCCGCGCTTCGCGCGGATGGGCGCGCATCCGCCGATTCTGGCGCGGGCGGCGGCGCGGATCGTTGCGCCGCTGGGCTTTGCGGAGTAAGTGGAAAGTTAGGGAGCCTTCGCGCAAAGCCCACCGTGTCATTCTGAGCGCAGCGAAGAATCCCGGGATTCTTCACTGCGCGGACTTCGTTCAGAATGACAACCTGATTTGCGCAAAGACTCCCAGGTACGCATCGCGGCGCCGTCGCGCGCGCCAGACCTTGATATTCGGGTGGTCTTTTCGCCCGCCATTGCGCTACAGTGCGCCTTTGACCATGACCCGGCGGCTGACCAGCCGCCGCACGCGGAGGAATTGCGGCCTTGCACGCGATTAATT
>DATLRA010000097.1:0-37880 GCA_035534935.1 Binataceae bacterium (SeqCode)
GCGGTGTGCCCGGTGCCGGTCGCTTATCTTGCCTATCACGACACGCTCGAGCCCGACCCGGCGCTCGATCCGATTCCCAACGTGGCCTTTGAATGGGCGCCGCGCGAACGCTGCTACAGCCACGCGATCGACGACCCGGACTGCGCCGCCAATCCACGCTACTTTGAGTCGTTAAAACGCTACATTGAGTTGTTCGACGGCCGCGGCCACGTCTTTGAGTATTACGCCGACGCGATCCTGTTCGGCGGTCTCGGATGCGCCACGCCGGCCGTCATCGCGCGCGATCTGCGCGCCTATCGCGCACTCGGCCTCGAGAGCATCTCGTGCCTGACCTTCGGCGCCTTCAGTGTGCTCGCCTATCCGGTCAACCTGGAAGCCTTTGTACGCGGCACGCGCTCACCCGATTTCGATCCGGACGAGACGATCGCCGACGTCGCCGCGGGACTCCATCCGGGCTGCGCCCCCGCGATGGGCCGCGCCTATCGCGCGATCGCGCGCGCGTCGCGCCTGCTGCTCGATGGCGGCGGTGGCGTGATGCGCCCGGCACTCGGGCCGGCCGACGCGGGCAAGCGCATGGGAGACTTGCGAGCGGCGGCCGCGATCATGCGCGAGGCGATTGCGGCGGCTGAAGCGGTCGTCGGGCCGGCGGCCGATCGGCTGGGCGCCGCCGAGCGCGCGCTGTGGCGCTATGGAAGCGAGGCCACGCACGGTCTCGCCGACTACATCGTTGCGGCGAGCGCAGGCGGAACGGATCGCCGGCCGCGCGCGGACGCCGCGATTAAGCTTTTTGGCGGTGCGATCGAGCATCTGCGCGGCATCGATCCGGTAATCAAGGGAACGTGGGGCGTTTATGATTGCGAAGGGGTCCGGGAAATCTGGCTGGCCAGATTGCGCCGCCGGATCGCGCCGGACCCGGCTTGAACCGCGCGCTGGCGCCGCCGCGGCCCTGCGACGGCGGACGCTGTGCGCGCGCGGAAAGGGAGAGGGATTGATGGAGAGCGAGCAAGGATACCAGTTACCGCCGGAACTCCTGGCGCTGCGCGACAACGTGCAGCGGATAATCAAGGACGAAGTGATTCCGGCCGAGGCGCGCGTCGACCCCGATGCGGCCGAAATCGGCGAGGACGATTACTGGCGCATCGCGCGCAAAGTGCAGGCGGCGGGCATGTGGTGCATGGGTTCGCCGACGAAATATGGCGGCGGCGGCCTCAGCCTGTTCGAGATGTGCGTGCTGATGGAGGAGATGTGCCAGCATCGCGGCGGCCTCTACAATCCCGGCGCGGGCGTCTTCGGGCGCACGCCGCCGCCGGTCATCTGGGGCGGCAGCGAGGAGCAGATTCAGAAATATGCGGTGCCCACGCTGCGCAACGGCACGTACACGTTCTTTGCGATCACCGAGCCGAGCGGCGGATCGGATCCGGCCGGCGCGATCCAATGCCGCGCGGTGCGTGACGGCGACCATTACGTGCTCAACGGCCAGAAGATTTTCATCTCGCGCGCGCATGAGGCCGAATGGGGCGTGGTCTTCACCCGCACCGACGCCAGCGCGGGCCGCGGCGGGATCACTGCATTCATAATCGAAAAGGGCACGCCCGGCTTCACCGCCAAACCGTTCAAGACGCTGCGCACGTCGGCGTTGCCCAACGTGGTGCATTTCGAGGACTGCCGGGTGCCGGTGGCGCAGCGCCTGGGTCCGGAGGGTGGCGGCCTGACGCTGTGCATGGACCTGCTCACGGGCCTGCGCTTTCCCTACTCGGCGTGTAACGTCGGCATCGGCGTCGCCGCGCTCAAAATGGCTATCGCGCATGCGCGCCAGCGCAAGACCTTTGGCGAACTGCTGGCGCGCCGCCAGGCGATCCAATGGATGATCGCGGATTCGGAAGTTGAATTGCGCGCGGCGCGCTGGCTCATCTGGGAGGGCGCGTGGAAGTCGGGGCGCAAGGAGGACGCGCGGATGGAGGCGTCGATCGCCAAGCTCTACTCGAGCGAGGTTCTGGGCCGCGTGGTCGATCGCGCCGTGCAGATTCATGGCGGCTACGGCGTGAGCAAGGAGTTTCCGCTCGAGCGCTGGTACCGCGAGGCGCGTATCCGGCGCATCGGCGAGGGTCCGTCGGAGGTCCATCGCATGGTTATCGCGCGCAACCTGTTGCGCTAGCGCGCCGCCGCTGGCGCGATCGTTGGGAGGTCGTCGCATCGAATCGCCGCGGCCGTGATCGATCGCAATGACGAAAGAAAGGAAAGTGTGACTATGGACCGTCCGCTCGAAGGGCTTCGCGTGATCGATCTCGGCCAGATCTTTGCCGTGCCCTATTGCACCCTGCAACTCGCCTACCTGGGCGCCGAAGTGATCAAGATCGAACCGCCCGGCACCGGCGAGCATCTGCGGCGTCCGGGCGCGTCGCCGGGCGGCGTCAATTACGCCTTTTTGATGCTTAATCCCAACAAAAAGTCGGTCTCGCTCAATCTCAAGGATCCGCGCGGACGCGATCTCCTGCTCAAGCTGCTCGAAGGCGCCGACGTGATTGCCGAGAACTATTCCGCCGGCGCGATGGAGTCGCTGGGCATAGGCTACGACGCGCTCCGCGATCGCTTTCCGCGCCTCATCTATGCGTCCGTCAAGGGCTACGGCTCAGACGGGCCGTGGGCCCGCCTCGGCGCGATGGACAGCACGCTGCAGGCGGCGTGCGGACTGATCAGCGTCACCGGCCAGTCCGACGGTCCGGGCACGCGCACGCCCGCGACCTTTATCGACATGGGCACTGGCAGCCATCTGGTGAGCGCGATTCTCGCCGCCTTGATCCAGCGCGGACGCACTGGCCGCGGGCAGCGCGTCGAAGTCTCGATGTACGACATGTGCGTGCCCGCGATGACGGGGCTGGTTGCCAACGAACTCGAGGGCAAGAGCTATGGCCGACTGGGTAATCGCCATCGCAACGCTTGTCCATCGAATATATATCCGGCAATCGACGGCGAAATTCTCATCTTTTGCTTGACCGAAGCGCATTGGCGCACGCTCGCGCGGCTGATGCGCCGCGCCGATCTGATTAGTCTGCCAGGCTACCAGGATCATGCGAGCCGCTACGCTATCGCCGATGAGGTTGACGGGATTGTCAGTGCGTGGACCAGGCAAATACGCCGCGACGATATAGTCGAACTGCTGATCGAACAGGGCATTCCCTGCGCCCCCGTGCGATCGGTCGGCGAGGTGACGGCCGATCCGGAACTCACGCGGCGGCGGATGCTGATCGATAGCGAATTTCCCACGCGCGGAAAGATCAAGGTGATGGGCACGCCGCTCAAGCTCTCCGCGGCCGACGATGTGGCGCGGCCGGTGGCGCCACCGCCGATGCTCGGCGAGCATACGGCGCAAGTGCTGGCGGCGATCGGAATCGACGGTGCGGAGCTGGCGAAATTGCGCAGCGAGGGAATCGTTTGAGCTTTGCCGCGGCGGGATATATTGGCTTGTACACTATTCATTGAGAATTGATTGTGCATAGATAGTCAGTAATGTGTGGTGTTTGCTCAACTGGACGCCAAATAGCTATTGGATCGTGTGTCATCGTGGCCGCTGACGCGCGAATTGTGCACTGCGTGGATTAGCGCGCCGCAGCCTTAACAGAGTTGATACGTCGGTCTGGTTTGCCAGGTCCGAACGCTATATGAAATCTCGTATGCGGATGCAAAGAGGAATCGCCGATGCGGCGCCGCGCGAGTTCGTCGAGCTTGGACCCGAGGTGGCCGAACGCATGACTCTGGCAGAGGAGCCGGACGCGGCGACGGTGGCCGGCTTCGGCTTGACCGGCGGAGCGAGCCGGGCGTGGGACGCAATCAATGCGCAATTGGATCAGCCGCAAGGCGCGCTGTTCTGGATCGGCGGTCCGGCAGGCGCCGGCAAGACCCATTTTCTTAATTACATAATCGCCTTGAGCACCCGCGCCGGCGCAATGCCGGCCGATAGCGGCCGCTACCTGACGCTCGCCGTCGATGCGGCGCAAATGGTGAGGCCGGCGGAAATCGACCGGCGCATCCTCGAGTTGATCGCGTATACGCTGGCTGGCGAGAACCATGCGGCGGCGTTGTGGCGCGAGATGCGCGGTGCCGAGGCGCTGACGATTGCCTTCGCGGCCGCGCGGCGCCACGGTGTGCGCGGCATCACGATCGCGATCGACCTCGGCCTGCACGGCACCGAAGCAGCGCTGGATAATCTGACCGCGATTGCGCAGGTCGCGCGTGCGCTGAAGCATCTGCGGCTGGTGGTGGTGGCGGCGGGCCGCGGGGACGCGCCGGCTGCTGCCCGGGCGTTTAACGTGGCGGCGGTGCCGAACGAGGTGATCGCGGTCGCGATGGGCCGTGCGCGGCGGCTCGACGACGCGGGCTTGCAGGCCGTTGAGGCGCTCTATCGCAACCTCGATTGCGAGCTGTGGGAGCCGCGCACGATTTACCCGCTCCATCCGGCGTCGGCCGCGACGGTAGCCGCGCTGGCGCCCACCGACGGCGCGGTCGGTCCGCTGGCCGCGATGATGCGCGAGCTGATCGGGCGGTGGCGAGAGGCGCGCACATTTAACCGGCTGGTGATGCCCGCGGCGATGATGAAGTCGGCGGCGATCAGCGGGGCGGTGAGCGCGCGGCTCGGCGACAGTGGGCGCGCAGCGCTCAAAATCGCTTACGCGGCGGCCGCCGCGGCCGCGATCGGCGAGGGCCGCGAGACGGCGCGCGCAGTGGTCGAAATCCTGGTCCTGGATTTTGTTACCGCGCGGCCGGCCGGCGCGCTCGGCCTGGGCGAGTTGCGCACGCGCATGGGCCCGGCGATCGGCGAGAGTGCGCGCGGCGGCGCGATGGCGATGGGCGATCTGCTTGCGGCGATCGCGGCGCGCGCCGGCGGGATTATCGCCTATGCCGCCGCGGCGCGTACGGCTGCCTTCAATCCGCGCGGCGCGGGCGCGCCCGAAGTGGCCGCCTTCAACGCGGCGCTGACGCTGAGCCGCCGTTTCGACGCGACGCTGACGCCGGCGCACGAGCGGCCCGAACTCAACGCCAAGCTCAAGCGCCTGGGCGACGCGATCGCGAGCGCGCTTGAAGGCGCCTACCGCAATCGCGAGGTGCTCGCCGCAGCGCTGCGCGAGAGTGGCGCGGTGCTGCTACCCGTACAGCAAAAGGCCTTCGCCGACTTTATCGAATTGGCCGAGGGCGGTGCCGACCTGCTGGTCGAACGGGGCGCTGACGAGCCGCGGCGCGAAGCGGCGCTCGCGATCGTCGCCGACTACGAGGCGCTGGGGATCGTCGCGGGGGCGGTGCCGCGGCTCAAGCTGATGCGCGAGTATCTGGCCGCAACGCGGCTGAATCCGTTCGACGACGACGATCCGTTACGCGACCGGCGGCTCGCGGCGCTCGAACTCGAATCGCAACTGCTGACCGTCGCGGTGAACCCGGCGGTGCTGGCGGGCGCCGGGCGCAATCTCGACGCGCTCGAGGCGCGCTTCCAGAAATTCAAATGGACCTACGTGCAGTTCTATCGCACGGCGCACGCGCAGTGGCGGCTCGAACTCGAGCGGCTTGCGCCGATCGCCGACGACACGCGGCGCCATCTGCAGGCGCTCGGCCGGCTCAACGCGATCGCCGCGCTCGGTGCGCCCGAAGGCGCGAGCCTGGCCGCATCGATGACCCAGATCGAGGGGCGCCTGGTGCGCTGCGATCTCGACGCGCCGCTCTCACCCGAGATCACGCCGTGCTGTCCGCGCTGCGGCTTCGTGCTCGGCACGGTCTCGCCGCGCGAGGAGTTGAAGGATCTGTTCGAGCAGGCGCGCCGGAGGCTCGAGGTAAAACTCGGCGCGCTGTCGCACAGCGCGATCGCGCGGCTGATTGCGCAGCATGATCGCAACCATCGGCTCGAGGGCTTTCTCAAGATTACGCAGGCCGCGCAGACCGACGCGCTGATTCGCGTGCTCGACGACCAGTTGGCGCGCTACCTGGCGCGGCTGCTAGACGAAAATCTCAACGCCGGCGATGGCGCCGTCGACAACGTCGCGCAGCGCCCGGCCGTGCAGCCGATCCGCGTGCAGCGCTTGCGCCGCGCCAAGCTCGGCGGCCGCGGCGGACGCACGGTCAAGCTGCCGCCCGACGGCCTTTGACGGCCATTAGGGTTGGGCGGCTCTCGCAGCGATTATTTCAGGTGAATAGGTTGCCGGCGCTATGCGTCGCTGGCTACCCTGCGATCCGCGCGGTCGGAGCAGCGCGCGTTGCCCGGCGAACTTCGCGATAGCGGTCAGGGGTGAGGCGCGTCGGCGATCGGACGGCGACGCGGACGGCCCGGCGGAAAAGCGCTCGCCGGACGGGTGCGCGCCTTGACGTTCGTCCGATCGAGCAGACGGAAATAGCTGTTGCGCACCACTTCGAGCATCCAGAGGATGCCCATCCCGAGCGTCACGCCGATGCCGTGAAATACGTAGAGCAGCGCGCCGCCGCGCGATAGTCGCTCAACTTCGAACGGTTGATCTGCCGGATGAACCGGCGTGTCAGTTTGTGTTTGCGATTCCATATTAGCCTTACCCACGATATTGGTCGCGGCGCGCCGCCGCAAGCGCGCGGGCCACGCCTCATCGCTTCGCCTTTATTTCGCCTACGGGCGCTAGGTGGAGTTGTCAATTCCATCTCGTGCGTTTACTTGACTGATGTGGGGCGAGGTGGGATGATGTGGGGAATCGAGGAAGATTACAGTGTTCAGCGGTCGATACGACCATGCAATCGACGAGAAAGGCCGGGTGAGTATTCCCGCGCGCTTCCGCGATGTCTTGGAACGCCAGAACCATGAACGCCTGTATATCACGAATTTTATTTTCGAGCGCGAGAAATGCCTCGATCTCTATCCCCCGGCGGAGTGGGAGCGGGTGGTGGAAAAGTTCGGCCATCGCACGGGCGGGGATCGCACGGCGCAATTGTTCGAGACCTTTTATATCGGCGGCGCGCACGAGGTGCAGGTCGACCGGCAGGGGCGCATCCTGATACCGCCGAAGCTGCGCGAATTTGCCGGACTCGATCATGAGGTCACGTTCTCGGCGCGGCACAATCGGTTTCAATTGTGGGATCGCGCGAAACTCGATCGGATTGTGAAATCCGCCGAGGAGCAATTTCTCGCCGACCCGGACTTGCTCGCGAAGATCGATATCTAGTGTCGAGGTGCTATGCGCCTGGCGGAAGAAAAAGGGCAGAGCGCGGCGGGCCGCCAGCATGCGGCGGTGATGGTGGATGAGGTGGTGGGGCTCGTCCGCGCTCTGAACCCTTTGACGATCGTCGACGTGACGGTGGGCCTGGGCGGCCATGCGGCGGCGTTGTTGCGTGCGACCGACGCCCATCTGATCGGAATCGATCGCGACGCGGCGGCGCTGCGCACGGCGGCGGCCAACCTGGCCGAGTTCGGCTCGCGGGTGACGCTCCGGCAGGCCGACTTCGCCGGCCTGGATGAGGTGCTCGATCAGTGCGGGATTCCGTGCGTCGGAGCAATCGTCGCCGACCTCGGGATGAGCAGCTTTGCGCTCGACGACGCCGAGCGCGGCTTCAGCTTCCGGCTCGACGGTCCGCTGGACATGCGGATGGATCGCGGGCAGACGCTGCGCGCCTACGACATCGTCAACGAAGAGAGCGAGGAAGAGATCGCGCGGATCATTTACGAATACGGCGAGGAGCGCGGCTCACGGCGTATCGCGCGGGCGATCGTGGCGGCGCGGCGGCGGCGTCCGCTCGAGACCACGGGCGAGTTGCGCGGGCTGGTCGAGGGCGCGATTGGGCGCTTGCGGCGCGGCGGGATCCATCCGGCGACGCGCACTTTTCAGGCTTTGCGGATCGCGGTGAACCACGAGATGGAGAGCCTGGCGGCGCTGCTCGAGCGGGGTCCGGCGCGGCTCGGCAGGGGCGGCCGGATGGTCGTGCTGGCGTACCATTCGCTGGAAGATCGGCCGGTCAAGGAGCGCTTTCGCGAACTGGTGCGCGAGGGCGGGTACAACGCCGTGACGCGCAAGGCGCAGCGTCCGGGCGACGACGAAGCGGCGCGCAATCGGCGCGCCCGCAGCGCACGCCTGCGCTGTATCGAACGGAGCAGGTCATGACGCGCCGCGCACGTCCGGCGGCGCCGCCGTCGAAGATTATTCCGGCGATGCTCGCGATCGCGATTGTCGCGGCCGGCTTCGCCATCCTGATGGTGCGGCTAGAAGTTACGCAGGAGGGCTATCGGCTCTCGGCGCTCAAAATTGAAATCCGCAACCTGGATAACTCGAATCAGCGGCTCAAGCTCGCGGCGGCCGAACTCGAATCGCATCAGCGGCTGCGTGCGCTGGCGGCGAAATATGGACTGGGGCCGCCGGCTCCGGGCCACGTCGTGGTGATGCCGTGAATGAGCCGTTCAAGAAACGCCGCGCGCGTATCGGAATGCTCACGCTGGCGCTGGCCGGGCTGTTTGTGCTGGCGGCGATCCGGCTGGCGATCGTCGCGTTGATCGACGGTCCGCGGCTGGCCTCGATCGCGCGCACCGAGCATACCGAGACGATCACGCTGGCGCCGGTGCGCGGGCCAATCGTCGATCGCAACGGCGAGCCGCTGGCGCTGTCGGCGCAGGCGCGATCGGTCTTTGCGCGGCCGCGTCGGCTGCTCGAATCGAGCACGGCTGCGGAGCGCGCGCCGCTGGCCGCGGCGGTCGGAATTACGCCGGGCGAACTCGAGGCGCGCCTGGCGCGGCCCGCGCCGTTCGTCTGGCTGGGGCGCCATCTGGCGCCGGAGCAGGCGCATGCGGCCGAAGATCTCGGTCTCGAGAGCGTCGGCGCGGTGAGCGAATACAAGCGTTTCTACCCGGAGAGCAACCTGGCCGGATCGGTGGTGGGGCTGGCGGGGACGGATGGCCAGGGGCTCTCCGGCGTAGAGTTACAGTACGATCGGATGGTGCGCGGCGCGCCGGTCGAGTTGCAGATCTATCATGATGCACTGGGCCATCAGATTCTCGACTCGCCGCTCGCGCTCAAAAATGCCGAGCCGGGCGCGCGCCTGGAGTTGACCATCGACGCGTCGATCCAGTCGGCGGCCGAGAACTACCTGGCCGGCGAGGTTGTCCAGAGCGGTGCGCGGCGCGGCGCGGCGGTGGTGCTCGATCCGTTTACCGGCGAGGTGCTGGCGCTGGCCAACGTCGACGGCGCGGCGGCGCGCGGCGTCACCGACGATCGGCTGCACGACACGGCGGTGCAGGACGCGTTTGAGCCGGGATCGACGATGAAGGGGCTGCTCGGGGCGATCGCGATCCAGGACCATGCGATTGCGCCGGACCGGCAAATTTTTTGCGAGAACGGCGAATGGCATCTGGCGGGCCGCACGATCCATGACGACGATCGGCACGGATGGCTCGATCTGGGCGGGATCATCGAGGTCTCGTCGAATATCGGCGCGGCGAAAATCGCGCTGGCCCTGGGCGCCGATCGCTTCTACGACGGACTGACCGCCTTTGGCCTCGGACGGCGCACCGGGATCGATCTGCCGGGCGAGGCCTCGGGCCTGCTGCGCGCACCGGATAAATGGCGCACGATCGAGCTGGCGGACCACGGCTTCGGCCAGGGCGTCGCGGTCACCCCGATGCAGCTTGCGGTGGCCTATGCGGCGATCGCCAACGGCGGCGTGGTGATGCGTCCATACGTGGTGCGGGCGGCTTACGACGCCGGCGGGCACGAGCTGTTGCGGCATACGCCGCAGGTGCTGCGCCGCGTGGTTGCACCCGACGTGGCGCATCAGATCAACCTGCTGCTGCGCAATGTGGTCAACGGTCCCGACGGCACCGGCCATCTGGCGCGCGTCGCCGACTTCACGGTCGCGGGCAAGACCGGGACCGCGCAGATGGTGAATCCGGCAACCGGCGGCTACTTCCAGACGCGGCTGGTCGCGTCATTCGTCGGTTTCGTGCCGGCCGACGATCCGCGGCTGGTGATTCTCGTTGTGCTCTACGACGTCTCGCATGGCCATTTTGGGGGCCTGTTCGCGGCGCCGGTCTTCAGCCAGATCGCCTCGGCGGCACTGGCCCGGCTGGATATCGCGCCAGCGGAGGCGCCAGCTTCGTACGACACCGCAAGCATGATTCCGTTCGGTGGCGGCAGCGGCGGTTCGGCGCCCGATGCGGTGGACGGCGTCGAGCGGCGCGGGTCGGATGAACCGGGCGAGGGTAGTCCGGCCGAGTATAGCGTCGGGCCGTCGAGCGGCGGCGCGGCACCGGATATGGCGACCGGCCGGGCACCGGATTTTCGCGGTGAGAGCCTGCGCAGCGCTTTTGCGATCGCACGTGGCCGCGGCCTGGCGATCGACGTGAGCGGCGACGGCTATGTGGTCGGGCAGAAACCGCCGCCCGGCGCGCCGATCACCAGTGCGCCAATCGCGTTGACGCTCGCCGATCTTCCGGCGACCGGTATGCCGTCCGCATCGGCGGAACGACGGAGCCGCCATCGATCGGCGGCGCACCTCTGGCGCGCATCGGCGGCGCGCGCCGTCGCGCATCCGCGGAGGCGGCGGTGAAGCTCAACGAATTGATCGCGGGCGGCAATGCCAGCCGCGTAATCGGCGACGCCGAGGTCGAGATCGGCGGCCTGAGCTACGACTCGCGCACGGTCAAGCCGGGCGATCTGTTCTTTTCGACGGCGCGCGATGCGGTGAGTAATCGTGCGCATCTGGAGGAAGCATTACGGCGCGGGGCGCGCGCGGCGGTGGTGAGGGGTGGTGATGATGCGGCGCGCCCCGCGTTTACTTTGATTGCGAGCGAGCATCCGCGCGCGCTGATGGGCGTGGCGGCGTCACGATTTTTCGGTGCGCCGAGCCGGCGGCTGGATCTGATCGGCGTGACCGGGACCAGCGGCAAGACCACCACGACCTATCTGCTCGCGGCGATCTTCGCGGCGGCCGGAATTCCCTGCGGAATGATCGGCACGATTGGAATTTTCGCCGGGGGACGCAAGCTGTATAGCGGCCTTACGACGCCCGAATCGATCGACTTCGAGGGCGCGCTGGCGGCGATGGAGCGGGCGGGCGAGCGCGCGGCGGCGGCCGAGATCTCGTCGATCGGACTGGCCGAGCGGCGCGTCGACGAACTCGACTTCCGTGCCTGCCTGTTCACCAATCTCGGCCGCGACCATCTGGATTACCATGGCACGGCGGAGAATTATTTCACCGCCAAGCTGCGCCTGTTCAGCGAGATCTTGCCGCGCAGCACGCACGCCGACGCGGTCGCGGTGGTCCGCGGCGACGACCCGTGGGGCCGCCGCATGCTCGATACGATCGGCGGACGCAAGCTCAGTTTCGGACTCGATCGCACGCTCGATGTGCATGCCGAGAACTCGGTGGCGAGCGTCGATGGCATCCGCGCGCGGGTGCGCACGCCCGATCGCGTGTTCGATGTGCAATCGCCGATGCTCGGCGAGATCAACCTGCTCAATATTCTGGGTGCCTCCGCTTTGTCGGTGGCCCTGGGCATCGAAACGGATGCGGTGGTGGACGGGGTGCGGCGATGCCCAGGGGCCCCCGGCAGGCTGGAGCCGGTCGTGGGTCCACCGGACGTGAAGGTGCTGGTCGATTACGCGCACAAGCCCGAGGCGCTCGCGGGGGTGCTCGCGGCGCTCGGCGCGATCGGGCCGCGGCGGCTGATCTGCGTCTTCGGATGCGGCGGCGATCGCGATCGCGGCAAGCGTCCGATCATGGGCGAGATCGCCGGGCGGCTGGCGCATACGGCGATCCTCACTTCGGATAATCCGCGCAGCGAAGATCCGATCCGGATTATCGCCGAAGTCGAGGCCGGGTTGATGCAATGCGGTCTGAGCCGGATCGACGAGGGCGACGCGGCGCTGGGCACGGCCGGCTACCTGGTCGAACCGGATCGGCGCGCGGCGATCGCGCTGGCGCTGCGTATCGCGGCGGCCGGCGACATCGTGGTGATCGCTGGCAAGGGCCACGAGGATTACCAGTTGGTGGCGGGCCGCCGGCTCGATTTCGACGACCGCGTGGTGGTGCGCGAGATCGTCGGTGAGATGGCGGAGATGGGTGGAGCGCGGCGCGCGCCGGGCAATTGACGACGTGCCGCGGCTGGCAATGAGGAGCGCCGGAACGCCGGCGAGCGATCTAGGGATGCGATGCGGATCGGCATCGCGGGGCGGACGCGTGGGCGCGGATTGGATTCGCGTCATGGGTAAGGGCCGTGGGCAATGGCCGCGGGCCGGCGCCCAGGCTAGGGGGAGCGAGGCGGAGCGCGCGCGCACGCGGCGCCAGATTTCCGGACGGTGAGGGAGACACGCGCGAGGAACGACTTCTTCAGGGAAGCCTTCGCATCGGGATACGCGCATCGCGATGTGCGTAGGGTTCGGCGGATGATGCGGGGTCGTGGTGGACGATGGCAGGCTTGCCTCGGGAAGTCGGCGGTATCACGCGCGGTCGCGATGCAGGAGTGAGGCGCGCGGCGCGCCAGGCGGATTAACGATCGCAAAGTGCCTTGCGCGGAAATTTGATCGATCGCGAGTGCGCGATTTTCCATTTCCGTCGGCCGCGCAACTCGGTCGGCCGCGCAACTGGGCAACTTGCGCCATCAATCGCCAGCGGAGAATCTAGCGGCACGATGCTCTATTTGGCCTTGTTTTCAATGCATACGCGCTACCCGGCGCTCAACGTCCTGCGCTACGAGACCTTCCGCTCGGTGCTCGCGGGACTGACCGCGATGGCGCTGTCGCTGGCGCTGGGACCGCTGCTGATCCAGCGCTTTCGCGCGGCGCATATCGGCCAGACGATTCGCGAGGACGTGCCGCAGACCCATCAGAAGAAGGCCGGCACGCCGACCATGGGCGGATTGCTGATCCTGGCGTCGTGCCTGGCCGCGACGATCCTGCTCGCCGACCCGCGCGATCCGTACGTCTGGATTGCGGTGTTCGTGATGGTCTCGTTCGGCGCGATCGGTTTCAGCGACGACTATCTGAAGCTCAAGCGCGGACGCGGCATGGGGCTTAGCGGACCGCAGAAACTGTTCTGGCAGTTCCTGTGCGCGTTCGCCGCGGCGGTGGTGCTGTTCGGGGTTTTCCACTTCGACACGCATCTCACGTTTCCGTTTCTCAAGCGGCTGCGGCCCGAACTGCCGTGGTGGCTCTACGTGCCGATCGCGATGTTCGTGATCGTCGGCTGCTCGAACGCGGTCAACCTGACCGACGGACTCGACGGCCTCGCGATCGGCCCGGTGATGACGACCGGCTTCTGCTACTGGCTCTTCACCTACGTCGCCGGCAACCTGAAGTTCGCCACCTACCTGGACGTTCCGCACGTCGAGGGCGCAGGCGAAGTCGCAATCTTCTGCGCGGCGCTGATCGCCGCGTCGATGGGCTTTCTGTGGTACAACGCCTATCCGGCGTCGATGATGATGGGCGACGTCGGCGCGCTCTCGCTGGGCGCGGCGCTGGGCATGGTCGCGCTGCTGGCCAAGCAGGAGATGGTGCTGCCGATCGCCGGCGGGGTCTTCGTGATCGAGGCGGTCTCCGTCATCATGCAGCGTTATTACTACAAAATGACGCATCGGCGGATTTTCCGCATGGCCCCGATCCATCACCATTTCGAGCTTGGCGGATGGCCCGAAACGGTGGTCGTGACGCGCTTCTGGATCATCTCAATCGTCTGTGCGCTGGTCGCGGTCAGCACGCTGAAGCTCAGGTAATGGCAGGTTCCGCAATGCAACTCGCGGGCAAGCGCGTAATGGTTATCGGGCTGGGCGTCAGCGGACGCGCGGCGGCCCGCGTTCTCGCCGCGCGCGGCGCGCACCTGGTGATGACCGATCTGCGCGCCGACCTCGATCGCGCCGGCTTGCCGCCTGGCTTGGTGCGCCTGGGTGCCGAGGATCCGGCATGGCTCGACGGCGTCGACCTGGTGGTGGCGAGTCCCGGCGTGCCGCCCGCATCGGTATTGATGCGCGCGGCGCGGGCCGCCCGGGTGCGGATAATCGGCGAACTCGAGCTGGGCAGCCGCTTGCTCGGTGCGCCGGGCACTCCGAGCGTACCGATCGCGGCGATCACCGGGACCAACGGCAAGAGCACGGTCACGGTAATCCTCGGCGAGATACTGCGGGCGGCGGGGCACCGCACTTTCGTCGGCGGAAATCTCGGCACGCCGCTGACCGACGCCGCCGGCGCCGAGTTTGACGCGGCGGTGATCGAAGTGTCGAGCTACCAACTGGAATTGATCGAGACCTTCAAGCCGCGCGTCGGCGTATATCTCAATCTCACCGACGACCATCTCGACCGCTATCGCGACCTCGCGGAATACGGCCGGGCCAAGGCGCGGCTGTTCGAGAATCAGGACGCCGACGACTGGGCGATTCTCAATCGCGAGGATGCGCATGTCTGGGCGCTCGCGCCGACCGTGCGATCGCGGGTCTTCAGTTTCGGGCATGCGCGTCCGGCCCGCGAAATCGGCGCGCGCGATGCGGCGCGGCGGCCGTGCGCGATCTGGTGCGAGGACGGCGGGCTGGTGTTCGCCGACGAAACCCGGCGCGGCCAAATCGGTCTCGATGATTTCACGCTGCCGGGGCAGCATAACCTGGCCAATGCGATGGCCGCGGCGGCCGCCGCGCTCGCGCTTGACGTTGAGCCGCGGGTGATCGAGCGCGCGCTCGGTCAATGCAAAGGCCTGCCGCATCGCCTGGAGCTGGTCGGGACGCGCGGCGGGGTGAAATATATCGACGATTCCAAGGGCACCAATGTCGGCGCGGTGGTCGAGGCTTTGGCCGCGATGCGCGGGCCGGTGATCCTGATCGCCGGCGGCGTCGACAAGGGTGGCGACTATGGACCGTTGCGCACGGCGCTCGCGAATAAGGTGCGGTTGGTGATTCTGATTGGCGCGGCGCGCGACCAGATGCGCGCGGCGCTCGACGGGGCGGCGGCGCTCGAACTGGCGCCGGCGATGGCCGAGGCGGTCAAGATTGCGGCGGGCAACGCGCGGCCGGGCGATACGGTGCTGTTGTCGCCCGCCTGTTCGAGCTTTGATCAATTCAAGGATTATGCGGAACGTGGGCGCGTATTTCAGGAGCTGGTTCGGGCGCTTTGAGGCCGTCGCCTATCGGCGACCCGACCCGTGGCTGTGCCTCCCGGCGGCGGCGCTGATCGCGCTCGGCCTGCTGATGGTGCTCAACACGACCTATTTCCTCGGCCAGGAGAAGACCGGCGACGCATTCCATTTTTTCAAGCTCCATCTGGTCCATATTGCGGCGGGCCTGGCGGTGCTCGCGATCCTGGCGCAGTTCTCGCTGGCCGGGATGCGCCGGCTGGTCATGCCGCTGATGATCGTCGCGGTGGCGCTGCTGGTGATGGTCTGGATTCCCGGCCTGGGCGTGGTGCGCGGCGGCGCGCGGCGCTGGGTGCGGCTGGGCCCGGTGCTGGCGGAGCCCTCGGAGCTGGTCAAGCTGGCGGTGGTCTTTTTCCTCGCGGATTTTCTCGCCAAGCGCCAGGACCTGATGGCGAACTTCGAGCGCGGGCCGCTGCCGGCCTTGCTGATCGTCGCGCCGATCGCGATCCTGGTGCTCAAGCAGCCCGACTTCGGCACCACCGTGATGCTCGCGGTGATCCTGTTCGCGATGCTCTTTGCGGCGGGCGCGCGCACGGCCCATTTGGGCGCCGCAGGCGCGGCGGCGGCCGGCGTCCTGGCGCTTCAGGCGGTAGCAAAACCCTACCGAATGAGGCGGCTGGCGACCTTCTTCGATCCGTGGCGGACCGCGCGCGGCGCCGGCTTTCAACTGGTGCAGTCGTTTATTGCGCTGGGCGAAGGCGGCAAATGGGGCACCGGGCTGGGCGCCGGCCGCCAGAAGATGTTTTACCTGCCGCAGGCGCATACCGATTTCGTCTTCGCCGTGGTCGCCGAGGAGTTCGGCCTGATCGGCGCACTGATCGTGTTCGTGCTGTTTTGCGTGATCCTGTTTCGCGGCATGCGCATCGCGCACGAGGAACCCGACCCGTTTGCCAGCCTGCTCGCGGTCGGGCTCACCTCGATGATCTCGTTGCAGGCGTTGATCAATATCGCGGTCGTGATCGGGCTGGTTCCGACCAAGGGTCTGCCGCTGCCGTTTCTGAGCTATGGCGGCACGTCGATCGTAATGGCGATGGCGGCGCTTGGCGCGCTGATTGCGCTGGCGCGGCGCCCGGCGGTGCGATGAAAGTCATAATTGCGGGCGGCGGCACCGGCGGGCATCTGTTCCCAGCCGTCGCGCTGGGCGAGGAGTTGCGCCGCGCCGATCCGGCGGGCGCGGTGCTCCACGTCGGCAGCAGCAACGGTCTGGAAGCGAAATGGCTCCCGGCCAGCGGCCTGCCCTACGAACTGTTCGCGGTGCGCGGCTTGCGCGGCAAGGGTCCGCTGACACGCCTCCGCGCGATCGGCGAGTTCTTCGCCGCGATTCGCCACGCCCGCGCGCTGCTCGCGCGCTTCGACGCCAACCTGGTGGTCAGTGCGGGCGGCTATGCCTGCGCGCCGATGGCGGTGGCGGCGATCATCGGCCGCGTGCCGCTGGTCCTGATGGAGCAGAACACGTGCCCCGGCCTCGCGAACCGGATGCTCTGGCGGTTCGCGCGCAAAGTTTGCGTCGGCTTTGCCGAGACCGCGGCGGCCTTCGACGATGCGCGGGTCGAGGTGACGGGCAATCCGGTGCGCCTGCGCTTCGTCCCGGGAGCACTTCGGAAAGTCGCCGATCCAATTCAAATCCTTGTTTTAGGTGGGTCGACCGGGGCGCATCGTCTCAATTTAGGCGTCGTAAATGCTTTGATTATTCTTGAGAAAGCTGTTATAAAATTGGCAGTGATCCATCAAGCTGGCGAGGCGGATGTGGGGTTGGTGAGCGACGCCTACCGCGGGCTCGGCGACGCCGCCCGAGTCGTCGCCTTTCTCGACGATATGGCGAGCGCACTCGACCGCGCCGACCTGATTGTGGCGCGCGCCGGCGCGATGACCGTGTCGGAAATCGCGCTGGCCGGACGCCCGGCGATTTTCGTGCCTTACCCGTTTCATCGCGATCGCCAGCAGGAGTTAAACGCGCGCGTGATCGAGCGGCGCGGCGGTGCAATCATAATCAACGACGATGACCATCTAGGCGAAAATCTTGCGGCCGCACTTGACGATCTGATTCGCGATCCGGCACGGCTGATCGAGATGGGTCGCAAGGCGCATGAGGCCGCGATGCCCGACGCGGCGGCGCGAATCGCGCGCGTCTGTTTTGCAATCGCGGGCGCTGAACGCGCGGCGGCATAAGCGTGAGTGATCAGAAAACCAATAGCGAAACCGATCGGAATGCCATGAGCGTAAGCGATCCGAAAATCGCGAGCGACGCCGACCGCAAGATCCTGCGCGCGGGCACGCCCACCGGATTGCTGACGCGGCCGCGCCGGTTGCATTTCGTCGGCGTCGGCGGCGCCGGCATGAGCGGTATCGCGGAGTTGTGCCAGCGCCTGGGCTTCGAGGTCAGCGGCTGCGACCTGCGCGACAGCGCAACCACCGCGCGCCTGGCCGCACTCGGTATCACGCTCGAGCACGGCCATCATCCGAGCCATCTGCGCGCCAATCTCGACGCGGTGATCATTTCGTCGGCGGTGAAATTTTCCAATCCCGAAATTGTCGCGGCGCGCGCGCTCAAGATTCCGGTGATCGCGCGGGCCGAGATGCTCGGCGAGCTGCTGCGGATGGCGCGGCTGGGCGTCGCGATCGGGGGCACGCACGGCAAGACCACCACGACCTCGCTGGTCGGGCTGATCATGGAAGAGGCGGGACTCGATCCGACGGTCGCGATTGGCGGCAATCTGCGCGCGCGCGGCACCAACGTGCGCCTGGGGCGCGGCGATTTCATGGTCGCCGAAGCCGACGAGAGCGACGCCTCCTTTCTGCTCCTGATGCCGACGATCGCGCTGGTGACCAATATCGACCCCGAGCATCTCGACCATTACGGCACGATGGACCGGGTGCTCGAAGCCTATCTGAACTTCATCAACCGCGTGCCCTTTTATGGCGCGGCGGTGCTGGGCCTCGACAGCGTCAACGTGCGCGGCCTGCTGCCGATGGTGCGCAAGCCGATCGTGACGTACGGCGTCGCGGCCGAGGCCGACCTGCGCGCGGAACGGATAACGATCGACGGCCTCTCGACGCGCTTCGACGTCGTGCGTGGCGGCGCGATCCTCGGCACGGTCGAGATTCCGTCGCCGGGACATCACCTGGCGATCAACGCGCTCGGCGCGATCGCGGTTGCGCTCGAACTCGGGATCGCGTTCGAGACCGCGGCGCGCGCCCTGGCCGGCTTCTCGGGTATCTCGCGGCGTTTCGAGATCAAGGGCGAGGCGGCCGGGCGTATCGTGCTTGACGACTACGCGCATCATCCGGTGGAAGTGCGCGCGACGCTGGCGGCGGCGCGTGCGGCGTTCAGCCGTCGCATCGTGACGATCTTTCAGCCGCATCGCTACAGCCGCCTGCGCGATCTGTTCGACGACTTCGTCACCGCCTTCGACGACACCGACGTGCTCTACCTGATGGACGTGTACGGCGCGGGTGAAGAGCCGATTGCCGAAGCGAACTCGCGCCGGCTCTACGAGGCGCTGCGCGCACGCGGCCATCTCGACGTGCGCTACGTCGGTGACGAGCGCGGCGCGGCGATCGACGCGGCGGTCAAGGTCGCCGGCGAATCGGCGGCCGGCGATCTGATCGTTACGCTCGGCGCGGGCGACGTCTATCAACTGGGCGAGCGGATGCTCGCGGTGCTCGGCGACACGGCGAAAATCGATGAACGCGCTTGAGCACGAATTGCGGTCGCGCTTCGGCGCGCGCCTCGAGGCGAATCGGCCGCTGGCCGATCTCACCTCCTTTCAGATTGGCGGGCCGGCCGATCTGTTCATCACCGCCGAAAGCGAGGACGAGCTGATGGCGGTGATGGCGGCGGCCGATCGCCATGGCGCCACGGCGATGTGCCTGGGCGCGGGAACCAACCTGCTGGTGAGCGATCGCGGGGTGCGCGGCCTGGTGGTGAAACTGGGCGCTGGCCTGGCGCGTATCGTAATCGACGGCGCGAGCGTCATTGCCGGCGCCGCGATGCAGTTCGGTGCGCTGGTCGAGGCGGTGGTCGATCGCGGGCTTGCCGGTCTTGAATTTGGCGAGGGTATTCCAGGCACCGTCGGCGGCGGGCTGGTGATGAACGCGGGCGCTTTTGGCGGCGAGATGGCGCGCGTGGTGACGCTGGTCCATGGCGTAACGGTCGCCGGCGAGACGCGCGCGCTGGACAAAGACGACGTCAAGTTTGCCTACCGGCGGACGGATTTACCGCCGCGCTTTATTATCACGCGGGTCGATTTCGTGCTCGCCCCGGGCGATCGCGAGGCGCTGCGCGGCCGCGTCGCCGAGCTGCGCACCAGGCGCGCGTCGCGCCAGCCGCGCGGCTTGCCCAACGCGGGGTCGGTCTTCAAGAATCCTCCCGGCGGTTATGCCGGACGCCTGCTCGAAAGCGCGGGCCTCAAGGGCGAGCGGATGGGTGGTGCGGCGTTCTCGGGCCAGCATGCGAATTTTATCGTCAACCTGGGCGGTGCGCGCGCCGCCGAGGTCCGCGCGTTGATCGATCTGGCGCGCGGCAAAGTGATGGCGCTGAGCGGCGTGGCGCTCGAGCCTGAGGTCCGCATGATCGGCGAATGGTGAATGCGCGGTGGATGGGCGCCGCGGGTAAGGCAAGCGGCGCGATGTAGCTGAGAGGACGTGGAAGCGGTGGCGGTGGTGGCGGCAAAACGTAAAAAGCGCAAGACGACCAGCAGCGGATGGGGCTTTCGCCTCGCCGGTATCGTGCTGTGTGCGTTCTTCGTGCTCGGCGTGATGACCGGCTTGAGCCGGCCCGGACGCACGATCGCGCAGCGCTGCAGAACGCTGCTGAGTCTGTGGCCGCAGGTCGGCCATTCGGCGATTATTCCAGCGGCGTTCTTCGGCGGTACGGTGATCGAACCGATCGTCCGCCCGCATGCGCATGGCGGCGCGGTGGCGCTGGTGCGGCGCGGCGACGGCTTCTATGCGCTCGATAGCGACGGCGACCTGACCGGCCCGGTGGCGCCCGCGGCGGCCGGCGACATGCCAATTTTAAGCGGCGCGGGCGCCGCGAGCGCCAACGCCGCCAGCCTCGTCGAATGTGCCGGCGTGCTGGTGCGCGCCGAGGCCAATCTCGGTGCGATGGTCTCCGAGATGCGCCTGGGCGAGGACGGCACGGCGACGATGTTCCTGGTCCGCCCGCGCATCGAAATCGTCTTCGACCTCGATCGCGCCGGCGCGGAGCTTGTTCGCGCGGTCCGCGTGCTCGGTATCTGGCGCGGCCATGAAACGATGATCGCTTCGATCGATCTGACCACGGCGGGCGAGGTGGTGGTGCGGCTCAAACCCGACGCGGGGGCGATCGCGCGGCCCGCTGCCGCATTGCGCCGGACCGCCTATGCGCCGGCCGCGCGCGGAATCCGTTACGTGCAGGTGGAGAGCGATCGCCGATGAGAAACGTGCTCGCAGGACTCGACGTCGGGACCAGCAAGGTCTGCGTGCTGATGGCCGAGGCGGCCGCCGACGGAACGATCGCCGTGATCGGCCACGGCGTGGTGCCGTGCGCCGGATTGCGCAAGGGCGTCGTGGTCAATATCGAGGCGACGGTCGAGGCGATTCGCGCGGCGGTGGACGAGGCCGAAAAGGCGGCGGGCGTGCGGATGGGCGCGGCCTCGGTCGGCGTGGCCGGGGCGCATATCCGCGGGCTCAACAGCCACGGTATCGTCGCGGTGCGCGGCGGTGAAGTCGGCACGCGCGACGTCGAACGGGTGATCGACGCGGCGCGCGCGGTCGCGATTCCGCTCGATCGCCAGGTTCTGCATATCCTGCCGCAGCAGTTCGCGGTCGACGATCAGGAGGGCGTGCGCGATCCGATCGGGATGGCCGGGGTGCGTCTCGAGGCGCGCATCCATATCGTCACTGCCGCTCAGAGCTACGGCCAGAACCTCAACAAATGCTGCGAGCGCGCGGGAGTCACGCCGAGCGAGCTGATGTTCGAGCCGCTGGCCTCGGCCGACGCCGCGCTGTTTCCCGAGGAGCGCGAATTGGGCGCCGCGCTGATCGATATCGGCGGCGGCACCACCGACGTGATCGTCTTTCTGAACGGCGCCGTGATGCATACCGCGGTGCTGCCGATCGGCGGCAATCATCTGACCGGCGATGTCGCGGCCGGCCTGCGCACGCCGATCAGCGACGCCGAGCGGCTCAAGATCAGCCACGGCGTGGCGACCAACCTGATCGTCGGGCGCGATGAGATGGTCCAGGTGCCGGGCGTCGGCGGACGCGAACCGCGGGTGATCGCGCGCAGGCTGCTCGGCGAAATTCTCGAGCCGCGCATGGAAGAGATCTTCGCCCTGGCGCAGCGCGAGCTGATTCGATCGGGCGTGGCCGACAGCCTCGCCTCGGGCGTTGTGCTAGTCGGCGGCACCTCGCTGCTCGAGGGCACCCAGGAACTCGCCGAGCGCATCTTCAACCTGCCGGTGCGGCGCGGCCTGCCGATAAATTTGAAGGGGCTGCCCGAGGAATTGATGAAACCGATGTACACCACGGCGGCCGGCCTGCTGATGCATGCGGGCAACGGCCACGCGCCGCATAACGGCCTCGCGCGCAACGGCCGGATCGGGTGGCTGCGCACGCGGGTGAGCGATTGGGTGAGGGATTTCTTTTGAAACGGATTACGGAAGTGTTGGGTTCTGGCGGTGCGCGCGGCAATTCGCGCGAGAGGGGTGGAGGAGGAAGTACGATGATCGAGCTGGTGGAAAATATCGATCCGGGCGCGCGGATCAAAGTAATCGGCGCGGGCGGATGCGGTGGCAATGCGGTCAATCACATGATCGCGGCGGGACTGCGCAACGTCGATTTCGTCGCGGTCAATACCGATACTCAGGCGCTGCAAAGCAACAACGCGCCGCTGCGTATCCAGATGGGCCAGATGCTCACGCGCGGCCGCGGCACCGGAGGCAATCCGGAGATCGGCCGCAAGGCCGCGCTCGAAGACGAAGAGCGCTTGCGCGAGCTGATTGGCGACGCCGAGATGGTCTTCGTCACGGCCGGAATGGGCGGCGGCACCGGCACCGGCTCCGCACCGGTGATCGCGCGCATCGCGCGCGAGAGCGGTGCGCTGACCGTCGGCGTGGTCACCAAGCCGTTTCAGTTCGAGGGGCGCAAGCGCATGGGCCAGGCCGAAGAGGGCTTGCGCGAACTCAAGAACGCGGTCGACACGCTGATCACGATTCCCAATCAGCGGCTGCTCTCGATCGCCAGCCGCACGACCTCGCTCAAGGAGGCCTTCCAGAAGGCCGACGACGTGCTGCTGCAGGCGGTGCGCGGCATCGCCGAGCTGGTCACGGTACACGGCCTGATCAACCTCGACTTCGCCGACGTGCGATCGATCATGGCCGAGATGGGCATGGCGATGATGGGTGCGGCGCGGGCCGCGGGTGAGAACCGCGCGGTCGAAGCGGCCCAGCGCGCGATCTCGAGTCCGCTGCTCGAGGACGTCTCGATCAAGGGTGCGCGCGGCTTGCTGATCAACGTAACCGGCGGCCCCGACATGTCGCTGTACGAGGTCAACGAAGCCGCCAGCCTGATCCAGGAGGAGGCGCACGAGGACGCCAATATCATTTTCGGCGCGGTCATCGACGACAAGATCTCCGACGAGATCCACGTCACCGTGATCGCCACCGGCTTTGGCGACCGCGACCTCGAGACGCGCTACGCGCCGCGCTATGCGCCGCCGCCCGCGGCGATCACCGCGCCGGTGCAGTCGGCCGCGACCCGTCCGATCGAGAGCGTGCAGCCGTCGCTGATCGCACCGCTACCGGGGCCGTCGGCGATTCCGCCGCACGCCACCACGTTCGGCGGCAAGCCGATCCGCCGGCTGGGCATGATCGTCGACGAGAGCAGCCTCGACATCCCGGCCTTTAAGCGGCGCAACGGTGGAGTGGAGCAGCGCGGCGGTCCGACTCGGCTCGGCCAGCACGACACGATCGAGAACGAGGATAAGCTGGACATCCCGGCCTTCCTGCGCAAGCCGTCGGATTGATTCGCGCCGCGCCCGCAAAGTGGCGATAGCGGGGCGGGGCGCAGGCCCCACGCGGCGGCTCCAGGAGCGATCGTGCGGACGCCATGACGGTGCGTCCGGAGCTGGGGGCGCGCGCCGCGTGGTCTCGGCGGCGTTGCCCCCGTCGTCGCTTGCCGTGGCGTGCGGTGGCGCGCGCTTCAGTCTTCGATCGGCTCGTCGAGATGGCTCAGCGGCAGTAGTACGATAAACGCCACGATCGTGCAGGCCATCGTGAAGGCCACCGCCAGCCGGTAGCCTCCCGTGCGGTCGATTATCATGCCGCATAGCGGCGGCCCCATCAGCGTGCCGAACGCGCTGCCGGTATAGAGCGTACCCAGGATCACGCCAAGGCCGTTGGTGCCGAACATCCGCGCCACCACCGCCGGTGTCAATGCGACCGCGCCGCCGTAGCTGAGTCCCATCGCCAGCGCGAACAGCGTCAGCATCGCGTACGATTCCGCCACCAGCCACAGTCCGAACGACAGGCCGAGCGCGAGGATACAGCCCTGGTACACGCGCATCATGCCGAAGCGGTCGGCGAGTGTGCCGAGCCCCAGGCGCCCCGCCGTGCTGGCCAGGCCGATCCAGCCGACCAGCGTTGCTGCCGCGATCGGTTTGATCCCGATGCTCTGCGCGAACGGCGGCAGAAAGATAAACGGGATCGCCGTCGCCACCGTGAACAGCAGGCACGCGATGTAGAGCAGCTTGAAATCGGGCGTGCGCAGAACGCGCGCGATCGAGACCTTCGGCGTGTCGAGCTCGATCGGCGGCGGCTCCGCCAGGTACGCGCAGACCATCAGGCTCGCCGCCGCGCCCAGCCCCATGAAGACGTAAGCCTCGCGCCATCCCCAATGTTTGATTAGTGCGGCGGCCAGCGGCGCGATGGTCAGCGTGCCCGCACCGATTCCCGACACTGCCACGCCCAGCGCCGTGCTGCGCCGCTTGAGGAACCATCCGCTGACGGCGGCGACCAGCGGCACGTAGCAGCACGCCACGCCGATCCCCACGCCCAGGCCGTAGGTCAGGTAGGCCAGCGGCAGGCGATCGATCCGGGCCGTGAGGACGAGCCCCGTGCCGATCGCGATCGCGCCGAACGCGGCCACCGGGCGCGGACCGAAGCGGTCGGCCAGATGGCCGGTCAGCGGACCGAGCAGGAAATAGATGAACGCGGTGATCGAGAAGATCGCCGAGATGGCGGAGCTGCTCGCGCCGAACTCTGCCGCCATCGGCTTGAAGAACGCGCCGAAGCTGTAGGCTACGCCGAACAGCGTGAAGGTCGCGAGAAATCCCGCCGCGACCATTCGCCACGCATGCGGCGAATCGCGCTCCCAGCGTACCGCCGCGGAGGCGGAAGCCCCGCGCGCCCTGGACGAATTGGCAAGCGCGGCGCCGGCGTGATCCAATTCGTGCCCGGACATGGCCGAGACTATAGCGCCGCCCCGCTCCAATCGCGAAGCGCTTTATCTCGCGCGATCGAGGACCGCGCACCGATCGCCAGGGAACCTCCGCGCGAGTCAGGTTGTCATTCTGAACGGAGTCCGCGCAGTGAAGAATCCCGGGATTCTTTACTGCGCGCAGCCCAACAGTCTCGACCCGATTTTTCGGACTGCTCAGGGTGACACAGGGGGTTTTTGCAGAGCTTCACCAGCCGCCGGCATGCAGCTTGATCAGTTCGAGTGTGACTTCGGCGCTCGCCACCATATCGTTGACGTCGAGCCATTCGCGCACCGTATGGATATCGCGCATCCCAGTGCCCAGGTTGGCGACCACCAGGCCGCGCTGATTGAGGATATTCGCGTCGCATCCGCCGCCCGTGCCGGCCGGCGCGATCGTGCGACCGCTGCGCCGCGCCGCCTCGATCACCTGGCGCACCAGCGGCGCGTCCTCCGGCACGTTCATGCCGGCGTAGCTGCGATGCGCCGAATGCTCGAGCGTCGCCGCGAAATGCACGCCGTCGACGGTGACCTGCGCGCGCGCCACCGCGTCGGCAAAACATGCGACCATGTGATCGATCTGCGCGGTGAGCTTGGCCTCGCTGCGCGATCGCGCCTCGCCGCGCACAACCACTTCGTTGGGCACGATATTGGCCGCGCGTCCGCCCTGGATCACGCCGAGATTCGCGGTGGTCTCGTCGTCGATTCGTCCCAGGCGCATCGCCGCGATCGCTTCCGCGGCAATCTTGATCGCCGACATCCCGCGCTCGGGCGCCATCCCGGCATGCGCCTCGAGTCCGCGCACGGTAAAGCGCATCCCGACCGCGCTCGGTCCGCTGACGAACAGGTAGCCGGGCGAGTCGCTGTCGAAGACCAGGCCGCTCTTCGCCTCGATCATCGTGAGGTCGAGATTGCGTGCGCCCTGTAGGCCAACCTCCTCGCAGATGGTGAAGACCGCGTCGATCGGCCCGTGCGGCACTTTGCCGTCGTGCAGTTGATGGAGCACTTCGCAGATCACCGCGCAGCCCGACTTGTCGTCGCCGCCGAGCACGGTGGTGCCGTCCGTGCGAATCACCGCGCCGTCGACGATTGGCTTGACGCCCTCGCCCGGCGTGACCGTGTCCATGTGTGCGCAGAGCAGAAAGGGAGCGATGCCGGGTGCGGTGGCGGGGATTCGCGCGATCAGATTGCCGGTGTTGCCGCGGACCTTTTCGCCGGCGCTGTCGTAGCGGCAGATGGCGCCGGCGCTCTCGACCTCGCGCTGCAGGCGCAGGGCAACATCGCGTTCGCGGCGCGAGAGCGAATCGATCCGGACCAATTCGAGAAAGAGCCGCGTCAGCCGATCGCGATTAACCGCCGCCATCGCGCCATCCGCGGGGCGGCGTCAGCCGGCCTGGCGATGCGTCGCATCGACGCCGAGCGCCGCGGCGATCTCGCCATGCGTGGCCTTGAGCGCGGCCGGCAGCGTGTCGCCAATCCGGGCGAAGAATTCGCCCGCCGTAGTCATCTCGGTTTTCCATTCGCCCGCGTCGATCGCGAGCGCCTGGTCGACCTGCGCCGCCGACATCGCGAGGCCCGTTAGGTCGAGATCGGCGGCGTTGGGCACCCGTCCGACCGGTGTCTCGCGCGCGCCGGCGTCGCCGTGTATCCGATCGATCATCCACTTGAGCACGCGCAGGTTCTCGCCGTAGCCCGGCCACATGAAATTGCCGGCCGCGTCCTTGCGGAACCAGTTGACCATGAAGATGCGCGGCGGCTTGGCGATGTGCTTGCGCATTTCCAGCCAATGGCCCAGGTAGTCGCCGACGTTGTAGCCGCAAAACGGCAGCATCGCCATCGGGTCGCGCCGCACCACGCCGACTTGTCCGGCGGCGGCCGCGGTGGTCTCCGAGCCCATCGTCGCGCCCATGTAAACGCCGTGCGTCCAGTCGCGCGATTCGAGCACCAGGGGCATCGTGGTGGCGCGCCGTCCACCAAAAATAATCGCTGAAATCGGCACGCCCTGCGGATCCTCCGCATGCGGCGAGAGCACCGGATTATTCGCCATCGGCGTGGTGAAGCGGCTGTTCGGATGCGCCGCCTTTTCGCCCGACGCGGCGCTCCACGGCTGCCCGCGCCAATCGATCAGCCCGGGCGGCGCCGGCACGTCCATCCCTTCCCACCAGATATCGCCGTTGGCGGTCATCGCGACGTTGGTGAAGAGCGCGTCGCACTCGACCGATCGCATCGCATTCGGATTGGACTTCATGCTGGTGCCGGGCGCCACGCCGAAGTAACCGAACTCCGGATTGGTCGCCCACAGCCCGCCGTCGGGTCCGACGCGGAGCCATGCGATATCGTCGCCGACCGTGAAAACCTTCCAGCCCTTGAGCGCCGCCGGCGGCATCAGCATCGCCAGATTGGTCTTGCCGCACGCGCTCGGAAACGCCGCCGCGATATAGCGCGTCTCGCCCGCCGGATTCTGCAAGCCCAGGATCAGCATGTGCTCGGCGAGCCAGCCTTCCTGGCGGCCGAGCCAACTCGCAATCCGGAGCGCGAAGCATTTCTTGCTGAGCAGCGCGTTGCCGCCGTAGCCGCTGCCGACCGACCAGATCGTATTGTCCTGCGGGAAATGGCAGATGAAGCGCTTTTGCGGATCGAGTTCGAGCGTGCAGTGCAGGCCGCGGTTGAAATCGTCCGACGCGCCGAGCATCTCGATCGCCGCCGCACCCATCCGCGTCATGATCCGCATGCTGAGCGCGACATAGATACTGTCGCTGATCTCGACGCCGACCTTGGCGAAACGCGAGCCCAGCGGACCCATCACGTACGGGATCACGTACATGGTGCGGCCCTTCATCGAGCCCTTGAGCAGCGCGCCGAGCTTCTGATAGGCCTTGCCCGGCGCCATCCAGTTGTTGGTCGGTCCGGCCTGCGCGCGCGTCGGCGAGCAGATGAAGGTGACCTCTTCGGTGCGCGCGACGTCGTTGGGATTGGACCGATGGATATAGCAGCCCGGGCGTTTTTCCTGATTGAGCGGGATCAGCACGCCGGCCGCGATCGCCTCGGCGGTCAGGCGCCGCCGCTCATCTTCGGATCCGTTGCACCAAACGATGCGGTCGGGAGTGGTCAGGAGGGCGCATTCGTCAACCCAGTCCTTGAGTGTGCGGCTTTGAGTGATCGAGTCAGTGGCGGAATAACTGGTCACGCGAAACGCTCCAAAAGTTTAACTCTAATGCGCTCAGTATCTGCCGAAATGGCCCTTGAGATGCCGACGTTTCGCAGAAGCAACCTCGCTAATCCTACCATCGCGATCCCGAGTTGACCAGACCGGGATTAGAAGTTCACCATTCACCAAGCGCCAAGTATTAGACCAGCTTTAATCTTACCAAATCGCCGAGGGCGTGCATTTGATCGTCGCCAACCTCAATTCGCCACCGCGCTCGCCGGGCTCACCTGCTGCCGATAGTCCGCGACCGAAATGATCTGCTGGGTGCGCTTGTCCCACAGGATGTACTTCAAGGCCGCGGGAATCTCCGACAACCTCACGCGGGTGACGGCCGGGAACAGATGCTCATACTCGTTGTGGCACTTGACCAGGCAATAGTTGGGAATTTTGGCCGACAGGTGATGAACGTGATGATACGCGATATTGGCGGTGAACCAGTTCAGCCAGCGCGGCAAGATCAGAAAACTCGAGCCCTCGATCGCGCCCAGATCGTAATCCCAATGGCTGGTATCGCTCGCATACGAATGCGCGAAGTTGTGCTGCACGGTGAACAGGATAATCCCCGCCGCACCGGCCATCGAGGTGCTGATTATATAGATGGTGAAGAACCGCGCCGGACCGCACGCCCAGCACATCATCGCCCAGATGCTGAGCAGGGCGAGGTTGTTCCAGGTCATATGCCAGTATTCTTTGGGCGATTGCCAATAGCGCGACTCATAGCTGGCGATGAGCGCATGATTCGACTGGCCGGGCTGTGCGATTTTCCCCTTAACGATATGCTTCGCCAGTCCGATACTGCCCTTGAGCCAGTTAAAGCGCGGGTTGAAAATCACGTAGATCAGGCCGGCGATCGGCGCGGCCGCGATACTGCATTTGAGCCGGTACATGAGCTGCTGGGTTGCGCTCAGCGCGGCGTATTCGTCCACCGCAAGCGTGGTGTAAAGTCCGCGGTATTTGTCCCAATTGCCGTTGTTGGCGTGATGGAAATTATGATGCTTCGACCATACGTACTGCGGCATCCCGGAGATTACGCCGAGCACAAAGCCGAACGCGCGATTGAGCGACTGCGTGCGAAACAGGCTGCCGTGGCCGCATTCGTGCATCAGCACAAAAATGCGCAAGGCGAACAGGCTGATCAGAAAAATCGCCAGCGCGGTGAGCCAGCGCGAAACGTCGACACTCCGCACCGCCATCCACCACAGGATCGCCAGCCCGCCGAGCGCCGTCAGGACTTGCGCCAAGGCCCGGACATCATTGGCCTGGGCATGCCGCAGGATCATCTCCCGCTTCTGTTCCTTAATGCCGCGGATCGAGGACACGATTGAGTACCTTGGTTGCGCGATTATTATTAGTCGGAAGCCGCAGGGCAATCAGTCTAGCAGACCGAACTACCTGCGTGGTATCGCGTTGCCGGTCGATCGCGGCGGCCGCCCGCGCCCCGCTTGATTAATTATAACCGCGGCTTCGCAGAGGCTTTATAATCGCGCGGCCGCGCAGACTTGCCCGCGTCCCATGCCCATAGCGGCACCGTTTGTCACCCTGAGCGCAGCGAACGGATCCCGGATCCGGGATTCTTCGCTACGTTCAGAATGACGCGACAGGCCTTGCGCAGATGTTCCCTGATGGCGGTCACCGTCCCATTGAAAAAATCAATAGGCCGAACTTTTGCGCGCCGCCGCCACCAGCCGCTCGATCTCTTCCTCGCTGAACCCGGCCAGCATCCGCGCCTCGCGTGCGATCGTGATGATATTTTCGTTGCCGTCGCGCACGTCCTCAATCGCGCGGCGCGTGCCGCGGAAGCTGAAGGTCTCGTCGATACTGTCCTGAAACTCCTGCGCGCGCTTGAGCCGCTCGGGGTCGCCCTCGGTCAGTTTGCGCAGCCACTTCGAGCCCATCCGCACGTGCGTGATCTCGTCGGCCAGCACGTAATCGACCGCCCGCTCGATCACCTCGTCGCCGTTTTTCCGCGCAATCCGGATGAGCTGCTCGAAGACGTCGCAGGCGAGCCCCTCGAGCCCGCGATTGATGCCCGCGACGCGGGCGGCCGGATCCGCGGCCTGCGTACACTTCCACAGGATTTCGGTCTCGACGTAATCGCCTGGCTCGGCGCCCATGTACGCGAGCAGCCCCTGGAAGATTTCCGTGTGGCGCGATTCGTCCCACACCTGGCGCGCCATGTCGAGCTGGAACTCCCACGGCGTGTCGGGGAAATCGAACAGCGTGCGCCCTGCTGCCTCCATCGCCTGCACTTCGCCGCAAAAGATGCCGTGGAGGCGCGCGCGCAGCGCCTCTTCGTCAAACGGCATCACGCGGTCGTCGAGCTTCTGCTCCTCGCGGATTTCCCGCGCCTTGCGCGCGCGCACCAGCACCATGCGATCTTCGCGCGCGAGCCGTTCGACAGGAATCATCCGTTGCATCGTTTACACTCCTTCAATGCTCATCGCGCCTTCGGCTCCGCTAGTGCCGCACCGCATGACTTAATTATAGCCGCGGCTTCGCGGACTCGCCCGCACCCCATGCCCATCGCGTCAATATGCCGCGCTGCGCGAGGCCGCCTTGAGCAGCCGGTCAATTTCGTCGTCGGTGAAGCCCGCCAGCATCCGCGCCTCGCGTGCGATAGTCAGCGTCGCGTCGAAGTCGATCGCGCGCCCGCCGACTTCGACCGGCACCTGCGGCGCCTCGTCCTGGGGGGTGCGCGCGCCCTGGAAATTGAACAGGCTGTCGATATTGTCCTGAAAGGCCTGCGCCTGCCGCAGCCGCGCGGGGTCGCCCTCGGTCAGCTTGCGCATCCATTTCGAGCCCATCCGCACGTGCGTGATCTCGTCAGCCAGCACGTAGTCCACCGCGCGCTCGATTACCGGGTCGCCCATCTTCTGCGCCAGCCGGATGATCTGCTCGAAGACATCGCAGGCGAGCCCCTCGAGCCCGCGATTGATCCCGGCGACGCGGCACGCCGGGTCATCGACCTGCGTGCATGACCACAGCACTTCGCTCTCGGGAAATTCGCCGAGAAACGATCCGACGTATTCGAGCAGTTTGATAAAAATTTCCGCGTGGCGCGATTCGTCCCATACCTGCCGCGCCATATCGAGCTGGAATTCCCACGGCGCGTCGGGAAAATCGAACAGCGTGCGCCCGGCCGCCTCCATCGCCTGCATCTCGCCCGCGGCGATTCCGTGCAGGCGCCCCTTGAGGAAGTCCTCCTCGTGCGGCATCACGTTGGTCGGCGAGAAGCCCTGCTCGACGCGCGCCTGAAACATCCGCTCGAGCGACACCAGGATATGCGTGTCGGGCCGCGCTAACTTGTCCACTGGGATCATTCGCTGCATCGTAATGCTCCTTGCCGATTGCGCCCCGCGCCCGCCGCCCTGGGGAATCTCTGCGCAAAGCCCACTTTGTCATTCTGAGCGTAGCGAAGAATCACGGGATTCTTCACTTCGCGGGCTTCGTTCAGAATGACGATCCGACGCGTACAGACACCGCTTAGCGGGTCCAGGCGCCGCGCCGGCCGCTCAGATTCTGGGCCTCGCGGACCGTCCAGCGACCGTCATCTTCGCCCAGCCGGAACTGCACCGTGAACGGTTCGGCGCGCGCGCGATGGATGCGGCCCTTGACGTAGTAATGATAATTCACACGCGCCGCCGCGATGATCTCGCATCGATCGGATGTGCCAGCGCGCGTTCCCGTGTCGGTGGCGGCCGCCGCCAGCTCGGCGAGATCGTTCATACCCGACGGCGCCGCCATCGCCGCCAGTGCGGCCGCGTCACCCGCCGCGAGCAGCGCCAGCACGCGCTCGGCCGCCGCGATCATCGCGGGCGGCACAGGCGTGCGGCCGGCGATCGGCTGCGGCCCCATCACGTTTACCCGATCGCCCAGCTCAGCCATTGGGATACTCCGGGCGGCGCTTCGCGGCGTTCGCAATCTCCGCTTCGGTCGGCCGCTTCCACGGCGAATGCACGCCCAGGTCGTCGAGCTCGACGATCCGCCACGCGCCAGCTTTTTCCGCTGCGTCGCCGTGCGTGCAGGCCCATCGGCATTGCATCGTCGCGCTGCCCGCCGCACCTGCAAAGCGGACCTTCACGATATATTGAAAGCCCAGCCGGGCCTCGGCGATCACCGCGTACTTCGTCCATGGACGGATTGGCGCGGTGCGGGCAAACGCCGCCAACGCGTCGCGCGCCGCCGCGCTCATCCAGGCCGCCGCGGCTGCTTCATCGCCCGCGGTCATCGCCGCCGCAAACTCGGCGACCGCCGCCCGCATCGCGGCCGGAAAGTTCGTGCGCTTGACTTTGATCTCCATCGCCTGAATCCGTCGCGCCGGCTAACTGCGCCCGAGCTTGCGCTGTTCCTCTTCCTCGAAGCCGGTGACGCCGCCCGCGGCGGCCAGCAACTCCTCCAGATGGGCCTGCCAGAGCCCGGCGCGCCGATGCTTCTCCGCCGAATCGAGCAAATCGGCGATCAGCACCAGCCCGCGCTCGGCGTGGCGTTTTTCGTCCTCCACCAGATGGGCCAGGATGCGCAGGGTCGGCGGCTCGTAGACCGGATTGGCCGCCGCCACGTGAGCGCTGTAATGCGCGATCAGATGCGGCTTGAGTACGCGATGGATCCCGACCAGCCGCTCGATGGTCTGCTCCCACTCTTCGCAGTCCTCGATTTCGTTCATGCAGCCGACGAACGCCTCATTCGGCGGCCGCGAGACCTGCGCCTGGCTGCGCAACTCGGCCGTCCGCTTGCCCAGCGCGTCGGTATGCAGCGCGCATTCGTAGACCTGCCGCGCCATCTCGAGCTTCACCGCCAGCTCCGGCGTGAGCGCGATCCAGCCCGCCATCATCCGCATCATCCGCTCCTCGGCGTAGCGATAGTTCATGATGTAGCGGGCGCTCTGCTTGACGCTGTAAACCCCGTCGAGCGTGCGCCGATCGTGAAATGCCATGATGGATTCCGCCGCCTCCGTGAATACCCGGGCGCGCCCGCGGAGCGCCGCCCGCTTCGTCCGCCGGCTAAGCGCCCGCGCTGAAAAAACGTCCCTCGGCGATCGCCGCAATCTCGCGCCAGTAAGTCTCCTTGTCGGTCTTCGCCAGCATGCTCGCGCCCATCGCCAGCCCCGAGCACAGCATGTGCAGCGCTTCGACCACGCTCGGCAGATCGTCGAAGCGCATCAGGCCCAGCGCGCGCCCGCGCTCGAGCGGACCGGCCAGCGCCGACTTGTACGGATACAAACTCTCGCGCAGCGCCGCCCGATACTCGACTCGCTGTTCGAGGTAGCGCACTTCGTGGTTGAGCACGGCGAAGGCTTCGCGGTAACGATCGATCACGTCGAGCGCTGCGCGCATCACCGCCAGCAGCTCGCGGCGTGGATCGTCGCCCGCCGCGGCGCGAATTTCGGGCAGCACGTCGACCAGCTCACCGACCATCGAATCCGCCAGCAGCAGCAGGATTTCGTCCTTGCTGCGCAAATACATATAGATCGATCCTGCAGCGAGGCCGGCCTCGAGCGCCATCTCCTTGACGGTCGCCTGATGGAACGATTTGCGCGCCAGCACGCGCGTCACGGCGAGAAAGATCTGCCGCCGCCGGGCCTTGACCAGCGCTTCGTCCTGCGCCGGAATTTTCAATGCGTCGGCCATCGTGTAATCGGTACGCGCTTGCGTCGGCTCATTGCGCCGCTATCCCCGCCGCCAATTCACATTCGTCGGAACCGCCGCGAAACAATCAGGCGGTCGGCGTCCAGCGGTTCTAATCAACGACTACTACTGAATGAACGTTCATTTTGTCAATCGACATGCCCTAAGGCGCGGAATCTCTCTCTCAAGCGATCACTTGCCTCGGGCGCCCTCAATGGTCGTATAATCACCTCACGAGTCCGCGTGCACTCTTCCACCACCTAACGTGCGCCGAACCTCCGTCGCATCTCGAATCAGGAGAGCGAGCCATGCCGGAAAGAGTTTCGTCGGTCCTTGAGAAAAAGGGTCACACAGTCGTCACCGCCACGCCTGGCGCGACCGTCGGCTCAGTCGTCAACCTGCTCGCCCGCAACCGGATCGGCGCCGTCCCGGTGACCGCCCCCGACGGCCGCCTGGTCGGGATTATCTCGGAGCGCGACGTGATCCGCGGGATGGGACAATACGGCGCCGCGGCGCTGGCACTCACCGTTGACGTGCTGATGACCCGCGAGGTCGAGACCTGCGCGCCCGAAGATCAGATCGTCGCGCTGATGGAGACCATGACGCTGCGCCGTTTCCGCCATCTGCCGGTGCTGCGCAGTGGCGTCCTGATCGGCATCGTCAGTATCGGCGACGTGGTCAAGCAGCGCCTCGAAGAGGCGCAGTCGGAACTCGAAGCGCTGCGCAGCTATATCGCCTCGGCCTAGCCGCCGCACCGCAATCGCCGGGCAGATGGGCGGTGCGGAGAATATCAAGCGTCAGCATCGATTGGGAACGCCCCCTGGAACGGGCTATGGGGTTCCACATAACCTTGTCGAAGCACAAGCTAACGAATGGTTTCCGGACCCAAACCAATGGTCACCGCACCGCGATCAGCATCACGAAGACGAGCTTAGGCGGCTCGCTCCGAAACTCGGCCTACAATATTTCGAGTAGATGCGAGCGGAGAGACGAATTGTCTGAGCGTGCCACTATGGTAAAGCGCAAGATGGTTACACTGCACGGCTGACGCTGTTCTCTTTGACCCGCGCGACTCACTCTTGAAGGTCTCACCGCACGGACCAAGCCAGCCAGGTCGGCGATAACATCCAGCGCAACCGCGTGCTGGTCAATATCGAATAGCCCGCCCGCGCCCGCTTTTGTCATTCTGAGCAAAGCGAAGAATCCCGGGATTCGGGACCCGTTCGCTTCGCTCAGGGTGACACGATTTGCCTTGCGCGGCGCGGCGCTATTCGCTGACTACGTTGTCGGTCCTGGCGACGTACGGCCGCTCACGCATCGTCACCGGATCCCACGCGCTGCGATCGACCTTGAGCACGTTGCGCCCGTAGACGTGCAGCGCGATCAAATCGTCGCTGCGCGGATTCGCGATACGATGGATCGCGCCAGTGCCCAGCGTCAGAATCTCGCCCGCGCCGACGCTGCGTCCGCCCGCCGGCCGCCCGCGGCCGCCGCCATCCGCGCTGAGCGCTGCCCGCTCTCTTCCAACTCCCACACCTCCCTGATGTGCCGCAAGGCTAACAGGATGGCGCTGATGTGAAAATGCGTTTCATCCGCGCCGGCGCGATTGCGAGGGCGATGCGGAGGCGCCTTACTAGGATAGGCGCCCGGAGGAACCCATCAGCTGGCAGGACGAACTCGACGAAATTCGCCGGCGCACCGCAATCGCCGAGCAGATGGGTGGTGCGGAGAATATCAAGCGTCAGCATCTATTGGGAACGCCCCCCCAGTGTTGTGTCCCATAAATAACTTTACGAAGGCGCTGGAGCGTGGCGAAGATTGAGTAGGCGGTCGCGGTCCAGGCAAAGGGTCGTTTGTGAGTATTGTAGTAAGTGACAAAGCGATCGATTTTCTGGACCAGGTCACGCACCGAGCGGAACGAGCCGCGGCAGATCGCGCGGTGAGTGATGGTCGGAACGCTGACCCCGCAACGCGCCGCGATCGTCTGATTGGATATGCCTGCAGCCGACATCAGCACGATCCGGGCGCGCCGCACCAGCGAATGCGGCAAGCTCCGCGAGCGCTCAATCGCACCCAATTGCTCACCCTCCGCCGCACTCACCGCCACCACCGTATCAGGTCTGCCCATGGCGCAGTATTATACCAGCCTGGCGCCCGTAATTAACCAGGTCATTTATGGGACACCACAACAGTAGTCATTACCGAAGTCCGCACTCAGAGTTTCGCGGCGGGTTCGAGCCATTCGCGGGCCGCCTTCTCGAGTACGGTCTGCGCCTCTTCGGGAGTATGCGGGGAGCGTAGCGCAGTGACAACAAATTCCTCAACCCCCGCGTCACGATAGCGTTTGAGATCGTCGGTGGTGATCGGCTTGCCGGAATTGGAGACGGCCAGCTCCACTTCAGAACGCTTGCGGCCGTTGGCTTTGAGCAATTCTTCGATGCGCCGAATTTTGACCGCGGCCTCGTCCGGGGTCAGGTTGAAGCCGATCCATCCGTTCCCGTAATCGGCGACGCGGCGTAATGCGGGACCGCTCTCACCGCCAAAAAAGATTGGCAGGTCCGCGCCGCGAACCGGCTTGGGATACGCGCGGACCCCCTCGAAATCGACGAACTCACCGTGATAGCTACTGAGCGGATCGCTCCACAGGCGACGCATCGCCTCAATATATTCGCGAGTTCGCTGCGCACGGCGTTCCCACGAGATGCCGAGCGCGCGGAACTCCTCTTCGAGCCAACCGACGCCGACCCCAAGCGTCACGCGGCCTTCGCTCAAACAATCCAGCGTGGCGATCACCTTGGCGAGCACCAGCGGGTTATGCTCGGGGACGAGGCAGATCGCCGTTCCGAGCCGGATTCGTTGAGTCACGGAAGCCAACGTACATAGAGTCAGAAACGGATCGGCGATCGGTGCGTCGGTCGGAGCGGGGAATTTACCTCCGTCGTGATACGGGTAACGCGACGCGTACTGGTCCACTAGGACGACGTGCTCGGGGGCCCACAATGACGAGAAGCCGAGGCGCTCGGCATGCTGCGCAAACGCTTTCATCACTGACATGCCTTTAACGCGCCCGAAAACCACTGCCATCACTCCGACTTTCATACGCAAATACCCCGCAGGAAAACTTTATTTCTTCAACGCGCGCCGAATGAGCCGTTTACTGATTAGACTAGCCGGGGGCATCGTTGCAAGGCTGTGCTTATCGAACGGTCGTGTTAAATCTGGACGCTACCTGATAGAGCAGGAGGGCGCGTTTTTTTTGGCGAGGCGAGCACGGGAGGGGAATCCGGACAAGTGCAACGCCACGGTCAAGCGGGGGAGCCGATCGATGAAGTACGACGACATTATGGTTGGTGCCGGATCTTTCGGCGGCATTGAGGCCGCGCTCGCGAGCAAGGACCGGAAGCGTAACGTCCTGCTGATCGAAGCCGGTCCGGACTCCCGCACCACACCGACAATTCAAAGCAGGAAGTGGCAGATCTGGTACAGTAGATTCGAGACGAGGTAATCGAGTGAGTCTTACGACTCCAGATTTACTTGCCTTTTACGAAAGCAAGACGCAAGCAATACTGCGCCGCTATGGGCCGGGGCCGCGCGTGCATTACCATACGGGCCTTGTCGAAAGCGAATACATAGGCGAGACCGATGCCGGCCGATTGCGCGAAATGCTGGTCGTGTCGCAGGAAAATCTGCTCCGATACGCCGCGAAGGCGTGGCGATTCGATGCGCTGAGGGGTCGAGATATTCTGGACGTTGGATGTGGTCTCGGCGGCGGTGCGTTGTTTCTGGCGGAGGAATTCGGCGCGCGCGTTACGGCGCTGACCATCGCACCATCGCATGCGGAATTGGTCCGTCGCTTCGCGGCACAGGCAGGAGTCTCAGAACTGGTATTTCCAATGATCGGCGAGGCCCTGGAGGTGCGGGGCAAGAACCGATTCGATGCGGCAATCGCGATCGACAGTTCGAGTTCCTTTCCGCGCGCGCCGTGGTTTGGCCGACTGGCCAAAGTGCTGCGTCCGCATGGGCGGGTTCTGATAGCGGATTGCTTTCTCGTGGATCAAAAGTACGAAGACCCCTTCAATACTCATTGGTGTGCGCAGATCGGGACTCTCGATGAATATCTCAATGCCGCACATGCAGCCGGATTCCGCGCGGAGGCGATCGAAGATAAATCATCCCAGGCTGCGAATTTCTGGTCCTTGTCGCTTGCGCAGATGAGCGCGGAGACCGGCATCTCCGCGCCCGACGCGATCTCCATCGCGCGAATGAAAGCGTCGCGCCGGATGCACACGTTGGTTCGCGACGGACTCGCGCGCGGCGGCCTGCGCCATCTCCTGCTTGCCCTGACCAACGGCGATTAATTGAGCCTAACCCATTTATCAGATCGCGCTTCAACCGTCCGGAAACACATAAATTGCCGCGCGGCTGAGCGTCTACCCAATGGCTATCACCGACCAACAGGGTTCGAGGGCATCAGTGCAACGATTGATTAT
>DATLRA010000098.1:0-36701 GCA_035534935.1 Binataceae bacterium (SeqCode)
TGAGGATGGGTGTTCGTGAGACGTATTCAGAAGTGTGCGACTTTGTCCTTCAACGGGAAGAAAAATGGCCATCATGGAGTACCGGCGACGCTGATCCCGGGCGATGGCGTCGGCCCCGAGGTGATCGGCGCGGCGGTCATGGTGATCGCGGCGAGCGGCGTGCGGATCGAATGGGACGAGCAACTGGCGGGCGCCAGCGCTCTCAAGCGCACCGGATCGCCGGTGCCGCCGGCGCTGCTCACCTCGCTCAAGCGCACCCGTATCGCGCTCAAGGGTCCGCTCGAGACGCGCGTCGGCGAAGGCTATCGATCGATCAATGTCCACCTGCGTAAGACCTTCAACCTGTTCGCCAATCTGCGTCCCACGCACAGCTTTGAAGGCGTCAACACGCGCTTCACGGGCGTCGATCTGATTGTCGTGCGCGAGAACACGGAAGATCTTTATGCCGGTATCGAGCACCAGGTGACGCCGGGCGTCGTCGAGAGCATCAAGATTATCACGGCGCGCGCCTCGACGCGGATCGCGCGCTTCGCCTTTGAGTTTGCGCGGATCAACAAGCGCAAGTCGGTCACCGCGATTCACAAGGCGAACATCATGAAGCTCTCCGACGGGCTGTTCCTGAAATGCGCCCGGCGGGTGGCGACCGCTTACAAGGACATCAAGTACAACGAGCAGATCGTCGACGCGGCCTGTATGCGGCTGGTCACCGACCCGGCGTCGTTCGACGTGCTGCTGCTGGAAAACCTCTACGGCGATATCGTCTCGGACCTGTGCGCCGGGCTGGTCGGCGGTCTGGGCATGGTGCCGGGCGCCAACTACGGCGATCGCGGCGCGATCTTCGAGGCGGTCCACGGCACCGCGCCGGATATCGCGGGCAAGAATATCGCCAATCCGGTCGCCGCGATTCTGTCGAGCGCGCTGCTGGTCGAGTACCTGGGGCATCTGAAGGCCGCCACGCAAATCCGCACGGCGGTCAACGACGTCTTGCGCGCCGGCCGGATCCGCACGCCCGACCTCGGCGGCAAATCGACCACCGACGAAGTCACCGACGCGGTCGTCAAAGCGATCAAGCGCTCGGCCTGAGCGGTATTCGCCGCGCGTACGGCGCGACGAATACCGCGGTCTCCGGCCGGCCGTGAGGTTTTTTCATTACCGGTTGTGAAGCTCTTTCGTTAGAAGATGCGCTTCGCTATGTATCATCCCCATGGCCAAGCCGCCGAGCGTTATGGACGGGAAGGACCGACTGCCGCCCGGCCAGTACCTGACGACCCAGTTTCCGGTGCTGAGCTATGGTCCGGCGCCAAAGTTCAATCCGGCCAAGTGGGATCTGCGCCTGATGGGCATGGTCGAGGAGCCGCTGCGCCTGACCTGGGAGGAATTGCGCGAACTGCCCAGGGCGACGCAGCTTGCGGACTTCCATTGCGTGACAAGCTGGTCGCGCTACGACAATCGCTGGGAAGGCGTGATGGTGCGCGACCTGATGCGCCGGGTTAAGCTCAAGCCCGACGCCGGCTACGTCTTTATCCTGTGCGACGGCGGCTATACCACCAACCTGACGCTGGCGGAATTTCTCGACGACGACGTGATGTTCGCGTGGGGGCACGACGGCCACGACCTGCATCCGGACCACGGCTTTCCATTACGGCTGGTGGTGCCCAAGCTCTACGGCTGGAAGAGTGCGAAGTGGGTGCGCGCGATCGAGTTCGCGATCAACGATCGGCGCGGCTTCTGGGAGGTGCGCGGCTACCATAATCATGGCGACCCGTGGACCGAAGAGCGCTACTCCTTCCAGGAGGATCCCGAGGACTGAGGCCGGCTCTGGTGTGGCGCGATCCGGACGCGGCGCGCTGAGAATGCAACGCCGAGCGGAGAAATCATTGGGGCACGCACGCAAGCGCGCCACGGTCACGCCAGTCGCGATGCGCGAGTCGGCGGCGGCGAGGGCCATTCGCGCCGGCGCGATCGCGGCGACGCTCGGCGAGGTCTATCCCGTGGCACGCATCAGCCTCGATTTCGCCACCCCGTGGCAATGCCTGGCGGCGACGATCCTGTCGGCGCAATGCACCGACGCGCGCGTTAATCTGATCACGCCCGCACTGTTCCGCGAGCTACCCGACCCGGCCGCGATGGCCACGGCGCCGGCCGCGCGGGTCGAGGAATTGATCGCGACGACGGGCTTCTTCCGGCAAAAGACCCGCTCGCTACAATCTGCGGCGCGCCAGATTCTCGATCGCTTCGGCGGCGAAATTCCGGCCCGGTTCGAAGACCTGCTGACGCTGACCGGAGTCGGCCGCAAAACCGCCAACGTGATCCTGGGCCACGTCTTTGGCCAGCCCGGCATGGTCGTCGATACGCACGTGCGGCGGCTGGCGCGCCGTCTCGGTCTGACGCGCGGCACCGATCCCGAACGAATCGAAATCGATCTGCAAAAGCTCCTGCCGCCCGCGGCCTGGACCGGGTTTTCGATGCGCCTGATTCTGCATGGACGGCGCGTCTGCGACGCGCGCCGGCCACGCTGCGGCGAATGTGCGCTCGGGCCCGACTGCCCGCGCGCCGGCGTGGTGGATCGATCGCCCGCTCAGCCGATCGCGCCGGTCTCGTAGGTGATCGCCGAGCCGATTCGCCGCGCGAGGTCGTAGAGCTGGTTGAGCGGGCCGAACAACGCGCCGTGCTCGACCGCGTAGGTCAGCGCCGGCTCGGGGCGATAGTTGGCCGGCTCGCCGAAATCGTCGGCGACCACGACGCGGTTCTCTTGCCGGGGGAAGATCCGCGCGAGACGCTCGACGGCGCTGGCCACGTCGAGTTCGAGAATGCGGCCGAGCAGGTCGTCGCGCGTCACGTCCTGCTGCGAGCTGAAGGCGGGAATTTCGGTGGCGATCAGGCAGATGCGCTGGATTACGGCCATGCGGATGGCGTGGAGCAGGATGAGGCGATCGCGGCGCGGCGTCTCGTCAGGCTGCATCAGCTCGACCAGCCGCAGATGGTCGGCTTGCAGGCGCCGAATCAGCCGCGCGACGCGATCATCCCGCGCCAGATTCTCGGTCAGCCGCGCCAGTTCGCGCAGCGCCTTGGCTCGCACCGTGCTGCGCGTGCGTCCCGAATGGGTCAGCCAGACGCCGGGGTCGAGCGTGTAGGTATAGGCGCGCAGCACGTCGAGGTCGGTGGCGTCGAGCGCCGCGCCGACCAGTTCGAGGGCACGCCGGAAGCGCGGCGATCGCTCGCGCATCGCGGCGAACATCTCAGGGTCTTTGGCCGCCGCCCGGCCGACGCCGTGGAGCGTGTTGGCGAAGAAGCCGAGCTGCTGCAGGATCGCGTTGTTGGGAATCGCGCGCAGTTGCGACGGATGGCCCAGCGCGATCGGCCGCGCCCAGCCCTCGGTCTCGCGCGCCACCGGCCGCGAGCCGGTGCGGAAGAGCAGATTGCCGCGAAACAGCCCGAGCAGCGCGGCGTAGCCCGGATCCTCGAGCAGGCTGGTGAATTCCTGCTGGATCGTGGCGAAGAACTCGGCGGCGTAATCGGGCGCGGCGTAGATCGGATCGTTGATCGCCTCGGGATCGTCGACCAATGAAAATTCGAGAATTCCACGCATACTCGCGATCGCCGCCGCCGGCGTAAAAAAGCGCAGATAGCCGTCGCCGCCCTGGAAACTGACTTCCTCCTTCACGCGGATGCCGCGCCGCTCAAATTCCGCCCGGCTGGCCGGCGGCGCGGCGTAGCGCAGGCGGTCGCCGAGGGTCAGCGGATGGCCGCCGCGGCCGATCGACTCGCCATGCGTGTTGAACAGGATAATTTCGAGGCCGGCCAAGTCGTGGCGCTCGAGCAATTGCGCCAGACGCAGACGCAAGCGCTCGATACGAAAGGTCGCCGCCATCTGGCCGATGAAGCGGCCCGAATCGGAAAAGCCGAACTGCACGGCGATGCGTCCCTGGCGCTTCAGATAGTCACGGTAGTGCGGGCTCTTGAGCGCTTCGTCGATCACGCGCTCGCCGCGCTCGAAGGCCTCTTCGGTCTCGAACAGCGGCGACATTTCAATTTGATCGGCGACCCCGAACAGGCGCGCGTAATAGAGCGCCGCGAGCAGCGTAAAGCCGGTCTCGGTCTCGGCAATCAGGAAGCGAATCGGCGTCGCGGCGTCGACGAACTTGACCATCTGGGCGACCGTCATGATCAGCCGCTTGGCCGAGGCCTGCTCGTCGATCAGCGTGGCGAAGCTGATTTTGGCCGGTTGCACGCGGTCGAGCAGATCGTTGATCGAGTTGAAGTAGGAGCGGCGATTGGCCGGGTCGTTGGGCTCGGTGTCGAGCCGCACGAGGCGGCGCACGGCGTTGTGCAATTGCGACGAGTTCAGCCGCACGTGGACGTGGGCGAGGCCCAGGCCATGGGTGCGCAGGCTGGCGCGCATCGCGAGCAGGGTCTCGCGGCGGTGGTCGTCGGGCGCGCGCGCGATCGCCGCGCCGACCAGCGCTTCGAGCGGTTTGGTTTCGGCCAGCGCGGCGCTCCGTCCGGCGGCCATCGCGCGGCCAAAGGCGGCGGTCACGGCGCCGTCGTGCTCGGCGGCGGCGAGCAATTCGGCCTGCCCGTTGACGGTCGTAATCGCCTCGATGAGCATCGCGGCGATCGGTTCGAGTGCCGCCGCATAGTCGCCCTCGGCCGCGCCGTTGAGGCCGGCGATCGTATGCAGGTGCGACTCGAGTGCGGCGCACTTGTCGGCCAGCCGAATCGCGAAACTACGCATCCAGGTGATATCCGTGCGGCCGTCCTGATCGTAGCCGACCCAGGTCGCCAGCGTGACCATCCGCGGCGTCAGCGTGGTCCAGCGGTCGGGCCAGCGTTGGCGCGCGATGCGCAGCGCGGCGCGATTGACCAGATCGAGCGCGGTATGGGCGTGGTGCAGCGCCTCCACCGACCATTGATGCTCGACGGCGAGCGTCAAGTCGGCGGGCGGACGATGCGCCGTGCGGCGCGCGATCGCCAGGCGCGCGGCGCGGCCCGCGGCGTCGAGTGGCGTGCCGTCGCGGCCGGCGCCGACCGCCAGTTCGGCCAGCGCGCGGGCCAGTTCGAGCGAAATCGAAAAGGTCGGATGGGCGGTGAAGACGACCCCGAACGAAGGGCGTTCGATGCGCCGGCGGAATTGATCGAAGGCCGCCGCGGGCCCGAGACCCGCACTGGCGCTGTGCGCCAATGCCTCGATAATCGCCTCGATCGCGTGCTCGTTGGCGGCTGGATCGGTCTCGCCGAGGTAGCGGCGCAGACTCGCCGCGCGGTCGGCAAAGGCCTCGACGGTCAAATCCTGGATGAGGGTTTCGAGTCCTTCGAGAGTGATCTCGCCACGGTCGATCCGCCGCGTGAGGTTGAGCGCAAAGAGCAGGATCGGATTGCTGAAGGGATCGGCGGCGGCGCGTGCGCGCAAGTCAGCGAGGAGGGCCGCCAGAGCGGCCGGATTTGGCGCCGGGGCGCCGCGATCGTTCGATTCGCCCGCTTGATCCATCGCGGTCAACCGTAGCCGACGCGATTAACCGAGTCATGTTCCGCCCGCGCGCATTTCACGTTTGCCAGGAAACCTTGCTATGGCTGCGAGCAAGCGCATGTCGATCGCGATGCGCGGGAGGGTCGGTCATGGCGGACTTCGGTATCAGCACGGCGGCGACGCAGGTCTCGATTCAACCAATTGAATTGGGCCAATGGTGCGAAGCCCACGGCTTCGAGTCGCTCTGGCTCGGCGAGCATTCGCATATTCCGGCGAGCCGCAAGACCCCGTTTCCGCTGGGCGGTGAGTTGCCGGAATCGTACAAGCAGTTCTTCGATCCGTATATCGGGCTGACCGCCGTCGCCGCGGTCACCAGCAAACTCAAGCTGGGTACGGCGGTCTGCCTGGTCCCGGAGCATAACGTGATCAATCTGGCCAAGATGATCGCGTGTCTCGATCGCGTATCCAACGGCCGCTTCCTGTTCGGGATCGGCGCCGGCTGGAACGTCGAGGAGATGGCCGACCACGGCGTCGATTTCAAGGATCGCTGGAAGGTCACGCGCGAAAGTATTCTGGCAATGCGGGAAATCTGGACCAAGGACCTGGCCGAGTATCACGGCAAGTTCGTCAACTTCGATGCGATGTGGTGCTGGCCCAAGCCGATGCAGGCCGGCGGTCCGCCGGTGCTGATGGGTGCGTGGTCGCAATGGGCGCCCAAACGCGCCGCCGAATATTGCGACGGATGGCTGCCGGTGGACGCTGGAATCGACCTCGCCGCAGGTATCGCCGCGATGCGTGCGGCGGCCGCTGAGCGCGGACGCGCGGGCGAGCATTTCGATCTCAGCGTGATGACGGCCGAGGAGATGAATCCGCCGGGCGGCCTCGAGGGGCGTATCCGGGAGTATCTGAAAATGGGCTTTAATCGCGTCATGTTCATGATCCCGGCGCTGCGCCCGGACAAGCAATGGCCGATCCTCGAGCGCTACGCCGCGTTGATTCGCAAGTTCGTGTGAGCCCTTCGGCGGGCGCATCGAGGTTGCGCGGGTGAGGGTGTCCGCGGCGGGCGATAATCAAGGACATCGCCGGCTTGGCGCGGGCTAAAACGTGAGCTTGGAGCAATGCGCTATCCGGTCCGGGTGTATTGGACCTCGATCGACGAAATGTAATAATCTGCGGTCTCGCCCCCGCGAGTAGGGGTGTAGTGGCCGTGAAGCTCCGTATTCAAGACATAATGGCCGAGGCCAGGGAGATTTCGTTCCTCGAACCAGAGGCTGAAATCAACCGGTTGCTCGGACTCGGAGCCACGCGGGAATATCGCCTCGAGGGACCGGTGGGCGTGGTGCTCGAGCATTACCGGGCGGGCACGGAGCTGTTTCTGGCGGGCGAGATCAAGGCGGCGACGGTGGCGCAATGCGCGCGCTGCGCAGAAGAGTTCGTCGGGCCCAACCATCGGAGCTTTCACTACGTGCTCGCGCCGCGTTCGATCGGCTATGACAAAAAGGCCGATTTGAGCGCCGAGGATCTGGAGTTTTCGCTCTACGACGGAGAGGATGTCGACTTGACGCCGCTGATTCTCGAACAGACCCTGCTGGCGTTGCCGACGCGTCCGCTATGCCGCGAGGATTGCCGCGGGTTGTGCCCGCAATGCGGGGTCAACCGCAACGACCATCAGTGCGCCTGCGCGAGCCCGGCAAGCGATCCGCGCCTGACGGTGCTCTCCTCGCTCAAGCTGCGCCGTCCGAACTGATCGGAGCGGCGCCAATTTCATCGGATAATTCGCTATTTCTTAATGCCATTGGAAGAACATCGCCATGCAAGCACCCAAGCGCCGTACTTCACATTCCAAGCGTAACATGCGCCGCGCCCATGACGCGCTGCGCCCGGTTAATCCGGCCGCCTGCCCCAACTGCGGCGAGCCGGCCCTGCCGCATCACGTCTGCCGCCATTGCGGCGTCTATCGCGGACGCGAACTCGCTCCGACCAAGGAGTAGGTGGACCGGAGCCAACCGTGAAAATCGCGCTTGACGCGATGGGCGGCGATCTCGCGCCCAAGGCGGTAATCGAGGGCGCCGTGATTGCGGCGCGCGATCTCGGCGTCGAGATCATCCTGACGGGTGACCGCGACACGCTCGCCAAGGAGCTTGCGGAGCACGACGTCCGTGGCCTGAAGATCGAAATCGAGCATGCGGCCGAAGTCGTCGCGATGGACGACGCGCCGCTCGATTCGGTGCTCAACAAACCCGATTCATCGATTCACGTCGGCCTGGAAATGGTCAAGCAGGGCCGTGCCGACGGCTTTGTAAGCGCCGGCAATTCGGGCGCGATGATGGCCGCGGCGATGGCGATTCTGGGCACCCTGCCGGGCGTCGATCGTCCGGCGATTGCGTCACTGGTGCCGACCAGCGCGGGCTTCGCCCTGCTGATCGACGCAGGCGCCAATACCGACGTCAAAGCGGTGCATCTGATGCAGTTTGGCGTGATGGGCAGCGTCTACTGGCATCACGTGTTCAACGTCGCACGGCCGCGGGTGGGAATCCTTTCCAACGGCGAGGAATCGTCCAAGGGCACCGAGTTGACGCGCGCCGCGGCGGCGGCGCTGACCGCGATGGCGGCGCATATCAATTACGTCGGCTACGTCGAAGGGCGGGATATCAATCGGGCGCGGGCCGAGGTCGTGGTGACCGACGGCTTCACCGGCAACGTTACGCTCAAGACCATGGAGGGGTTCGCCTCCTTCATGCTCGGCAACCTGCGCGAAGTTTTTTCGAGCGGATTGCTGCGCCGCCTCGCGTACCTGATGGTGCGCGGCAAGCTCAACGTGCTGCGTGAGCGGCTGGATCCGGCGGAATACGGCGGCGCGCCGCTGCTCGGAGTCAACGGCGTCGCGGTGATCGCGCACGGCTCGTCCAACGCCCGCGCGATTCGCAACGCGGTGCGCGCGGCGGCCAACGAATCGCTGGTGCGCCATGTGAATTCCGAGATCGTTGAAATCTTGAGCCATAGCCCGGCCGAGATGGTCGTGAAGCCGTCGAGCAAGGGCATCCGCGCCCTGTTCGGCCGGGTGCGCGAGCGCCTGCATCTGCATCGCGACGGCCATCCGGAGCGCAGACCCGACAAGGCGGCGAAGGGCGACAGGCTGGAGAAAATCGACAAGGCCGGCCGCGCCGAGTACGGCGAAGGGATCGAAGCGGCGGGTCCGCCGGCGCCGGTCGCGGCGGCGGTCACCGATCACGCCGAGCCGCGAAGTGTCATCGCCGTGGCCAACGGTCATCAGGGCGCCGACGCGATCGGGTCGCATAACGGCGCGGCCGACCCGCATCGGGTTGAAGAACGGCGGGCCGACGCGCCGGCACATGGCCACGGGGCTCATCCGGAGACGCCTCACGAGACCACTGAAGATGCGGCCGCGGAGCCGGCGCCGCCGGGCGGTAATCCGCTCAAGGGCGGCTCGGCCTGAGCGTAAGCCTACAGAATCAATATGAACATTGCCTATTTGTTTCCCGGCCAGGGAGCGCAGAAAGTTGGCATGGGCGCCGACCTGGCGCGTGAGTTTCCGGCCGCCCGCGCGGTCTTCGAGGAGGCCGACGAAGCGCTCGGCATGGCGCTGTCGCGGATCTGTTTCGAGGGGCCGGAAGAGGATTTGCGGCTGACCGCGAATACCCAGCCGGCGACGCTCGCGGTGTCGATCGCGGCGCTGCGCGCGTTCGAGTCGGCGATTGGCGTGAGGGCGGATCTCGCCGCGGGCCATAGCCTGGGCGAATACAGCGCGCTGGTCGCCGCCGGCGCGATCGCTCTCGGTGACGCCTTGCGCACGGTGCGCGAACGCGGCCGCCTGATGCAGGCGGCGTGTCCGGCCGGGCAGGGCGCGATGGCTGCGCTAATCGGACTCGATCTCGCCGCGGTGCGCGAAATCTGCGCCGAGGTCTCGGTTGGCGGCGAAATTGCGGTGCCGGCCAATCTCAACGCGCCGGGCCAGATCGTCGTCTCGGGCCATGCGGGTGCGGTGCGGCGCGCGCTCGAAAGCGCGAAGGCGCGCGGCGCGGGCGCCGCGGTCGAGCTCAAAGTCAGTGCGCCGTTCCATTGTCCGCTGATGCAGCCGGCGCGCGACGGCATGGCGCCGATTCTCGAGCGGCTGACGATCGCGCCGATGGGCGTGGGCGTGATCGCCAATGTCACCGCCGAGATAAATCGCGACGCCGCGCGGGTCCGGCCGCTGCTGCTCGAGCAGATTACCGGGTCGGTGCGCTGGGAAGAGTCGATGACCACGCTGGCCGCCACCGGGATCATTGAGACCGTCGAACTTGGCGCCGGGCGGGTGCTGGCCGGCCTGATGCGCCGGATCAATCGCAACGTCAAGGTCCGCGCCGGCGAGGACGCGGCGGCGATTCGCGCGACTGTCGCGGCGCTGGAGACGGCCGCCAGCGCCTGAAGATCGGGGCTCGGCGCCGGCCGGAATTGTCATTACAGGCGGACTCAGGCTCAGGGTTGACGGCGTACCTGATCCGATGTCGAATCGATCGAGGGCAGGGCAACTTGCCTAGCCACTCTCAAGTCCCTAAGCTGCCGGTTCAGGCTGCTTTCGGTGCCCGCGTGAATCCGCGCTCGGGCTTAGCGCACGGCGGCATTGAGAGGGCGACGCAAACCCGGGTGAGGAACCCGGCCGAAGTCAGGAATTAGCACCGCGGCAGACGCTGCCCGAGCTTGCAGGAGGAACGAAAAGACGATGGCTGGAGATGTCGAATCAAAGGTTCGCGAGATTATCAGCGAGCAACTCGGAGTGGCGGCCGACGAGGTCACGCCGGAGGCGTCCTTTATTGAAGACTTGGGTGCGGACTCGCTGGATATCGTCGAACTGGTGATGGCACTGGAGGAAGAATACGGAATCGAGATCTCTGACGAGGACGCGGAGAAAATCCGTACCGTCAAGGATGTCGTGAGCTATATCGAGGCGCACAAAAGCTGAAGCTCCCGCCTGACCCGCCTCCGCCGATCACGGTCCCGGCCGCCGCGCCATGCGCGGGCGGGCCGCGGACAATCAGGCCCGCAGGGCATCGCGCCGGCGGGCGCTGCTTTCGGCGGTTCGAAAACGCTAGACTCTAACCGTGCGATGCCCTTTCTGCCGCGATCGCGGTAACCGTGTGGTCGATTCGCGCATGTCGGGCGACGGCGCAACGATCCGCCGCCGGCGGATGTGCGCCGCATGCAAGCGGCGCTTCACGACCTATGAACGAGTCGAAGAGGCCGCGCCGGTGGTGGTCAAGAAGGACAGCCGGCGCGAACCCTACGACCGCGCCAAGCTGACCGCCGGGATCAAACGCGCGTGCGAGAAGCGGCCGGTCTCGATGGAGACCATCGAGCAGATCGCCGACCGGATCGAGGCGGCGGCCGCCGAGCGCGGCGGCAAGGAAGTTTCGAGTTCGTTTATCGGCACTGCGGTGATGAACGAACTGCACGCGATCGACCAGGTGGCCTACGTACGCTTCGCTTCGGTCTACCGATCGTTCAAGGATATTGACGAGTTCATGCACGAGCTCGAGGATCTGATCCGCCTGCGCAAGGGCGTAATCGCCGAAGGCGAACGCCTCAAAGAAAAAAAAGGCGAGTCCGCCGCGTAATCCCGACCCGTGGCAAGCGCGAAAAGACCACCGCGTCCGCCCTCGGGCGTGACGCAATCTTCGTTGACCGCCGCTGCGCAGCCTACGCGCGACGAGCGCTACATGCCTACGCGCGACGAGCGCTACATGAGTGAAGCGCTCGCGCTCGCCGCGGCGCGTCTGGGCCTGACCACGCCCAATCCGGCGGTCGGATGTGTAATTGTCGCGACCGATCCGCCCGACGGCACCGAGGTGGTCGTCGGCCGCGGCGCGACCGCTCCCGGCGGCCGTCCGCACGCCGAGACCGTCGCACTCGCCGAGGCCGGCGATCGGGCTCGTGGCGCAACGGCCTACGTCACGTTCGAACCCTGCGCCCATCGCGGGCAGACTCCGCCCTGCGCGGCGGCGCTGGTGGCGGCGGGCGTCGCGCGCGTGGTGGTCGGATGCCTCGATCCATATCCGCCAGTGCGCGGCCGCGGCCTGACGATCCTGCGCCGCGCGGGAATCGCCGTGACCGATGGCGTGCTCGAAGCGCAATGCCGCCGGCTCAACGAGGGCTTCATCACGCGCGTGACGCGCGGCCGCCCGTTCGTGACGCTCAAGCTCGCCGCGACGCTCGACGGCCGGATTGCCGCCGAAGGGGGCGATTCGCGATGGATCAGTTCGCCCGCGTCGCGCGAGTTGGTCCATCGATGGCGCCGCGAGGCCGACGCCGTAATGGTCGGTGCGGCGACGATCGTCGCGGACAATCCACGGCTCACCTGCCGCGTCGCGGACGGACGCGACCCGGCGCGGGTGATTATCGACGGGCGGCTCAAGTCGCCGCCCACCGCACGGGTCTATCGCAATCGCTCGGCCGCGCCGACGATTCTGGTGACGCCGCGGGCCAATCTGGCCCGCGCGCGGCGGCGCTATGCGGGTGCGCGCGTCGAAGTGATCGCGGTTGGCGGTCGCGGCGGAAAAATCGCGCTCGGCGAATTGATGACCGAATTGGCCCACCGCGGATGGGCCAAAGTTCTGCTCGAAGGCGGCGCCCATCTGGCCGGAGCCGCGCTGGCCGCCGGCGTCGTCGATCGGGTGGCGTTTTTTTTGGCCCCACGCATCCTCGGATGCGGCCTGCCGGCGGTAGCGGGCCTGATGGCGCGTGAAGTGCGCGGCTCGATCCGGTTAAGCGATCTGCGCGCGACGGAGATTGGCGGCGACTGGCTGCTCGAAGCGCAAGTGCTCGCGTCGCGCACGCGAACCTGAATGAACCACGGAAAGATTCCCGGCACGGGGTGCTTTTGCGATCGCCGGACGCGGTGCTAGGATTTGCCCCGGAGAGATAGCGACGTGTCCGCAACCAACCTGGAAGACATCTTCAGCCAGATCCGTTCCGCGCAAATGGCCGTGCTGGTCTCCAGCGACAGCGACGACGCCGAGGGCGACCTCGTGATGGCGGCCGAAAAGATTTCGCCTGCGCTGGTCAACTTCATGGTGATCAATGGGCGCGGCGTGGTCTCGGTCGCGCTGGGCGAAAAGCGCATGCGCGAACTGGGTATCCCGCTGGTCCCGGCCAGCCAGGGCGGCGACGTGCTTGAACAGGCCGGCGCGCTGGTCGAGGCGCGCGACGGAGTCACCACGGGAATCTCGGCCGGTGATCGCGCTTGCACGATCGGAGTTCTGGCGTCGGATAAATCCGGGCCCGAGAATCTCGTGATGCCCGGCCACGTGCTGCCGCTGATGGCCCTCAACGGTGGTGTCATGATGCGCATGGGGCGCGCCGAGGGCGCGCTCGACCTGGTGCGCCTGGCGGGAATGCGTCCGGTGGCGGTGACCTGCGCGATCCTGCGCGAGGACGGCGAGGCCGCCAATCTGGCCGAGTTGCGCGAGTTTGCCGCGGCGCATGGCTTGCCGGTCTGCTTCGTGCACGACCTGGTGGCCTATCGGCTCAAGCACGAACTGCTGGTCCAGCGCGTCGGCGAAAGTGAATTCACGCTGCCCGAGGGCGCGCTCCAGGCGATCGTATTTCGCAATATCGTTGATGGCCGCGAGCATCTGGCGCTGGTCAAGGGCGCGGTCGGCAACGGCCGGCCCGCGCTCGTGCGGCTCCATTCGGAATGCCTCACGGGCGACGTATTTGGCTCGAGCCGCTGCGATTGCGGCGAGCAGTTGGCGGTGTCGATCAAGCAGATCATGGCGTCCGAGGCCGGTGTGATCATCTATCTGCATCAGGAGGGGCGCGGTATCGGCCTGGGCAACAAGATTCGCGCCTACGCCCTGCAGGACCAGGGGCTCGATACGGTCGAAGCGAACCTTGAACTGGGCTTCAAGGATGATTTGCGCGACTACGGAATTGGCGCGCAGATCTTGCGCGACCTGGGCGTCGGCGAAGTGCGCCTGCTGACCAACAATCCGCATAAAATCGAGAGCCTGCAGCGCTACGGCGTCAGCGTCACGCGCGTGCCGCTCGAAGTCGTGCCGCATATCGGGAATATCGAGTACCTGCGGACCAAGCAGGAAAAGCTCGGCCACATGTTCTCGCAGCTTAAGGTCGTTAGCTGACGGTGCCGGGCGTGCCACGCGCGCGCGAGGGAGCCTGGGGCGGATGCCCGCGGGCGGAAACGCAAGATGGGAATCAGGCATAACGGCCGCGAGCTAGCGCTCCAGGCGCTCTATCAAATCGATCTGCGCGGCGGCGCGTCCAACGAAGATCTGGTGCAATTCTTCGACGCCTTTCCGGCCGACGATCGGTCGCGCAAGTTCGCCGTGCAACTGGTCGACGGCGTGCGCATTGAACGCATCGCGCTCGACCGGCTGATTGCGGATGCGCTCGAGCATTGGTCGATTGGCCGGCTCGCGCGCGTCGACCATAACATTCTGCGGCTCGCGCTCTACGAGTTGCAGCATATCGACGAGATTCCCGCCCGCGTTACGATCGACGAAGCGATCGAGCTGGCCAAGACTTATGGCGACGAGGAATCGGGACGCTTCGTCAACGGCGTGCTCGACCAGATGGCCGGACGGCTGAAGCTAAAGGAAAAAGGTGAGGAAAGTAATCCCGCCAAACCCCATCAGGCTTGAATCCGCCGGCCGCGCGCGCCGCCTTTTCGCCGGCCGCGCGCGCCGCCTTTTCGCCGGCTGCGCGGCGGCCGTTCGCAGGCTTATCGTAATTGCGCCGGTCGCCGCCGTCGCCGCCGGCTGCGGCTATCATTTCGCCGCCGAAGGCAGCGGATTGCCGCCCGCGGCGAAGTCGATATACGTCGCGAAGTTTGCCAACCGGTCGCGCTATACCGGCATCAACGATGAGTTCATGCGCTATCTCGACGACGAAATCGCCGATCGCAAGCGCCTCGCGCTGGTCGATAATGCGGCCGACGCCGACCTGGTGTTGACCGGCGAAATCGTGTTCGCGGATCAAGTCCCGGCGGCCTTCAATTCCGCCAGCGAGCCGACGATCTTTTCACAATCGATCAGCGCCGACGCCACGCTGATCGACACCCACACTCATAAGGTCATCTGGAGCACGCGCGGTGTCAGCAGCACGGAGCAGGCGCCGGTGGTCGATCAATCGGTCATCACCACTTCGCCGATCTTCCTGCAACAGAACCTGCGTTCGCAGGACATCGCGAATCTGACCGATATCCAGGTTGCGCAAACCCAGAACTCGGCCTCCGAAGAACAGATGATGCAGACGCTGGCGACCAATCTGTACGCGTCTATGAGCGAGGGCTTTTAGGCCGCCGATGAAGTCGCGCCGCCACGGCGATTGCCTTCGCGTCAGCGTTGCCGATGGCGGTTGAGAACGCGCTCGCGTTTTTGCGCGGCGGTGCGCGCGCCGCGATACCTGTCTATCTGATAGCCGGACCCCATCCTTTTTTGCGCGAATACGCGCTCGAGAGCCTGCGCCTGCGCACGGGGCGCGACGGCTATAAATACCGCGCCTTCCAGGTTGGCGCGGGCGACGGCTACGGCGCGGTAATCAGCGAGCTCGAGGGCGCCGACCTGTTCGCGCCGCACCGGCTGGTCGCCTGCCGCGTGATGAAAACTCATCGCGCGCGCGCCACGGCCGATAGCGACGGCGACGAAGACGATGGCGCGCCGTCGGGCGGCCGCACGGCGGGCGGTGACGAGGCGGCGCTGATCAGTGCAATCGGACGCATCGGCAGCGCCGTGATTCTGGCGCTGCTCTACGAGCGCGACAACGCGCCGGCCAAAATCCGCCGCGCCGCCGAACAGGCCGGCACGGTGGTCAACTGCATGCGCCCGTTTGACAATCAGCTCGCGCAATACGCCGCGGTTCTGGCGCGTGACCGCAAGCTTGAGCTCACGCCGGGCGCGGCCGAGATGCTGGTCGGGCGCCATGGCGGCGACCTCGGGGCGATCGCCAACGCGCTCGCCAAGGCGGCAATTTTCCGCGGCGACGGCGCACGGATCGATCGCGAGGATTTGAGCGAGCCGGCCGCGCGGCGCATCCCGGATCTATTCGAGCTGGCCGAGAGCGTGGCCCGCGGCAATGCCGCCGAGACTATCGCGCTCTTCGATCGTGCGGCCGACACCGGCCGCGATTCGATCGAGATGCTGGCGGTCGAGATCATCCCGCTGCTACGCCGGATGCTGGTCGCGGCGGCGGTCCTTAAGCGGCGCAAGGGCGCGGCCGAAGTCGCCGGCGCGCTCGGCCTCGCGCCGAGCAGTCAGATGGTCGTGCGGGCGGTCGAGGGCGCACGGCGCTTCGGCCGCGCGCGGCTCGAACGGGCCCATCGGCGGGCGACGGAGCTCGACGCGCAATTCAAAAATGGCATGATTCGCGAGCGCGAGCCGGCAGTCGCCGGGTTATTGCTCGACCTGATGGATCCGGCGCGCGGATAAGGACTGCGCCCGGACAGATTGTGCGTGGTTCGCGAGCGCGAGCCGGCCGCGCGGTCGCCGACTAAGCCTGGGTGGCGCCGGCCTTGGCCGCGACCTGCGACCGATGGAACCGCTTGGAGAGCCGCGCGACTTTGCGCGCCGCCGTGTTCTTGCGCAACGTGCCCTTGCTCGCGGCCTTGTAGAGAATCTTCATGGCTTGCTTGAGCGCGGCCTCGGCGGCGGCCTGGTCGCTGCCAGCGATCGCCTCGATGGCACCCTTGGTCACGGTGCGCACGCGGGTTTTGACCGCGTGGTTGCGAACCCTGCGCTTGAGGCTCTGGCGATGGCGCTTTTCGGCCGACGGATGTACTGGAATATGCGGCATAAGTCCATCTAACTAACAGCCCCATCGATCGCGGTCAATATACCGCCGCGAATACACTCGCCTTATGCGGATGATTTCGGTCGACCAAAGGCTATTTTCCTGCGGTGCGCTTCGCTTCCTGCCAGAGCGCGTCGATCGCCGCCGGTGACATCGCGGCGAGATCAAGGCCGCGCGCGTGGGCGATCCGCTCGACGATTGCGAAGCGGCCGGTGAATTTATCGCAGGCGCGCCGCAGCGTCTCTTCGGCGTTGCGGCCCAGAAAGCGCGGGGCGTTGGCGAGCGCCAACAGCATGTCGCCCAACTCGGCCGCCGCCGCGTCGGGATCGTTGCTGGCCAGAGCGCCCTCGACCTCATCCATCTCCTCGCGCACCTTGGCCAGCACATCGTGGATATCGCGCCAGTCCATTCCGGCCTGCCGCGCGCGCGAACCGAGTTTTTCCGCGCGCATCAGCGCGGGCAGGGCGCGGGCCACGCCGTCGAGGGCCGATGCGGCACCGGCTTCGCGGCGCTCGGACTGTTTGATCCGGTTCCAATTCTCGACGACTTCGGCCGACGTTTCCGCCGCGGTATCGCCATAGACGTGCGGATGGCGCCGGATGAGCTTGTCGGCCGCCGCCTGGAAAATCCCGGCGATGCGCATCCGCTGCTGTTCCTCCGCGATCACGCCGATCGCCAGGATCTGCGCCGTCAGGTCGCCGAGTTCGTCGGCGATCGCGTGCGGATCGCCCGACTCGATCGCGTCGAGCGCCTCGTAAGCCTCTTCGATGAGATGTTTGCCGAGGCTCGCGATACTCTGTTCGCGATCCCACGGGCATCGCAGGCGCAGCTCGCGGACGGTTTCCGCCAGGCGCGTGAACTGCCCGGCGAGACGATCGTTTTCGTCGCTCATGCGCAAAATCGTAGCACGCGCGGCGCATCGATTCCGGCGCGGCCACCGCGCGTCTGCGCGCCGCTCGCCTCAGCCCGCGACGATCGGCGGGGCAACCTTTTCGATCAGGAATTGCGACAAATCGCGCACGCCGTCGGCGGCGACTTCATGGCCGCAATCGTATTCGCGGAAGTCCACGGGGATCTTGAGTTCGCGCAGCGCCGCCACCGATTTCCGCGCCCGTGCCAGTTCGATCGCCTCATCGGCCCGTCCGTGCTGAACCAGCGTCGGCAGTTGCGCGAGCGCGGCGTGATTGGTCGCGCGCTCGGCCAGTTGCTCGGGGAACGCCGTGGAAATCGCGACCAGCGCGGCAAACCGCTCGGGCCATCGGATCGCCAGGTTGTAGGCCATCATGCCACCCTGGCTGAATCCGGCGACCACCAGCTTGCGCCGATCGATCGGATAGCGCTCGCTCGCTTCGTCGAGGAACATGCGCAGGCTCTCGGCCGCCGCGTCGACCAGGTCGGGATCGGGCTTCGAGCCCAATCGCATTTTGTACCAGCCGTAACCGTTGATCGCGCCGATTTCGACCTCGACCGAACCTTGCGGGCACAATACCAGGAAGCGGCCGTCGGCGATGAATGGCGCAAGCCCGTGCAGATCCATCGCGTTGGACCCCCACCCGTGCATCGCGAGAATCGTCGGAAACGGGCCGGGGCCCGCAGGTTCGTAGGCGGCGTGGACGAGTTTCATGCCTTTAGCCTCCGTGGCGTGCGAACGCATCATAGATCGCGCATGTGCGCCGCCGCCAGCCGCGCGACCGCCGGATTCGCGGCGCCTCGCGCAATGGCCCCGATGGGCGTTCATCTTGGCGTGCCGCTACGATATGTTAATCGCGCGCGTCATGGCGGAGGTCAGGTTTCCGGCGTGGCGATGCGGTGTGGGGAGTCGATCGGCAGTCCCGTCGCGGCGGGGCAGGGGAGTTGGCGCGCGCGCCTGGAGCCAGTCTGAACGTGTCATTGGGCAATGCGAAGCCGTCGCGTGCGGCGCGATGGGGGTTGGTGCTGGCGGTGATGGCGATTGCCGCACCCGCAGTCGCTCACGCGGCGCCGGCCGCGGAGGCGCTCGCCGATCGCAAGCCGGCTGGAGTGCTGGCCGGGCTGATGCTCACGGTGCTGGTCGGTTACGCGCTATGGCTGCATGCGCGTCCGCTGCTCGGCACGCGCGATCGCGATTTGCGCCGCGCGATTTATCTGCTCGCAGTGCTCTTCGTCATCAAGGCCTGCGCGCTGGTCTACTTCGGCGGCTTCGGCGTCGATGTCGGCACCTACGAGGCGTGGGCGCTCAAACTTGCCGATCTCGGTCCGGCGCGGATGTACGAGCCGGGTTACTTCATCGATTACCCACCCGGCTACCTCTATCTATTGTGGGCGGCCGGATGGTTCGCCCATCTGATCGGTGCGGACAACGGCGAGTCGCTGCGCATTATCGTCGAAATGCCCGCGCTCGTGGGCGATTTCGTCCTCGCGCTGATCGTTTACATCTCGATGCGCCGGTTCGGGCGGCCGCTCTCGGCGTGGGCCGCGCTCGTGATGGTCGCGCTCAACCCCGCTTTGCTTTTCGACTCGGTGGTGTGGGGGCAGACCGATTCCGTGCTGACCCTGGCGATGCTCTTGAGCGTCGCGCTGATCCTCGAGGCGGAATTTGAAATTGGCTGGGCGCTGGCCGCGCTAGCCGTGTTGATCAAACCGCAGGCTCTGACGCTGTTACCCGTACTTGGCCTGTGGACGCTGATGCGCCTGAGTCCGCGCGCATGGTGGCGCGCCGGCCTGGCCTTTACCGCGCTGATCGTGATCGCCGTCGCGCCGTTTCAGGCCGGTCATCCGTGGACCTGGCTGCCACAGCTCTATACTTCGGGCGCCGCCTATTACCATGAGACCTCCGTCAACGCGTTCAACCTGATCGCGCTGCTCGGCGGAATTCGCCAGTCCGATACCACTACTTTTCTCGGCGTCTCGTGTTTCACGATCGGCATGGCGCTGCTGGTGCCGCTGTACGCCTACGTGGCGGCGATACTGTTGCGCAATGCGAGCCCGCGCAACCTCCTCTTCGCATCGTTTATCGCGCTCTACGGATTTTTTATCGTCGCGCCGCGGATGCATGAGCGCTACCTCTATTCCGCGGTGGTCTTTGCGGTGCCGCTCGCGCTCGAGGAACCCGCAATGCTCGCCGTGTTCGCGATCCTCACGCTGACCTGCTTCGCCAACCTCGCTTATGTACTTTATACGCTGCGCACGGTGGTGTTCATGGATGGGCGCGATCCGTTCGCGATGGCGGTGTCGGCACTCGACGTCATCGCCTTCGCATTCGCGGCCGCTTACGGCTGGAAGGGCGTCGCTGGCCAGGCCGCGGCAAGTGCGGCGGCCGTCACTAAGTCTTTGGCGGAGCCGACGGCGATTGCCTCGCAACCCGCGGCGGCGGGCGAGCAATGGCTCCGCGCGCGGCTCGCGCCCGGGCGAAGCGGGTTACGGCCGCAAACCGCACCGGCCGAATTTATGGCGCCAATCGCATGGCGGCGAATCGATAGCGTCATGCTCGCGATCTTCACGGCGACGGCGGCCGTGCTGCACTTCTGGAATCTCAATCATCCCGCGGAACTGGTCTTCGACGAGGTCCATTTCGTCGGCCAGGCGCGTCATTACCTGCGCGCGGAGAACTTCCTCGATCCGCATCCGCCGCTGGCCAAGCTGATCAGCGCGCTCGGCATCATCATGTTCGGCGACCATCCGTGGGCCTGGCGGCTGGGCGTCGCGACGCTCGGCACGATACTCATTCCGGTGACCTATCTGCTCGCGCGCCGGATGTTTCATTCGCGTCTGGCGGCGGCGTTCGCAGCCGGTTTCGTGATGTGCGACGGTCTGTATCTGGTCGATTCGCGTATCGCGGTTATCGACATTGTCTACTTGACGTTTGCCGCGGTTTCCTACGTGCTGCTCTTTCGTTTCATGCAAAATACGGACTTGCGCGACCGCCGCCGCACGTTGCTGGCGATGGGCGTATCGCTCGGGCTCTGTCTCGGCTCCAAACTTTACGTGCCGGGAATAACGTTTCTCCTGGTGACGGGGTTCGTGGTCTTCACCCTGATGCGGCCCGAGCGGGAAGCCGCGCCGCCAATCGATCGGAGCGTCGACTATTGGCGCGTTGCCGGCGCCCTCGCCATCGTCGGATCGGTTGCATCATTGTTCTACCTCGCATGTTTTCTGCCGCATTACTACCTTGGATGGTGGGGCGGTATCGAAGATCTATTTCACTACTACAAAGACGTGATGTGGTATGAGAAGAGCGTTTCGACCGCGACTCATCCGTACTCTTCACCCTGGTGGAGCTGGCCACTGATGCTGCGGCCGGTGGCATATTGGCAGAATTTCCCGAATAAAGGCGACGTCTCGACCATCTGGGGCGCCGGCAATCCAATTCTATGGTGGGCCGTGATCCCGGCGATAACGATTACGGCAGTGCGCGCTCTCGAGCGTCCCGGCGTCACGCGCACGTTTATCGTGATTAGTTATCTCGCCTACTTTGTCATCTGGATACCAATCGGCCGAATACTATTTTTGTATCACTATATGCCGTCGGTTTATATCGGCTATCTGGCGCTGGCGGCAGTGATTGCCGATTTGTGCCGGGGCGAATGCGAGACGTGGGAATCGGCGGCCATACTGCTTTCGGTCCTGACTGCGGTAACCGTTGGCTTCGCGCATATTGCTGATACCTATAAATTTGCGTGGACACCAATTACACTTTCGATGAACGCCCGGACGATCGCTTCCATAATTGTGGGAATTGGTTATGTCTTCCTGCTTTTCCGCGATCGGACCACGACGAACTACGCGTTGCTTTCACTGGCGGCAATGCTGTTGGGACTGCTGTGGTTTGTTCCACCGATAATGGCGGGTTTGTCGCCAACGATCGTCCTGGCGCTAATTTACGTCGCCACTATCACGTCGCAGCGTGCCGCGAACCGCTTCGTGGCCGGCGTTTTCCTGATCGGTGCGGCAGCCGCTTTCATATACTTTCTTCCGGTATGGCTGGCACTCCCAATCACTCGGTCCGGTTACTACGCTCGCATGTGGCTTGAAGGGCCCGGATTGCGCAATTGGATTTGACGGCGATGCTGATCAGCGAACGGAACCATCGGCGCGCTCGCCCGGTTGCGATTGTCTTTGTGATAATCGCCGCGTGGCTGAGCGGAGCGCGGCCGGCGTTTAGTTCTGACGCGGGTAAACCTCTGCTCAACAATGGCGATTTCGGTCGCGGTTCCGGTGATTCATGCGACGGTTGGCGAACCGACGGCTGGATTCAATCGCCCGGCACGACAACCTACACGTGGCATCCGGCGGAGCTCGACAAGTCGGCTGAACTCGAGATTAATACGCTGCACGACAATGACGCACGGTGGGTGCAGACCATTACCTTGACCGAGGGTTGGTACTATCTCAGTGTGGAGGCGCGTACCGAGAATGTGTCGAAGTATTTCGTCGGCGCTACGATTAGTATTCTCGAAGATGGTATCATGTCGGCGGACCTTAAAGAGATGCACGATTGGCAGAGGATTGGCCTGTACCTGCATGTGGGTCCCAAGGGCGCGGACGTTGATTTGGCGCTCAGGCTCGGCGGCTACATGAATTTGACCCGCGGGCGGGCGCTGTTTCGCGAGGCTAGCGTGATGCGGGTGGCCGGTCCGCCGCCGGGCGATGCGCACGTCTTCGATCTCGAACAGATTCGCAAGAGTGAAGTCGCCGGTCCGATCGGTCGGATCTGGTCGCTGGTCGCGGTGTTTCTGGCTCTAAGCGCCGGAGCGGCCGCGGGATGGTGGGCGTTTGGTACAACCTTCGCGCCGCCGGCACCGGTGCGGTCGCCGCGACCGTCGCGCCGCGGCGGTATCGACGCCGCCTGAACAGGCTGCGCTCTCGTATGCCCGATAGTGACATGAATGGCCGGCGGATCGAGCGGACCCTATTTCTCACCGCCTTTTTCAGCTTCGCCTATTTTTATCAAGGTGCCGATCAGAGTACTGCCGCGCGCTTCGATCTGATGCGCGCGATCATCGAACGGCACACGCTCTGGATCGATGGCTACTGCGGGTACAACACGGCAGATATTATTACCTACGGTGGCCATTACTATTCCGTCAAGGCGCCGGGTGGGTCGCTCACGGGACTGCTCCAATGGCTATTGTTTTCCAGTGTGCTGTCGCCGGTCGCCGCGAATCACGAGGCGCTCTATTGGGCCCTGACGACCTGGCTGACGATCGTTTTCTCGACCAGCGCGATCGTCGCACTGCTGTGCGTGGTGATGTACCGATGCGCGCGGTTTGCCGGCGCCACGCGCGAGCGGGGCGTCGCGCTGGCGCTGGTGCTGGCCGTCGGGACGATCATGTTTCCCTACGCCACCGAGATGACCGGCGAGCCGATCGCGGGTGCCTGCGCGTTTATTTCGTTCTACCTCCTCGCGACCTATCGCGACGATGGCGACGCGGGCCGTTCCCTGATTGCCGGGTTTCTCGCCGGATGGGCGGTGCTGTGCGATTTTCCCGCGATCGTAATCGCGGTTCCGCTAGCGCTCTTTGCGTTGTTTAGAATGCGCAACTTGCGCCACGCGGGCGCCTTTGCGTTGGGCGCGGGGGCCGTGGCGACGCTGCTGCTCGCGTATAACCGCGGAGCCTTCGGCAGTTTTTTCTTTTTGAGTTATCAGGCCTACAAGATGGCCGGCAATAGCCAGTTTCCTGAGCAGGCGGCGGGCTTTGTCGGAGTGACCTATCCGAAGGCCGGAATTCTGTGGAAGATTCTTTGCGATCCGCAGCGCGGTCTCTTTTTCTGCAACCCGGTGCTGATCCTTACGCTTCCGGCGCTTGGGTTCTTTGCTCTGCGCCAGCGGTTACGCGCGGAGTTCGCCGTAACTCTTTGCGCAGTCGTTCTGATGGTCCTGTTCAACGCATCGTATGGCGAGTCGATCGTTTCGTGGGGCGGCGGCACGGCGGTCGGTCCGCGCCAGATTGTCGCCGCAATCCCGTTCATGGTATTCACGCTGGCGTTTCTTCCCGCTGGATGGAACTGGCTATTCGGCCTGCTCGCGGTTGTGTCGGCGTTCGCGATGCTCGCGGCGACCGCGATCGAACCTCATTTCCCTTATGAGTATGCGAATCCCCTGCGGGAGTTTATCTGGCCGGCCTACCTGCGCGGCGATTTCGCCTATAATCGCGACGCGTATTTCGGTGGAAGTGCGATCATGGACGAGTCGACCGCGTTCAACCTGGGCGGAATACTAGGGCTGCCCGGCCGCGCGCAGCTATGGCCGCTCGTGCTCGTCTGGATTGGCGCGGCGGCACTACTGATGCGCCGTCTCGAGGTCGGCCCGCGCGGATCGCTGCGGCGGCGCGCTACGCTCGCGGGCGCGATCGTTCTCGCGATTGCGTTGGCCGGTGTGCCGATGCTGGGCGCGCTGACCGCGCGAAATCCGGTCGCCGCCGGTGCGCACGGGCTGCTCGGCCGCTACTATCGCGGGCTCCCGCCGTATCGATTTCCGCCGCATATCGTACGCGTGGATCCGCAAATCGATTTCGACGATGTGGCCGGGCTTGGCGCGTTGCCGGTGCCGTCGTTCGTGAGCTGGAGCGGCAAGATTATCGCGCCGCGGGCGGGGATTTATGTGTTCGGGATCGTGGTCGATGATTCGGGTTGGCTGTTCATCGACGGCAAAGCGGTGATTCCTGACCCGGGGGATCAGACCTGGCGCTTCGGCTCGGGGTACGTCTATCTGACCGCCGGAGCGCATCGGATTGAAGCCGGCGAGCGTAATCTTGCCGGCGACGCCGCGATGCATCTGTCGTGGCGGCCGCCGGGCGGGCGCGCCGCGATCATTCCGAGCGCGGTGCTGGTGCCGGAGGGATCTGACGCGGCGGTGACGCACTGACGATCCACACGCCGCGACCGCGCTAGCCGGCCGGTGGTTTGAACTCCGGCCGATGCTCCCGGCGTGCCTGCTTTTCTATCGCCTTGAGGATGCGCGTCTCTTCCACGCCGCGCGAAACGCATTGTTCGGCGGTCATCGGATGGATCGGAACCTGCAGCGGGGAGGTAAAGACCGCTTGCAAGGTGATGACGGTCGCTTCGTTGCCGTGCGGTTTAATCGCGAAATTATAGACTGCGGACGACATCGGGGTGGGCTCGGCGGCGTACTCGAGAGCGATCGCACTCAGCTTGCCGCAATCGGCGTCCTTGAGCGTGAAGCCGCCGGCCGCCTGGGTTTCGATGATGCCGTTGTTGGGATCCTCGGCGATAATGCGGTACGCGTTGGCGGCGATTACCGTGTGGACGGCGTCCCACGCGAGATCGAACGGGATCGCCAGCACGACCCGGTCGTGCGTATCGTCGGGAGCCTTGCGCGCCGGCGGATAAAAGCATCCGGCGGTGGCGCACGCCAGCACGCCGGACAGGATCAGTCGCGGGTACGAAATCTTCATCGCTGGCGCATTATAATATCAGCGGAGCGCGCGGCGGCAGCGGCGCCGATGGGCTCCGCGGCGATCGCTGCCTGAGTACTCCCACCCGCACTGCCGTCTATGCTACGCTCTCGGCCAGAACGGGAACTGCCCGTGAGGCGGCCCCCGGAGGCTCATTCGATGTCGGGTCATTCCAAGTGGAGTTCGATCAAGCACAAGAAGGCCGACCGCGACGCCAAGCGCGGCAAGCTCTTCACCAAGCTGATCAAGGAAATCACCATCGCGGCGCGCCTCGGCGGCGGCGATCTCAACGCTAATCCGCGCCTGCGCACCGCGGTCACCACGGCCAAGACGCAGTCGATGCCCAACGATAATATCGATCGCGCGATCAAAAAGGGCACCGGCGAACTGGGCGGCGGCCAGCTCGAACAGATTACCTACGAAGGCTACGGCGCGGGCGGCGTTGCGCTTATCGCCGACGTCCTCACCGACAATCGCAATCGCGTGGTCGCCGACCTGCGCTTCCTGCTCTCGCGCCACGGCGGCAATCTCGGCGAGTCGGGATGCGTGGCCTGGATGTTCAAAAAGCGCGGCGTCATTTCGGTCGAGCGCGGCGCCGCCGACGAGGACAAGGTCATCGAGTTGGCGCTCGAGGCCGGTGCCGACGACGTGCTCAGCGAGGCCGAGGGCTACCAGATAATGACCGCGCCGGAAAATTTCGCCGCCGTGCGCGACGCGGTCGAAAAGGCCGGGATCGCAATCGCCAACGCCGAAGTCACCCTGATGCCTGAGAATACCGTGAAGGTCTCCGGCCATGCGGCCGAGCAGGTCCTGAAGCTGATCGAAGAGCTTGAGGACCATGACGACGTGCAGAGCGTCGCGGCCAATTACGATATTGACGACGAAGTGATGGCGCAGTTCTCCGCCGCCTGAGGATTCGATCCGTCGGGCGCGGTATGTATGCGGCGCCGGCGCGCAGCGAGATCGGCGCAAGTGGCGGCGATGCGGACTCAAGTCCGCGGGCGGCGGCAAGCGGTGCGGGACGAGGTGGGGGTATGCGGATACTCGGCGTGGACCCGGGCAATGCGCTGACTGGGTACGGAGTGATCGAGCGCGAAGGCGAGTCGCGCTACGTCGCGGCGGGCACGATTCGTCCGCATGCGGCGGCGCGCGGACCCAAACGCCTGGCCGCCATCTACGATAATCTGATCAAACTCATCGACCAATACTCGCCCGCCGTCATCAGCCTCGAGCGCAGCTTCGTCGCGCTCAATATCCAGAGCGCGTTTACGCTCGGCGAGGCGCGCGCCATGGCGATGCTGGCGGCGGCGCATCGCGGACTCGAATTGTTCGAGTACACCCCCACCGACGTGAAACTCTCGGTCGCCGGATACGGCCGCGCCGACAAGCGGCAAGTCAAGCAGATGGTGCGCCGCACGCTCAAACTCGACCCGGCGATCGCGCTCGCCGATGACGCGTCGGACGCGCTCGCGATCGCGCTCTGCCATCTCTATCGCGAGCGTATCCCGCAGCCCGATCCGCGCGTGCGCAAGGCCTGGCCCACGGCGCGCAAAATAGCGGCGGCGCGCGGCTCATGATTGCTTCGCTTGCGGGCCGGGTGAAACTGCGCGAGGCCGGCCGGCTGGTGGTCGAGACCGGCGGCGTCGGCTATGAGGTTCACGTTCCCCTGACGACCTTTTACCGCACGCCCGCGCCGGGCGGCGCGGTCGAGCTCGAAATTCGCCAGGTCGTGCGCGAGGATGCGATCACCTTGTACGGCTTCGTCAGCGCGCCCGAAAAGCAGGCCTTCGATCTGCTGCTCGGCGTGCAGCACGTCGGCCCGAAGCTTGCGCTGGCGATCCTCTCGGTGCTCTCGCCCGAAGATCTGGCCGGCGCCGTGACGCATGAGGATGTCGAGCGGATCGACGCGGTGCCCGGTGTCGGTCCGAAGGTCGCCGAGCGCGTGGTGCGCGAATTGCGCGACAAGATTGCGGCGCTCAAGTTTGCCGTTCCCGCGCCGGCCGCGACTTCCGCCAACGGCCACGCGGCCCCGGACGCGATCCTCGACGACGCGCTCTCCGCGTTGGTCAACCTGGGCTACAAGCCGGCCGAGGCCAAGCGCGCGGTCGACGCGGCGGGCGCTGGCGCGACGCATGAAGATCTCGAATCCCTGGTCCGCAATTCGCTCGCGGTGCTGTTCGGTGAAAAATAGCCGCGAGATCAACCCGGTGATCGCGGTGACCGCCAGCCCGGAATTGTCCGCCGCCGAGGATGATTCCGCGGCCGAAGGCAGTGAATCCGCCGCCGAAGCCGGCGACGCTGCTGCCGACCCGCGCGCCGGCGAGCGCCGCCGCAACGTCAAGCGCGATCGCGAAGGCGTGGCGCTCTCCCCACCGCCCGAGGACGCCGAAGAGCGCACCTTCGATCTCTCGCTCAGGCCCCGCGCGCTCGGCGATTTCGTCGGCCAGGAGCGGCTCAAGAAAATCCTTGGCATGTCGATCACCGCCGCGCGCCAGCGCGCCGAGGTGCTCGATCACGTGCTCTTCTCGGGACCGCCGGGGCTCGGCAAGACCTCGCTCGCCCATATCATCGCGCGCGAACTCGGCGTCAACCTGCGCGCCACTTCGGGCCCGGCGATCGAGCGTGCCGGCGATCTGGCCGCGATCGTCAACGACCTCGACGAGGGCGACGTGCTCTTCATCGACGAGATCCATCGCCTCGCGCGCCAGGTCGAAGAGGTGCTCTACCCCGCGATGGAGGATTTTGAGCTCAATATCGTCGTCGGCAAGGGGCCGGGCGCGCGCTCGATGCGTCTGGCGGTCAAGCCCTTCACGCTGGTCGGCGCGACCACTCGTTCGGGTCTGCTGAGTTCACCGCTGCGCGATCGCTTCGGCCAGCATTACCATCTCGATTTCTACGCGCGCGCGGAGCTGACCGAGATCGTCCGGCGCTCGGCCAGCCTGCTCGGCGTGCGGCTCGACGACAGCGGCGCGCATGAGATGGCCGGCCGCTCGCGCGGCACGCCGCGGATCGCCAACCGGCTGTTGCGCCGCGTGCGTGATTTCGCCCAGGTCAACCTGGCGCCGATCGTCACGCGCGAAGTCGCCCTTGCCGCGCTCGAGCTGCTGGAAATCGACGAATGCGGTTTCGACGGCATGGACCGCGCGATCCTGGCCGCCGTTATCGACAAGTTCGACGGCGGTCCGGTCGGCGTCGAAAGCCTCGCGGCGGCGGTCGGTGAAGAGGCCGACACCATCGGCGAGGTCTACGAACCCTATCTGCTTCAGCAGGGCTATATCGCCCGCACCGCGCGCGGCCGCGTCGCCACCCAGCGCGCCTATACCCATCTCGGCCGCACCCGCCGCGGACCACTCATCTGAGCCGCTTCGCGCGCGCCGCCCTAAGTGCGCCGCTTCGCGTCAGTCAGCGCGGCCGCGGGATAAAGGCCGTCTCGGAATCGACCGTGGTCGCCTCGCGCGATTGCTCGATCTCGTTCGCCATAATCAACAGATCGTGCTTATGCCCGTTGCGATCCCTGACATGATTGCGCAGCGTCGCCTCGGCGCTAAAGCCGAGCAGATCGAAGACCCGGATCGCACCGGTCTGGTTCGCCATCATCTGGGCGATCATCTTTTCGAGCCCGATCCGCACCGCGATCGCAAAAACCGTCTCGGCCAGCACGTGGCCCAGGCCCTGCCGGCGCGTCGCCGGATCGGCCACCACGCGGATTTCGCCGACGTGCCGGGCCCAGCCCTGCGCCTCGCGCCGCAGCACCGCCGTGCCGACGATTGTGCCCGCTGCCGCCGCAACGATCACCGTCTCGGTCGCCGGATCGATCCGGTCGAGCCAGGCTTCGACCTCGCGGCGATTTATCACATCCTCCTTGAGAAAGGCGCGATCATCCTCCGGCACGCGCTCGAAGAATTTGCACGCCTCGTCGCGATCGTCCGGCGTGAGCGGGCGCAGGACGATCATCGTGCCGTCGCGCAGCTTCGCGCTCTTGGGGAAAGCGGTGCTCATATAGGCGGAGAGCGTCTCCTGGGGCGTCATGCGCACCTCCTCGACTGTCCGTTGCGCGGCGAACTCTACCGCTACGCGCGATTCGCGCCATCGGTCAAGCGCGCGCTGATTGGCCGCCGGATCGTCGGGCGATAGCGCCGCCTGCCCGACGGCGTTAAATTGGCGCAGGCAGGTGCCAGCGCAACGATGGAATCCTCAATCAAAAGCGCCTTCGACTCGACCGCCACCAATTACGATCGTGCGCGGCGCCAATTGATCCCACGCTTCGACGATTTTTACGCCGCGGCGCTCGAACTAATCCGCATGGCGCCCGGGGCCGCGGCCGGCGGCGGATGCGACCTGCTCGATCTGGGCGCCGGCACGGGACTGCTCGCGGCGCTCGCCGCGGCAGCTTTGCCGCATGCCCGCTTGACGCTGGTCGACGTCGCGCCCGCGATGCTCGATCGGGCGCGCGATCGTTTTGCCGGCCAGCCGGTTAGCGTCCGCTTCGTCACCGCCGACTACGCCCGCGAGGCGCTCGACGGACCCTACGATGCGATCGTCTCGGCGCTCTCGATCCATCATCTCGAGGACCCCGCCAAACGCGCGCTCTTCGGCCGGATTCGCGATGCGCTCAAGCCCGGCGGCCTGTTCGTCAACGCCGATCAGGTTGCCGGTGCGACTCCCGCGCTCGATCGCCTCAATCACGAGTCATGGGTCCGCCGGGTCCGCCACCTGGGCGTCAGTGAGGCCGACCTGGCCGCGGCGCTCGAGCGGATGAAGCTCGATCGACCCGCGCCGCTAGCCGCGCAACTCCAATGGCTGGCGCAAGCCGGCTTCGACGCGGTCGAATGCTCCTGGCGCGACGGGATCTTTGCGGTATTCGCTGGCTTCAGACCGGCCTGACGCCCATTTTGAGGACTCCGCAGGCTAGCTTCCCATTCCTGTCGCTCTTCTGCTATAAAGCCCTTTACTATCTTCTATGGTGGAACGTGCGGCACACCTCGCCGCCATTCGCCATTTTACGAGGACCGCTTGAGCCGATTGCACGAATCGACCGGGCTGGGCCCGATTGTCAACTTCATCCGACGCGCGACGCGTCTCCTCCTGATGATTGGCGCCGTCTGGATATCTGTTGGAACGCGAGCCGCGTCGGCGCAACCGGCGAACGATCCGACCGCCAGTTGCGCCAACTGCATTACCAGTTGCACGAAGATCGCCAAAGCCGGCTTCTACGAGGTCGACAGCGATCTCTACGCCGCCGCCACGCCCGGCAGCGATTGCCTGGTAATTACCGCGCCCAACGTCGTCCTCAATCTCAATACACATACGATCTCCGGCAATACCGACGCTGACGGAATACACGTCAAGCCAACGGCGTCGGGGGTCTTCATCGAGGGCGAAGGCGCGACGATCGAGAAATTCGGCGAAGGCATCGAAATCGACGCCGCCAACGCCCTGGTGGATAACTTCACGGTAACCGCCAACAGCGATGCCGGCGTGCTGTTGAACCGCGCCCAGCGGGCCGACATTTCACTTTTTTCGTCTACCGGTAACTTGACCGACGGCGTGAGAATCGTGCAGGGAGCGCAGAATCTTCTACAGAGCGGCACGATCACGGGTAACGATCGCTACGGCGTGTGGATCGACGGTGCGAGCCATAACAGTGTTGGCAATTTTGACGTCGAAAGTAATGGCATGGGCGGCATTTACATCGGATGCTCGCAGGCCGGACCCGGTCGGCCATGCATTGGCAGGGTGCCAGAAAGCAATTACAACTATGTGTTCTCCGGCAAAGTGGTAAATCCGAACGGTGGATCGCAATCGTACGGCGTCACGATTGATCTTCACGACAATTACAACCGCGTGGTCAACGTCGAGGCGTCGGACAACCTCAAATTTAATCTCTATGACGTCAATCCGGACTGCGCCGGTAACTCATGGTTCGCCGAAATCTCAATCTGGAACGTTCAGCCCTCCGGCTGCATTAAGTGATTCGTCGCGCCTGCCCGACGCAAGTTTTTCTTGCGGCCGCCCATCGCCAGCGCTAATAGAGATGGGGCGGCATCGCGCTACGATGCCGTCAGCCGCTGCCGCGCTCGCACATCGCCGCGCCCGGCGGCTTTGCGTCACGACCGGCCGCTCGCTGCGCCGGCGCGAACCATCAAGGAGGGCAGGGCATGGCCAACTATCGTCTTATCTCCGCCGATTCCCATTTCGTCGAACCGCCGAGTATGTGGGGCGAGCGGATGGACAACCGCTTTCGCGATCGCGCGCCGCGCACCATGAAGGGGCTCGGCGGACGCGAGGGCGAGTTCTTCATCTGTGAGAATATCACCCCGATGGCCGTGGCCGGTTTCTTCGGCGCCGGTGTACCCTCGGCCGAACTGCCCGAGCATAACAAGCGCGGTTTCGACGCCGCGCCCAAGAGCGTGTGGGATCCCGCCTACCGCATCAAGGACCAGGATCGCGACGGCGTGCAGGCCGAAGTGATCTACACCTCGATGGGGATGCCGCTGTTCGGACTCGACGACGCCGCGCTGCGCGCGGCCTGCTTTCGCGCCTTCAACGACTGGGCGACCGAGTATTGCAGCCACGACCTCAAGCGCCTGGTCCCGCTCGGCCTGATCACCCTCGAAGACATCCCCGGCGCGGTCGCCGAGCTCGAGCGCATCGCCCGCCAGGGTATGAAGGGCGCGATGATCTGGGCCGAAGCGCCCGACGATCGGCCTTACAGCCATCCCGACTACGAACCCTTCTGGGCCGCCGCGCAGAGTCTCGCGATGCCGCTGTCGCTGCATATCCTGACCGCGCGCCAGGGCACCGGCGCCAATCCCACCAGCGGTCGCGGCTTCCTGCTCTCGCTCGCCACGCTGCATCATCAGATCGAGCGTTCGCTGTCGGTGATGGTCTACGGCGGAGTGTTCGAGAAATTTCCCGGCCTGCGCATCGTCTCGGCCGAGAACGACGTGGGCTGGATGGCCTACTTCATGTACCGGCTCGACACCGTGCAGAACCGCCTCGGCGCGGTCGGCGGGATGAAGCTGCCGCTGCGCGCCAGCGACTATATCAAGCGCCAGGTCTATGCGACCTTCATCGCCGACCCGATCTTCGTCGACTCGCTGCACCGTTTCGGCGCCGACAACATCATGTGGTCGTCGGACTATCCGCATACCGCGGCGACCTTTCCGCGCTCGCAGGAGATCGTCGCCAAGCGCTTCGGCACGCTGCCCGACGAACAATTGCGCAAGATCGTCCACGACACCGCCGCCAAACTCTACGGCTTGGTCTGAGCGCCGCGCAGCCGCACTCGGCTCGGTCACCCTGAGCGCAGCGAATGGGTTCCGGATCGGGATCCTTCGCTGCGCTCGAAATGACTTGGCTCTTTCATAAACTTGTCGCCGCGATCGGCGCCGCGCCCGGCGAAACATTTACTGGTCCGGCCGATGATCCGATAATCATGCGGCGTCGCGAGCGCGTTGGCCCGCGCCAACGGCGCGCCGGCGCGCAGGAGATTACGGATGCCTTCCGACCAGACGGTTTTTCTTTTCGACGTCGATAACACCCTGCTCGACAACGACCGCGTGCAGGCCGACCTCATGCGCCATCTCAAGAATGCGGTCGGCTCCGAGCAGAGCAAGCAGTACTGGGAACTGTTCGAGGAGTTGCGCGCGCAACTCGGCTACGCTGATTACCTCGGCGCGCTGCAGCGCTACCGCGTTCAGTATCCGCGCGATTTCCATATACTCACAGTCTCGGATTTCCTGATTAACTATCCCTTCGCCAACCGGCTCTATCCGAACTCGCTCGACGTCGTCGAGCGCTGCCAGGAATTCGGCCGTACCGTCATCGTCAGCGACGGCGACGTGGTCTTTCAGCCGCTCAAGGTCCATCGCTCGGGCCTGTACGAAGTCTTCGACGGCAACGTCCTCATCTATATCCACAAGGAATTGGAGGTCGAAGATATCGCCGCGCGCTATCCGGCCGCGCATTACGTATTCGTCGATGACAAGGTGCGCATTCTCGATGCGGTAAAACAGATCTGGGGCGCGCGAGTGACTACCGTCTTTCCGCGCCAGGGCCACTACGCGACCGACGCGGCCGAGGTGGCCAAATATCCCGTTCCCGATGTGACTATCGAGCGCGTCGGCGACCTGCTCGAACTCGACTTGCCCGCCCTGGTCTCCGCCGCAAAGGGTTAAGCTGACCGCTCGACGGAGCAATTCTTATTGGTGGGCAGGGGCAGAATCGAACTGCCGACACGAAGATTTTCAGTCTTCTGCTCTACCGACTGAGCTACCTGCCCACCGCCATGCGGATCCCGCCGCGGGGCGCTACGGGAATTCTACGGCCTTTCATTGCTACCGATCCAGACCACCGGTTGCAAGCCGGGCGGCGCCGGCGCGCGCGGCGAAAGATTCAGCGCAGCGCGGCGACCCGCGCCTCGACGAAATCGATCACCCGCGCTTCGAGGTTCGCGCCGTCGAGCCGATCGATCTCCTGGATCCCGGTCGGGCTGGTGACGTTCACCTCGGTCAGGTAATTGCCGATGATATCGAGGCCGACGAAATAGAGCCCGTCGCGCTCCAGTCGCGGCCGCAGCATCCGGCAGATCTCGCGATCGCGCTGGGTAACCTCGGCCTTGACGCAATTGCCGCCGACGTGGATATTGCCGCGGTTTTCGTCGTCGCGCGGCACCCGCAGCGTGCCGCCCAGCGGCTCGCCGTTGAGCACGATCAGGCGCTTGTCACCGTTGCGAATCTCGGGGATATAGCGCTGGCCCATGATCGCGCGGCTCTCGAAACGGGTCACCGCTTCGAGGATCGGATTCAGATTGCGATCGCCCGCGCGGGCCAGAAAAATACTCTCGCCGCCGTGGCCGTCGAGCGGCTTGACGATCATCTCGCCGCCCTGCGCCTCCATGAAGCGTTTGAGTTTGGCAATCTCGTAGGTGACGATAGTCGGCGGAATCGCGCCGGGAAAATTGAGCGCGTAGAGTTTCTCGTTGGCCTCGCGCAAGCCGGCCGGCTCGTTGAGCACGAAGGTGCGGCGCCGATCGGCCAGACTGAGCAGCATCGTGGCGTAGAGATAGTTATCGTCGGCGGGCGGATCCTTGCGCATGAAGATCGCGTCGAAATCCTCCAGCCGGTACTGCGCGCCCTCGTCGAGATAGCGGGTATGCGGCGGCGTCCGGGCGACCGCGCAGCGCCGGGCGTGGGCGAACCCCTGATGCCCCTCGGCATGCAGACCGGCCAGCCCGAGATGGAACACCTGGTGGCCGCGGGCGAGCGCCTCGAACATGAAGACGAAGGTCGTATCCTTCTCGGGCAGCATGGCCTCGAGCGGATCCATCACAAAGGCGAATTTATAAGCCACCGCGTAACTATCCTCGCACGGCAAAAAATCGTTGGGTCAAATTCCCGCGAACCGGACGACCGCTTTTACGCCTCGCGACCGATTTCGTCGAGCGCGCCGCGCGCAATCGCGATCGCCGCAAGCGCGGCGGTCTCGCTGCGCAGACGCCGCGGTCCGAGTCCCACCGCGGCGAAGCCGGCCGCGTCGAGCGCGGCCCGTTCATCCGGAGCGAAATCGCCCTCGGGTCCGCACGCGATCAGAATAGCGCGCGGACCCGCGCGCCGGATAGCCGTGCCGAGCGCCGCACCGCCCTCGGCACATACCAGGGCCAGCGTGTCGGGCGGGAGCGCGGCGGCCATCACCGCGACGGTGCGCGGCGCACCCAGCTCGACGGTGCGCGGCGCGAGGCTCTGCTTGGCCGCCGCGAGCGCCAGCCGCCGCCAGCGCGCGAGGCGCTCCGCCCCGGGATCGCGCACTACCGCGCGGGCGCAGATGAGCGGCCAGATGGCCGCCGCGCCCAACTCCGCGGCCTTTTCGATCAGGAAATCCATCCGCGGCCCTTTGATGATCGCGGGCGCCAGAATGATCGCGGCCGGGTCCGCGCTCGCCGCGGCGAACGATTCGATTGCGACCATCGCATAGTCCGGCGCGTAGCCGGTGATCCGGCCGGCGTAATGCGCGCCGCCGGGCGCAATCAGCACAACTGCCGCGCCCGCGCCCAGCCGCATCACGTCGCGCATATGATGAAGTTCGGCGCCACCGACGCGTGCGATCTCGCCGGCGCCGGATGCGCCATTCGCGATCGCGCCGGGCGTGATCGCGAAGTGCGGCGGCCGCCGCCGATCCGTCGCCGCTGGCCCCGTCATGCCGAGGTGCGGGCCATCAGCAGCGTGGCCCATCCGCGATCGATCCGCCGCCCGACGCAGCGCAGCTCCGGGCGATACGCGGCGATTACCTGCGGCGCCTCGCGCGCCAGTATCCCCGAGAGGATCAGGCGGCCGTGCGCGGCCAGCCGCGGTTTGAGGCGCGGCGCCAATTCGATCAGGGTCGATGAGAGAATGTTGGCGGTGATCAGATCGAAACGGCCGCGCAGCGAACTCAACGGAACGTTCGAAAACCGCAGATGGCGGCTGACGCCATTGAGATCGCCGTTCTCGCGCGCGTTGTCGAGTGCGATCGGATCGATTTCGAGCGCGACGATTTCGTCCGCCCCGAGCAGGCGCATCGCGATGGCCAGAATTCCCGATCCGGTGCCGAGGTCGAGCGCGCGTTTGAAGTGGCTCGCCGCGCAAAGCTCGTCGAGCGTCCGCAGCACACCGTAGGTGGTGGCGTGATGGCCGGTGCCGAAGCCCTGTCCGGGCTGAATCACGAGGCGCATCAACCCTGCGCGCCGCTCGCGGCTCCACGGCGGCACGATCAGCAGGCGGCCAACGGCGAAAGGCTTGAAGCGCGCCATCCACATGGTTGCCCAGCCGGGATCGACGATCGCCTCGGTCTGCAGAGCATCGCGCGCAGCGATCATCCCGGCCGCTTCAAGCGCCTCGCGCACGCGCCTCAGGCGGGCGGCGCCCAGCCGATCGAAATAGCTCTTGAGGCGTACGCGCTGCGGACGCCGCGCGAGCGCCGTACGGGAAGGGCGGATTTTGGCGACCTCGCATCCGAGCGCGCCGTGGGCGACAAGGATCGCCGCCGCACGGTCGGCGCTCGCCGCCGGAGTGTCAAAATGGAGCCGCACGTAGGTCCGTGGCCGCGAGGGTTTCACCGTAGAGTCCACCATGCGCCGCGTTAGTCGAGCGGCGTGCCTTCAAGATAGGCGATATGGCGGGCGCGGGACAGGGCGCCCACCGCCGCCGATTGGCGCGCCACCGCGAAGCGTATGCAGGCATCGCTGCGAGTATAGAAAACGAAAGACCAAAAATTTGGCGACTATCCGGCACTTAACGGATTGCTGATATTCTGCTATCTTTCATTGCATGATGACCCTACGCGAATTGATGGAGACCTTCCCGACGGACGAGGCTTGCCGCGAGTTTCTGTTCTGGCGGCGTTGGCATGACGGGAAGCCGCATTGCCCGCGTTGCGGCAAGTCGGAGACGGTTTACAACATCGCCCTGCCATGGAAGTGGGAGTGCACGAACAAAACGTGCCGCAAGGGCAACGCCTATCGGTTCTCGCTCACCGCTGGGACCATCTTTGAGAATACGAAGTACCCGCTCAAGACTTGGTTTGAAGTGCTCTGGCAGATGCTCAATTCCACGAAAGGCGTCAGCGCCATGCAGATTCAGCGGCAGATTGGATGCAAGTCCTACCAGACCGCTTGGTATATGTGTCATCGGTTGCGGGCATCGATGCACGATCCTGATTTCAAGCAGTTGATGGGCATTGTTGAAGTTAACGAGACCTACATCGGCGGGAAACAGAAGAACCGCCACGCGAACGTGCGTGCCAAATACCACGGCGGCGGCGCGGCCAACACCGGCAAAACGACCGTCATCGGAGCGATCGCCCGCAAAGGCAACGTGGTGTGCCAGATCATCGATGACACGTCCATCCATACGATGACCAAGTTCGTCCGCAAGGCCGTCTCGGAGCGCGTCGAACTGATCGCAACTGATGAGGCTGTCGGTTACAGCCGCCTTGATTACATGTTCCAGCATAGCACGGTCGATCACAAAGCGGGCGAGTACGTGCGCGGCATGGTTCAC
>DATLRA010000099.1:0-39502 GCA_035534935.1 Binataceae bacterium (SeqCode)
CGTTCGATCGCCAGCCGGTGCGGCCGAGCGCCGATCGCTCATAGTTCCGGTGGCGTCAACCGGCGGTGCGTCGATCAATCGCGTATTGATGGAACCGCGCCCCGGCGATCAGCCGCTATCGCGACCCAATCGGTGAGCGCGGCGTGAGTCGTGTGGAAGGCGAGATCGTCCCACGGGATTTCATCGGGTGCGAAGTAGCGGACTTCGGCCGCTTCATACGAAAGCCCCGGCGCTTCGGCGCCCGGCTGCGCCAGGTAGACCGCGACCGCCGCTGCCGGATTGATCGGGTCGGCGTAGAGGCCGAGCAGGCGCCCGGCGATGACCGTCATCCCGACCTCTTCGGCGGTTTCGCGGATCGCCGCCGTGATTGGTGATTCGCCCAGATCGACGTACCCGCCGGGAAATGTCCAGTAGCCCAGGCGCGGCACGATGCCGCGGCGCAGCAGCAGGACGCGCCCGCCGTCGATCACCAGGCATCCCGCGACCAGCTTGGGGCTGGGGAAATCGACGAAGCCGCAAACCGTGCAGACCTTGAAGCGCCGCCGATCGGGCAGCACCGGCCGCAAATCCATCGCGCCACCGCATAGTCCGCAAAATCGGACGTTGGCGGGGTACTTATGCTGCAAGTGATGATTGGGTTCGATGGGATCGTCGTTGCTCATTGGTCATCGCATCCTTGCATATCGACTGATGATTGACGATTACTCAAGTGATAGTTGAGAATTACTCAATTGATGATTGACGATTATTCAGGACGATTACTCAAAACGTCAGCCGGCGGATGAGCGCCTCGCCAATCAGCAGGATCATCGCGGTCACCACCAGGTACGGGGTGAGCGGGACGCTGTGCTCGAAGCGCGGCCGGGTCATGGCGACTTCGCTGAGCGCCGGATTGAGCCGTCCGCCGGTGGCCGAAGCGAGATCTTCGAGCAGTCCGTAATTGGGCTCCGGGCGCGGCAGTTCGGCATCGGCGGCGGCACTGACAGTGTAGGCCAGCGGCGGAAAGGTCTGTCCCGAGCCGCGCGCCGGCTGCAGCGCGATATAGTAATTGCCAGGCGCCGCCGCGGCGAAACTGCCGGAAAGCTCGCCGGGGCCGTCCTGCGACAGGATCGCTTCCGCCCGGGCGCCGCCGGGCGCCGTGACAATTGCGCCGAGCGGCCGCGCGGTGGTCTGCGGGTTGTCGCTGTAATCGGTCAGGCGGATTTCGATACGCCCCGCATGGTAGCCGAGGGCGATGGCGTAGCTCTCCGCGGCTGCCGTCGCGGGGGTCATCCAGGCGACCAGCTTGTCCCATACCGGACCGAAGACGCCGTTGTCGATCCAGCGCGAGGACCAGCGCCCGCTAGCGTCGGTGGTGACGGCCAGTGCCTTGCCCGCGCCGAATTTCCAGCCCGCGACCACCGGCGCGCGCACGCCCGCGCTGTTGACGAAGACGCTCAGCGTGGCGCCCGGCTTGAGGTCAGTCGCGACGAAGCCCTTGAGCGCCGGCAACTGGCGGCCGGCGAGGTCCTTGAGAATCGGATCGGGCGCGGTGGTATAGGGCACGAAGTCCTTTTCGACCATCGTGGTGTCGCCGCCGCGCTGGCGCACGTCCTCGAGAAACAGTTGCGGCAGATTCGCGGCGCTATCGGTCTGATAGAAGCCGCCGCCGCCGTAGCTGCTGATCGCCTGGAGCAGGCCGACGTTGGCCTCGCGCCCGATCGCGATCGTCGAGATGGTGACGCCGCCCTCGCGATGCATGGTCGAGATCAGATCGTAATACATCGCGGCGGTGCCGCCGGTTTCGCCGTCGGTCAGGATGACCACGTGCTTGATCGCCGCGCCGCTCTGGGCCAGCGCGCGTTCGGCCTCCTGGATCGCGGGCAGCAGAAAAGTCGTGCCGCGCGCCTTGAGGCGGCCGACCATCTCGCTGAAGTACGGGCGGCTCTGGCTCAGCGGCTCGAGCGGAATCACCACGAAGGGCTGCGAGTCGAAACCGATCACGCTCATCAGGTCGCTGTCGCTCATGGTCCTGGTCACGGTCAGTGCGGCGGCCTTGGCGTACTCGAGTTTCTGGTTGCGGCCCATCGAGCCCGACTTGTCGATGATCAGGACCAGCGCGCGCGTGCGTTCGCGCCGTTGCGGCGGTCGCATCACGACCGGCATCACGCGCGCCAGCGGACTATCCTGCCATCCGCCGAGTCCGAAGCTCTGATCGCCGCCGACCATCGCGAGCGAGCCGCCGTCGGTGACGTACTGGACCAAAGCGGCCTGCGCCGCGGGGGCGACGCGCGCGCGCGCGAGGTTGTTGATCAGGACCGCGTCGAAGCCCTTGGGCGATCCGTTCCATTGGCCGCCGGCAACGACCACCGTCGTCGGATCCATGCCCATCGCGCGCACGACACTGTCAAGCCGGATCGCGTCGCGCGCCGAGTCGGTCAGGATCAGGACCTTGCGCTGCGCGCCGATCCCGACCCAGCCGTCGAGCGCGTCGTCGTCGGCATAGACGTCTTCGGCCGGGACGGAGGGTTTGAACACCGCCCGGTAGCCGACCAGGCCAGCGGTCTCGGTGTGCACCGGAAAGTCGAAGCGGGCCCGGCCGGGCGGCAGGACAACGGCGCGATCATCGAGCAGCGCGCCGTTGCGGTAAATCGAGATGGTGCCGGCGGCCGGCGCCGCGTTGAGGTTTTCCATCGCGACGCCGAGTTCGAACGGTGCGGCTTTCTCGAGCGCCGGCGGCAGGTTGAGCCCGGTCATCGCGACGTTGGGGATCGAATGCGCACCGGGCGGCGTGAAGATGTCGAGCTCGATCCCGGCTGCGCGCAGCGCGCTGACCGCGTTGGCCGCGTCGCCGCGATTCTCCCAGCCGTCGGTCACCAGCACGACCGGGCCGCCGCGCGCCTCGGGGTCGGCCGCGATTTTGTCCAGCGCCGCTTCGAGATTGGTCGCGCCCGGCGCGCATCCGGCGCATCCGGCGGGCGATCCGAGCGCGTCAATCGCGCCGCCGACCGTAGCGGCGACCGGCGCCGCGCCAAACATAATCGCGGGGTCGCCAGCGCGCAGCTTGAGCGAATCGCGGAGCAGCCCCACGGTAAACTCGCGCATCGCCGGCGTGATACTTGCCGAAGCGTCGATCAACGCGGGATGTGCCGTGCCCTCGGAGCGCATCACGCTCTGCGGATCGGTCAGCGCGCCGACGAACAGCGCGAGTACGATTGCGCGCAGCAGCGGCGCGGCGCAGCGTGCCGGCGTGCGCGCCTGCCAGAGCCACCAGATCAGCAGAATGGCGATTGCGCCGAGCAGGTAGAGCGCGTCGGGACGGCCCAGGGTGAGACCCTTGATCGGCCATCCGACGGCGCTGGCTAAAGCGGCGGCGTTCATGGTTGCGCCACGAGCATCCGGCGGCGCCGGTAGACCACGATCGATTCGGCGACGATCAAAAGAATGATTACGATCAGCAGATCGGCGGCGAGCGGCGCGCGGACGATCGATGCGGCCGTGGCGCTCGGCGCGGCCACGGCCGCATCGATACTGATCGGCGGCGCGTTTTGCAAATCCGACACCGTGAGGTCGGCCAGATTGACCGCGCGTGGCGTGGCCACGCCCGCCGTTGCGACGAGGCTGTAGACGCCCTGCGCCGTGGCCGCGCTGAACAGCATTCCCGGCTCGACCGCGACGCGCCGGCCTGACGGAAGCGCGATCGCCTTGACCCCGGCCGGCACGATCCAGGGCTCGCCGGTGCGGTAGCCGGTGCTGCGGGCGCCGAAGCCGGCCAGGTCGCCGAGCATGTTGAGCGTCAGGATCGACATCGGCAGATTGCCGCGCCCCAGATAGGGAAACGGATTGAAGCCGGTGGCGACGTAGCGATGGCCCGCGCGCCGCCCGCTCAGCAGCAGGCCGCCGCCGTTGCCGGTGACGACTGGCTGCATCCACGGATGCTCGGCGAAATATTCGCCCGCGCGCAGGTTGAGCAGGCGGAAATTGACGCCGTCGGTCAGCCGGTCGGTGGTCGGCCATCCGGCGATCGCGACGCGCGGTGCGCCGGTCACGGCAAAATTGAAGACCGGGTCGCCCGGCGGCGGCATCACGATGAGCGCATTGAGCGCGGGCAGTTCCTTGGGCGCGGTGTATTCGAAGATCGCGAGGTCGGCGTTGGCCAGATCGCGCGGCGTGTAGGCGGCCGGCGTGCGCGTCGTCACGCTCAGGCCGGGAATCGCGGCGAGGCTCTGGCCGTCGGCCGGGGTCGGGCTGATAAAGAGCACGGTGACCGCGCGCACTGCGGAGCCGGTCGCGTAGGCGACGTTGTCGAGCATGAAGCCGTCGGCCGGATCGAGCGTGGCGCGATAGATGCCGGCCGCTGGTAGATTGGCAAATTCGACGGTGGTGGCCGCGCCCGCCGCGACCATCGCCTGCGCGCTGCCGACCGGTTTGCCGTCGCCGCTCACGGTGACGCGCAGGGACTGCGCGGCCGGGCTGAAGTTGGCGAGCGTAATCCGCGCATGCAGGGCGGCCGCGCCGAAGGTCTCGCGGCTCAGCGCAAAGGCGCCGATCGCGTAGTTGGCGATCGGATCGCCGGTTACGATCGGCGTGACCCGGGGCGGCACCGGCGCGGCGACCGCGCGATAGCTGGCGAAGATAATCCGGCCGAGATGGCCGTCGGCATTGAGCTGCGCGAGCAGCGCCGCGGTGGCCGCCGGATCGTTGGGCGCGTCGATCGCGATCGTCCGATCGATCGCGGCGCGCGCCGCACCGCCTCCGGCCATCGTGCCGCCCACCTGATGAGGCTCGGGAGCGGTGAGATAGAGCGTCACTTCGCCCGCGCCCGCGATACGCTCCAGCGCGTCATCGACGGCCGCGATTGCGCCGGCCATGCGGCTTTGGCCGGTGGGCGTCAGTGCCTGCATCGCGGCCGAGTTGTCGAGCACCACGGCGACCGGATTACCGCGCCGCAGGAAGTACGGCCGCGCCATCACGAGCACCGCGAGGCAGAGCACCAGCAATTCGAGAAAGAAGGTCCACGGGAAGCGCGGCCTTCCGCCGAAGCGCTGCCCGCGCATCACATGCAGCGCGCGAAAGGCGAGCACGCTCGAGACCGTGGCCTGGCGCGGACGCTCGCGCGCGAGATAGGCCAGAATCAGCGCGGGCACGATCGCGAAGAACACGAGGGCACCCGGTTCGAGCAGGCCCAGCAGGTTGAAGCCCATCGTCGCGCGCTCTAATGCACGAGGCCGAGGTCGGTGGCCGCGCGCACGAAGAAATCGTGGAAGCCGTGGTCGGTGGTGTGGAGCGTGTAATGCAGGCCGTTGCGGAAGCAGAAGGTCTTGATCTCGCGCGCCAGCCGCAGCAGCGTCTCGCGGTACTGATCGCGTTCGCGCTGGCCGATCGAGACGCGCACGCGCTCGCCGCTCTCCGCGTCGACCACCTCGACGTCGCCCGCCAGCCCCTGGCCGTCGAGTTCGGCGCCGCCGAGAATCTGCACCGCGGTCACGTCCATGTTGGCGGCGGTGAACAGGCCCAGGCCGCGGGTCGCCGAATTCGGCATCATCAGAAAGTCCGAGATCAGAAAGACCTTGCCGGCGCGCCGGATCGAGACCATCTCGCGGGCCAGCGCCGGCGCCAGATCGACTTCGCCGCCCGGCGCAATCGCGGTCAGGCTGCGCGCCAGGTCGACGATCCGATGGCGTCCGACGACGAAGGCCGGCGGCGGCGGATGGCCGCGGCCGGCGAGCACCCGGATCATCACGCGGTCGCCCGAGGCCAGCGCGATATAGGCCAGCGCGAGCGCTGTCGCGACCGCCACGCCGAACTTGCGATCGCGCTCCGGATAGCCCATTGAGGCGCTGGCGTCGATGAAAATATAGGTCAGGAGGTCTTCTTCCTCTTTGAACAGCTTGATGTAGAGCTTGTCGGTGCGGCCGTAGAGTCCCCAGTCGATATAGCGGAAGTCGTCGCCCTCGGAGTAGTGGCGGAAGTCGCTGAATTCCAGCGACGATCCGCGCCGGGGCGACAGATGCGACCCCTTGCCGAGGCCGGCGAACTCGCGCCGCGTCTTGATCCGCAGCTGATCGAGCCGGGCGATAAATTCCGGCGTGAACTCTTCGGGCAATCCAAGCATCGCGCTAGCGCGGCCGCTTGAGGCGCTTGAGCGCCTGTTCGAGGATCGCTTCGGCGCTGACGTTTTCGGCCTCGGCCTGGAAGTTGCGCAGCAGGCGATGGCGCAGCGCGGGGGTCGTCGCATCCTCGACGTCCTCGTAGCTGACCGTCACGCGCCCCTCGAGCAGCGCGTTGACCTTGGCGCACAGGATGATCGATTGCGCGCCGCGCGGACTCGGCCCGAAGCGCAGGTACTGCGAGACCTCCGGAATCGCGTCGGGACCGCCCGGCGTGCAGGCGCCCATGATCGCGATGATGTAGCGCTCGATCGGCTCGCCGACCATCACCTCGCGCACCAGCGCCTTGAGCGCCTCGATCTTCTGCGGCGCCAGCCCGCTCTCGAAGATCGATTGGACCTTGTAGGTCGCGGCGCCGGTCGTGCGGGTGAGAATCTCGCGCAATTCGTCGGGCTTGGGCGGTCCGAGCACGACCTTGAACAGAAACCGGTCCATCTGCGCTTCGGGCAGCGGATAGGTGCCTTCGAGCTCGATCGGATTTTGCGTCGCCAGCACGAAGAACGGCGGGTCGAGCTGGTAGGTTGTGCCGAAGACCGTGACCTGACGCTCCTCCATCGCCTCGAGCACCGCCGACTGGGTCTTGGGCGTCGCCCGATTGATCTCGTCGCCGAGCACCACGTGGGCGAAGATCGGTCCGGCCTTGAAGTTGAACTCGCGCTTGCCGTCGCTCTCCGCCAGCACCTGCGTGCCGACGATATCCGAGGGCATCAGGTCGGGCGTGAACTGAATCCGCTTGAAGCTCAGGCCGAGCGTCTCCGCCGCGGTCTTGACCATCAGCGTCTTGCCCAGGCCGGGCACGCCCTCGATCAGGATATGGCCGCCGCAAAACAGCGCCGTGAGCAGCTTACGGACGACGTCGCGATGGCCGACGATGACGCGCCCGACCTCGGCCTCGGCACGGGCGAAGGTCTTGCGGAAATCGGCGACGCGTTCATTGGGTGAAATTTGGGGAGCGGCTCCCATCGATAATCCTTCCTTATGAACCAGACCTTATGAACCAGACCTTGCCCCGGCCCCCGGATCGCGCCTAATTGATCAGATCGCGATAACGCGGCGGCACCAGTTGGCGCTCGTCGGGGGTGTCGGTCAGCCGCTCCTGTTTGAGCGGCGCATTGGTATAGGCGGCGCTGGCCTGCTGATGCTCGCGGTCGGCCACCGTGCGGCCCGCACCCGCATTATTGACCGCCGCGCCGGGCAGCCGAAAGGTCACATAGCGCGCGTCGCGAATCTCGATCGGCGGCCCGTCACCGGCCTTGTAATAGCGTTCGTAGTTGCCCGCCTTGGGCGTCTCGCCCAGATGCGTGTCGCCCATCGACCCCTTGTCCTCGCGCCGTCCGCTCGGCGTGCCGCTGGAGGGCGCCGGCAGATTACTGCGCATCTCGCTGCCGGGTTGGGGCAGCGTCGCGTTGCCGGCGCTGTTGGCGAGTTTGTTGGGCCCGGAGGCGTTGGGATTGTCGCCTGCCTTGGGCGCGGCGCCGGTGCCGCCTTGGCCCTGGCCCTGGCCTTTGGTCGGATCGGGCGCGGCCGCCTCGGCCTGAATTCGCGCCTGCGCTTTCGCGATATCGTTGCCCAGCTCGACCATCTGCTGGTCTTTCTGCTTGCCGTTGCCGCCGTTGCCGACGCTCTGGCCGGGACCGTTGCCCTTACCGCTGCCGGCGCCTTGCCCCGCACCTTGCCCCGCCCCGGATCCACTGCCGTTGCCGCTGCCCTTGCTATCGCCACTGCCGGACCCGCTGCCCGAACCGCCCGCCGAATTGCCCGCGGCGTTCTTCGCGGCGCCGCTGCCGCTCTGGCGCTGATCCTGATGCTGCTCGAGCTCGCGCTTGATCGCTTGCAGCTCGGCGAGCTTCTGTTCGGGCGGCAGGCGCGGATTATCGAGATCTTTGGCCACCCCGACCATCGCGGCGGCCAACTCGTGATCGGCGGACGACGCGCCCGCGCTCTCGAGGCCGCGCGCAACCGCGCGCAAGCGATGAGCGATCGCCTGCGCCGGCGTCGGAATCTCGACGAAGGCGAGCATCGCCAGGCTCAAGACCGCGAGCGTGGCTGCGGCGGCAAGCGAAGATCGCTTGAGCGGCGGCCCCGGCTCGAGGCGGAACTCGCGCCGCGGATCGAACAGATCGAGATACGCGATCGTGCGCCGCCAGAGCATCGGAAACAGCGGCGATCGCCGCGTCCGGCTGTCCGGATTGGCCGGATCGGCCAGCGTCGCCAGAGTGATTATCTCCTGATGACCGCCGACGTGCCGGTCGATCACTTCCGCGGTCGCGAGATAGTCGTTGGCCTTGCGATAGGCGCGCCACGCCAGCAGCCCCAGCACCACCAGTTCGGCCAGCGCCAAGCCGAGCAGCGCTTCACCGACGGTCAATTCGCTCTCCGGCGAGAGGATATAGCCGAAACGCTCCCAGGTCATCGCGCCGACCCAATCGAGGCTGAGCGCGATTGCCACCGTCAGTCCGAACGGCAGTGCGCCACCGATCGCCGCGCGCGCCGCCGCCAGGCGGGCCAGGCGCAGCCGCGACTTGCCGATTTGCTCAACGGGGTTGACCATTTTGCGATCCGGAATGCGGGAAATTGCTCCGCCCGGCTAGCCGTTGGGGACGTGCGGATGCGCGGTCATTCGTTTGATTTCCGCAATCGCCCGTTGATGCTCCGCGAACGAGCGCGAAAAGATATGCGTGCCGTCATTGCGTGCAACAAAATACAGGTAATCGGTATGCGCGGGATAGAGCGCGGCGCGAATCGACGAGAGTCCCGGATTGGCGATCGGCCCCGGCGGCAGGCCCGCAATTGCGTAGGTGTTGAAGGCCGACGGGATGCGCACTGCCGTCGCCGCGCGCTCGGTCACGCCCTGGGTATTATATTGCGCCGTGGGGTCGGACTGCAGCGGCATCCCGATCCGCAGACGATTGTAAAAGACGCTCGCGATCAGCGGACGCTCGCCGGGCGCCTTGGCCTCTTTCTCGACCATCGACGCCATCGTCACCATTTCGCGCGCGCTCAAATTCAACTCGAATAGCCGCTCCTCGACCGCCGGCGTCAGGATCGCGAAGAACCGCCCGAGCATCGCCGCCAGAATGTCGTTCATCCGGGCCAGCGGCGAGAATCGATAGGTCGCCGGAAACAGGTAGCCCTCCGCGCCCAGCGGACCTAACCCGAGCGCCTGGGGCAGCGCGCCGCGGCGCGCCCCATCGTCGAAGTCATAGTCGCAAACCAGGCCCGCCTGTTCGAGTCGCTCACCGATCTGGCGCACCGTCATACCTTCGGGAATCACCACTGTCACGACCATGTAATCGCCGTTGTTCAGATGCTCGAGCACCCGCGGCATCGCCTCGCCGCCCTTGAACGCGTAGTCGCCCGGCTGCAGCCGATTTGCCCGCCCGCTGATCTCCGCATAGACCGCGAAGAGTGTCGCGCTGCGCACCACGCCGGCGGTCGCAAGCCGCCGCGCCGCGATCGTCATCGAGTCGCCCGGACGGATCGAGACGACGCGCGGCGGGGTAAAGGCCGCCGTCGGGGTCCGCACCACGTGCCAGACGGCGAGCAGGCCGACGACCGCGATCAGCGCAAGCACCGCCAATGCCGATGCGATCCGTTTCATCACCGCAACTCAGACTAACAGAAGTCGTTTGCATGTGCGGAGGCGATCGCCGCGCGCTCTGGCTTTCCCGTCAAGCGCGTGGCTTTCCCGTCATCGCGCACGCCGCCGCTGTTCGATCCATCCTTCGAGAATCACGCATGCCGCCACCGCGTCGATCGCGGCCTTGTTGCGCAGACCGCGCCCGCCAATTTCCTTGAGCCGCTCCTCCGCTTCGAAACTGGTCAGCCGTTCATCGAACAGATCGACTATCAGCCCGGTTGTCTGGCGCAGATGCTCGGCGAAGGCCGCGGCCATGCGGGCGCCCGGCCCGGCCGATCCATCCATGTTGAGCGGCAGGCCGACGACCACCCGGGTGACTTCGTAGCCGGCCATACGGACGATCAGTTGTTCGATATCGCGACGGATCGAACGTCGTTCGATTGCGCCCACCGGATGCGCCGCGAGGCCGTCGTCATCGGCGATGGCCAAGCCGATACGGCGTCGGCCGAGGTCCAGAGCAGCTATAGACATCTAGTAGTCAGACTAATATGAACGCGCACGCTTTTGCCAATAACCATATAGATTATATCTGTGAATAAACACTCGCGTGGGGGTTGCTTGTCATATTCCCGTATCGTAGCCTGACCCGCGATGCGTCGGATGAACCAGGGCAGCCTCAGGCTAAGGGTCATTACCGCTCTCATCGTGGCCACGTTCGCGACTGTCGCCTCGGTGCGGCTGTTCGTTACCGCTACCGATCGCGACACAGCTCCCTACAGTGTGACCCATCAGCTTGACGCCGTCGCCGGGCGAATCGATCGCGAGTACGTCGACGAGCCGGCGGTAGTCCGGCCCGCGCCCGAACCGATTGTCATTACGCTACAGATTGATCGCACCGCGCCGGTGCTCGAATATCTCGAGGAGGCGGGGCTGGATCGCGATGAAGCCCAGCGCTGGGCTTCATTCTTCGCGAAGACCAGCGACAGCCGGAGCCTCAAGCAGGGCCATGCGCTGACCCTGTACAAAGATCCCGAAGACGGGACCTTGCGCGAACTCAAGTACAATCTCGACGACCGCATCGCGGTGCGCGAGCAAACCTACGGCGAAGGTGTCATCCGGGCGTCACAAGACTTGATCAAATATGTGACGAGGCCGGTCGCGGTTGCCTTTCAGCTCAACGGCGACTTTTCGCGCGCCGCCGCGCTCAACGATCTGCCGCAACCGATCATCGTTACCCTGCAGGACGCCTTCCGCGATCGCCATCCGCTGAGCGCCCTGCCGCGCGGATCGGACGTCAAGCTCATCTACCAGGAGCGGGTCAGCCGCGACGGCACCTCGCATACCGTGACCGGGCTCGAGGCGGCGCAGATTCATTTTGGCGACAAGACGCTGAGCGCCTTTGCCTTTCGCGACGAGAACGGTCTCTCCCATCTCTACGACGCCGACGGGCTCGCCTTGGGTCCGCAGGCCTTACGCTTTCCGCTTAAATTTCAGTACATCTCGTCGGGCTTCTCCTTCCATCGCTACCATCCGATCCTGCACGAGTACCGGCCTCACGTCGGCGTCGACCTGGCGGCGCAATACGGCACACCGGTCAAGGCGATCGGCGACGGCCGCCTGGAGAGCGCCGGATGGTGCGGCGAGCTCGGGCGCTGCGTCCGCATCCAGCATGAGGGTGGCATGGTCAGCATCTATGGCCATCTCTCCACGATTACCGCGGGGCTGACGCCGGGATGCGCCATGCGCGTTGGCGAGGTGATTGGGCGGGTCGGGACCAGTGGCCTGTCGACCGGACCGCATCTCCATTTTGCGATGGAAAAGAACGGCCAGTTCGTCAATCCGATGACCCAGAGCCTCGGCGAGAATCATCATGTGTCGCCGCGGATGCGCTCGGTGTTCGAGCGTTTCAAGCAGGAATATCTGGCGGCGTTCGACCGGATGCCCGATTTCGGCAGCCATTTCATGATCGGCCATGGCCCCAGCACGGCGCTCGCGCGCGGGGCCGACGGGTCAGGTAGCGCCGGGTCCGGCGCCGCCGGTTCCGGTGGCAGCCCGGCGAGCGCCGCGGCCCCGGGTGCGCGGCTCGCGGCGATGCGCGTCGTCGCGGTTGGCGCGCCTGGCGCCCACTGATCGATTCGATTGGAATAGTAACTCCCCGACCGCTCGCGCCGGATCGAAACGCCCCATCGATGCGCCCCGGTCTTGACACCGATTTTTTCGCCGCATCGCCGCCCCGCGCGATCGCCCATCGCGGTGCCAGCGGTGACTATCCCGAAAATACGTTGGTTGCGTTTGCGGCCGCCCGCGACCTGGGCGTGCCCTATATCGAGCTGGACGTGCGGATGACGCGCGACGGCCGCGTGGTCGTTGCGCACGACGAGGACCTGGGCCGGATCGCCGGGCGCGGCGGGCTGATTTGCGAGCTCACGCTGGCCGAGCTGAGCACGATCGACGTGGCCCATAACTTCGCTCCGGCGGGGGTCGCCGGGTTTCCGTTTCGCGGCGGCGGGATTCGCGTTCCCGAGCTGGCGGAGGTCTTTGCCGCGTGCCCCGGCCAGCGCTTTATCGTCGAGATCAAGCAGACCAGCCCGAGCCTCGTGCCGGCGCTGCTCGACGTGATCGATCGCGCCGCGATGGGCCGGCGGGTGCTGATTGCGAGCGAGCTTCAGGGGCCGATCGATGAGATTCGCGCCGCCGCACCGTCGCTGCCGACCAATTTTCCGACGCCCGAGGTCGCCGCGTTCATGATGTCGCTGGCGCCGGGCGCGCCACCGCTGGTTCCGCGCGGTGACGCACTACAGGTGCCGCCCGAGTATGAGGGTTGGAAGATCGTGACGGCAGAGAGCGTCGCCGCGGCGCATCGCCTGGGTGTCGAGGTCCACGTCTGGACGGTCAACGACGAGTTCGCGATGCGCGCGCTGCTCGCGGCTGGCGCCGACGGAATTATCTCAGATTTCCCTGGCCGCCTGATCGCCCTGCTGAACGGCGGCTAGCCCGAACCGTCTGACGGACGGAGAAGCCTACTGGGAGTCGAATCATTGCGCCTTTTCAGGCCGCTCGCGCATCTGTTAGGATGCGGGCGCTTTCCCAGCCATTTGACGGAGGCGGTCTGCGATGAAGCTTGATACCACGCTCACCACGCGCGATCTGCATGAAGTGCCGGCGGCGGCAAAACTGGCCGAAGACCAGGGCTTCGATGCGGTCTGGTCGATGGAGGCCGGCAACGACGGCTTTCTGCCGCTCGCTCTGGCAGCAGAACATACCAGCCGGGTGAAGCTCGGACCGGCGGTCGCGATCGCGTTTCCGCGCAGCCCGATGTCGATCGCCTACGCCTCGTGGGATCTCGCCGCGCTCTCCAAGGGGCGCTTCATCCTCGGCCTCGGCACGCAGGTCAAAGGCCATATCGAGCGCCGCTACGGCTTCAAATGGGAGCCGCCGGTGCCCAAGCTGCGCGAATATATCGAGTCGCTGCGCGCCATCTTCAAATGCTGGCAGGAGGGTGGCAAGAAGCTCACCTATACGGGCAAGTATTACAATTTCTCGCTGATGACGCCGTTTTTCGCGCCCAAGCCGCACAATTACGACATTCCGATCTATATCGCCGGCCTCAACAACCTGATCCTGCGCATGGCCGGTGAACTATGCGACGGCCTGCACGCCCATCCGTTTACCTCGGCCAAGTATCTGCGCGAGTACGTGTTGCCGCACGTTAACGAGGGGCTCAAGAAGGCCGGCCGCGCGCGCAAGGATTTTGCGATCACGACCACGCCGTTCGTGATCGTGGGGCGTAACCAGGAGGAAATCGAGCGGGCGCGGGCTGGCGTGCGCCAGCAGATCTCGTTTTACGCCTCGACCCGCACGTACCAGATTGTGCTCGAGACCCACGGCTGGGGCGACGTCGCGCCCAAACTCAACGAGCTTGCCGCCAAGGGCAATTGGGCCGACATGCCGAAGCTGATCACCGATGAGATGCTCGAGGTGTACGCGGTCACCGGCACCTACGAAAATATCGCCGAGAAGGTGCGCGAGCGGTTCGACGGATTGCTCGACCGGGTCGGCTTTTACGTGCCGTACAAGAGCGCCTTCGACGACGCCACCTGGTGCAAGGTCTGCAAGCAGATCAACGGCTGACGCGGATCGCGCGGATTACGCCGCTGCCCGCGGAGGTTCACGGCCCGGCGTGCCACGCCGATGCGGCCGGCGCCCGGCCGGTGCGGCCGCTGAGCGCGCGCGCAAGCGCCGCCGGCAGAAAGGTGCGCAGCAGGCGCAATGCATTCTTGAGTTCGAGCGGCCGTTCGCGGATCGCGCGGGCGAAATAGCGCCGCGCCGCGCGCCGATCGCCCGCCCGCATCGCGACCAGACCCTCGTAGCCGAGCGCACTGGCGTAGGCGCGCTGCGTGCCGCGGATCAAGCCGCGCGCGCGCTCGCCGTAGCGCTCGCTCACCCGGCGGATAAAGACCTCGCGCGAGCGCAGATATTTTTCCATCCGCGTGCCCGGCGATTGTTGGCGATAGCGCACCAGCGCATGCGGTACGTAAGCAAACTCGCCCTGCTCGCGCGCGAGCAGAAACAGATAGGGGTCTTCGTAGGCGGCCGAGCGAAACTCCTCGGCGAAGCCGCCGCAGGCGGCAAAGGCCGCCCGGCGCATCACGGTGGTACTCGGTATGATCGGCCACCAGCGCTCGAGCAGTTCCGCCATCGAAGGGGCGTGCGCGCAGTCGGGGGGGACGTAGGTTTCGCCCGCGGGATAGCCGGCCGCGTCGACCGCCAGCGCGTCGCAGAACACCAGCACCACGGCCGGATTGGCGTCGAGGATCGGCACGGTCGTGGCGATCATTCCGTCCAGCCATTCGTCGTCGGCATCGAGAAAGGCCAGATACTCGCCGTGCGCGGCCAACGCACCGGCGTTGCGCGCGGCGGCCGGCCCGCGATTGTCCTGATCGATCACGCGGAGGCGATCGCCGAAGCCGGCGAGCACTTCGGCGGTCGTGTCGGTCGAGCCGTCGTTGACAGCGATCACTTCGAGGCCGCCATCGCACGTCTGGGCGAGCGCGCTCGCGATCGCCCGGCCGACCGTCGCCGCGCCATTGAAGACCGGGATGATTACCGACACGCGCGCCATCGATTGAGGTTAGCATAACGCGCCGCGCGCTCGGTGATAGCCGCGCCGGCCTGCCGTATCGCGGCGCACTCGCGCCGGCGGCGGGTGCGCGCGCCACGCGATGGTAAATCGGCGGGCGCGTGGCTAAGCTCGCGGCGGGGGAGACGCACGGCATGGCAGAACCGTCAATTCCGATTGCCGAGGTGATTGCGCCGGTGTGGGCGTGGCCGCGGCGCTACACGATCGTCGTGCTGTTCGCGCTGGCGACCGCGCTCTGCTACGTGGACCGCGTCAACATTTCGATCGCGATTATCCCGCTGGCGCGCGCCCGCGGTTACGACCCGGCCGCGCAGGGACTGATCCTGTCATCGTTTTTCTGGGGCTATCTGTGGCTGCAGATGCTCGGCGGATGGATGGCCGATCGCTTCGGCGGCAAGCGTATCCTGGCCGCCGGCGTGGCCACCTGGTCGATCGCGACGCTGCTGACGCCGCCGGCCGCCTCGATATCGTTTGGCGTGCTGCTCGCGATGCGGGTGTTGCTGGGCGCCGGCGAGGCGGTGCATTTCCCGGCGGTGCATAGTATCGCCGCGCGCTGGACGATCGCCTCCGAGCGCGCGCGGGCCATCTCGCTGCATTTCAGCGGCGTCGCCTTCGGCACCGTGGTCGCGCTGCTGATCAGCCCGGCCCTGGTGATTGGCTACGGCTGGCCGTCGGTCTTCTATATCTCGGGCGCGACCGGCATTGTGTGGCTCGTCGCATGGTATATCAAGGCCGCGGACGGTCCCGAGAAATGTCCCGGCGTGGCGCCCGGCGAGCTTGCGCTGATCGCCGCGGGGCGCGGCGAAGTGAGTCTGGCCGACCACATTCCGTGGGGCGCAATCCTGCGCGAGAAGGCGGTCTGGGCGATTATCATCGCGCATACCTGCAACAACTTCGGTTTCTATATCGTCCTGCTGTGGCTGCCGACCTATCTAAGCAAGACCTTCGGCGTGCCGATGGCGCGGCTGGGATTTTTCTCCGTGATTCCGTGGATCGTCGCGTTCTGCATGCAGAACTTAAGCGGCTGGATGGCCGACGGGATGCATCGCCGCGGCGTCGGCCTGACCACCGTGCGCAAGCTGTTTCAGACGACCGCGTTTATGCTTGGCGCGATCCCGCTGCTCGCGCTGCCCTCGGCGCGCACGCCCGAGATGGCGATCGCGCTGGTGACACTCTCGATTGGCGGCACGGCGATCGGCTCGGGCGCCTTCGCGGTGAATCATCTCGACGTAGCGCCGCGCTACGCGGGAATCCTGATGGGGCTGTCGAACACGGCGGCGACGCTGCCGGGGATAGTCGGCGTGGCGGCGACCGGATTTATCGTCGAGGCGACCAAGTCGTTCTCGGCCGCTTTCTTTTTAACCGCGGCGATCTACACAGTCGGCGCAATTTGCTACCTCGCGATGGCCAGCGGGGAGCGCAAAATCTAACGGCGCAGCATCGCCTCGATCGCGGCGTGCAGATGGCCGTTGGTGGCGAGCAGACCCGGCACCTTGACCTCGCGCCGATTGAAGCGGAAGTCATGTCCGTGCTGATCGGTCACGCGGCCGCCGGCGGCGGCGATCAGCGCCGCGCCCGACGCGATGTCCCATTCGTTCTTGGGCGTCAGGGTAAAAGTCGCGTCGGCGTGGCCGGCGGCGACCAGCGCAAGCTTGTAGGCGACGCTGCCGATCGCCCGCACGGTTATCGAGTCCTCGTAGGCTTTCCATTCTCCGCGTGAGGTTTCGCTGCGGCTGGCCAGGATGCTCGCGTGGTCGAGTGTGGCGGTGGCGCTGACCGTGACCGGCGCGCCGTTGAACGCGCATCCGGCGCCGCGCACGCCGGCAAACATCTCGTGCTTGATCGGATTGTAGCTGACGCCGAGCACCGGATTACCGGCCTCGATCAATGCGATCGCGACGACGAATTCCGGGATGCCCTTGATGAACTCCTTGGTGCCGTCGAGCGGATCGACGATCCAGACGCGATCGCATTGGAGCCGCGCGCCGTCGTCGACGGTCTCCTCCGAGAGCCATCCGTAGTCCGGAAAGCCGCCGTGCAGCAGCGCCTTGAGCGCGTGGTCGGCCTCGAAGTCCGCCGTGGTGACGGGATTGTCGCGCCCCTTGGACTCGACCGCGTAGCCGTGATCGCGAAAGTAGCGCCGCAGGATTTCGCCCGCGGCGAGCGCCGCCGCGAGTGCCGCCGCGAGTTCGCGATCGTAGGCCGAGCGGCGCACGCCGGATGCGGAATTGGTCGCTGTCGTCATGAATTTCCGTTAAGCCGAGGATGGCCGCTTGCGAGCCGGGGTTTTGCCGCGCGCGGATTTTGCCGCCTCGGCGGCGCCGCGCTTGCGCAGTACCTTGGCGTAGGCGTCGGTCAGATGCGCCATCATCTCTTCACGCCGCTCGAGCAGGCGGCGCGGCTTGCGCGCCTTGCGCCGGGCCAGCGCGTAGGCCGTGATCAGCGGCAGCGCGACCGTCGAATCGACGTAGCAGACGACCGAGTCGGGCAGCCGATCGGGATCGATCTTGCCCCAGCTCACGGCCTCGTTGGGGGTCGCGCCGGAGAGTCCGCCGGTGTCGGGGCGCGCGTCGGTCACCTGGAGGAAATAGTCGTGGCCCTTTTCCGCCACGCCCATCACCTCCTGGATCTGCGGCTCGGTCTGCAGGATGAAATTCTTGGGCGAGCCGCCGCCCAGAATAAAGACCGCGCTCTTGAGTCCGGCCGACTTGGCCGCGTAGACGATCGCCGCGGTCTCGTTGACGTCGGCCAGCGGATCCAGCCGCAGCTCATAGCCCTCGAGCTCGAGCGCGGCCAGGTTCATGCCGATCGAGGAGTCGCCGGGCGACGAAGTGTAGATCGGCAGCGCATGCTTGTAGGCCGCCGCCAGCAGCGAGCGCCGATCGAGCTTGAGCACACGCTCGCGTTCGGCGACGTAGCGGCCCGCCATGTAATGAAACTCCGCCGTGCCCATCGCGCGCTGAAACTCCGGCTGGCGCGCGATTTCGCGAAAGAACGCGTCGGTCGAGAGCAGCACGCGGTAGTCGAAGAAAATATCGTAGATGCGCACCACGCCGGCCTTGCGCAGCGCGATATCGTCGGCTTCGGCCGAGCCCTGGTACATCTTGAGCCCGAGGCCGAAATGGGTGTCGTGGTAGAGGTTGGCGCCGGTCGAGACCATCCAGTCGACGAAGCCGTTTTCGATCAGCGGGATCAGGCACGACATGCCGAGTCCGGCGGGCGTCAGGGCGCCGGTCAGGCTCATGCCGACGAGCGTATCTTCCTCGAGCATCTTTTCGGCAAACAGGCGGCAGGCGTCGCGCAGTCGCCGTCCGTTGTAGGCAAGGAACGCGGTATCGACCAGGTCCGCGGCGGTCATCCGTCCGGTCACCGCGGCCGGATTGATCTGCGCGCCGGCGACGCGCTCCACGGGCGCTTTTTTCTGGGCCATCGTTATCCGTCTTTCTTTAGGCCGGGGCGCGGGCCGCCGGGCGGTGTCGGTCGCCGCCGTGCGCACGCATCCACGTCGCTCAAGGGTTAAAGGGTCGGGCGCGACAATCCTAGCGGGCGCCGCCGCATGATTCCATCACCGGAGCGTTAAGGTTTGCGCATGGCGCGCGCGCGCCTTAAGATTATCGGCACGGGGACCAGCCCGTGCTCGGGGGACAGACCATGGCGGTAATCGCGATTACCCAGCATCTCGGAACGCGGGGCGAGTTGTTCGGGCGTCTTCTGGCGCAGCATCTTGGCTACCGTTTCATGACCGCGCAGGCGATCATCGACGAGGCTTCGATCACTTACCACGTCACGCCCGAACAACTGGTGGTGGTCGACGAGCGCCGGCCGCATTTCTGGGAGCGGCTGAAGACCGACACGGCGCGCTTTATTCCAGTGTTCCGCGCGACCGCGATCAAGCACATGGCGCAGGATCGCATCGTGGTGATCGGCCGATCGGTCGCCCATCTGACGCCCGACTTCGGCTGCGTCTTGCGGCTGCGGCTGGCGGCGCCGCTCAAGCATCGCGTGGCCGAGGTGGTGGCCGAGGAAAAGCTCACGCCGGCGGTCGCCGAGCGCCGCGTGCGCGACTACGATCGCGAGGTTCGCGCGCGCATCCAGACCCTGTTCAACGTCGATATCGAGGATCCGGCCGCGCATCATCTGACGCTCAATACTTTTGACACGCCGATGCCGGTGCTGATCGCGATGGTAGCGGCGGCGGCGGCCGAAATCGATCGCACGGTGACGCCCGCGCAATGGCGCCAGATGCGCGACCTGGCGCTCGCGGCCGAGGTCCGCGCGACGCTGCTGATCCATCCGAAGATCGGCCACGCGCCGCTCGAGGTGAATTGCGACGGAGGCGCGGTGCATGTCAACGGTCCGGGCCTGGTGCCGCCGTGGGACGATCTGATCGGCAACGTCGCGCGCCAGGTCGCGGGCGTCGCGTCGGTCGAGGTGGTGGCCGAGGAGACGCCCGCGCCGATCCGTCCGGGCTGATCGCGCCCTCCAGCCTGATCGTGATCGACGTTGGCTTGCCCAGGCCGTGGCGTTCGCGCGTTCGCGCTATCGCAGGGGCGCGGTGCGCTCACGCTCGCCGCCGGCGCGCTTACCACCCGCGCGCCGCCGTGCTATGGTCGCGCCTTCATACGTATCGCGATGCGCCAATTCATTATTTTCCTCGCCAGCGGAGCTTACAGCGGCTATGCGCCCGTGGCCTCGGGCACGGCGGGTTCGGTTGTCGGGCTCATCGTAGGGTACTTCGTCTGCGCGCCCCTGTGGACCCGTTCGCCGGCCGCCTTCGTGATGATCTTCATTGCGGTCTTCATCGCGTCGTGCTGGGTGGCGGGCAGCGCCGAGAAGATTTTCAGCGAGCACGACAGCTCGCGGATCGTGCTCGACGAAGTGCTCGGCATGATCGCGACGATGTTCCTGAATCCGACCGGATGGATTTGGCTGGTGGCCGGTTTCGTCGTGTTCCGCATCTTCGATATCATCAAGCCGTTTCCGGCGAGCTATTTCGATCGCCAGGTTGGCGGCGGCGCCGGCGTGATGCTTGACGATCTGGCCGCGGGCATCTATGCCAACCTCGTGCTGCAAATCGCCCGCCGCATTTTGTGAATCCGGTGGCGCGCATTATTCCGATCGCGGCGTCGTGCGGCGCCCGCGCAGGAGACCTCGATGATCCAACGAGCGGTGATCCTCTCAACCGGCGACGAAATCACCACCGGCAAGGTGGTCGACAGCAACTCCAACTATCTCGCCGACAAGCTCAATGAAATCGGCATCGACCTGATCGCCGTGCTGACCGTCGGCGACGTGCCCGAGCGCCTGGAATGGGCCTGGCGCACGGCGATGGAGATGGCCGACCTGGTGCTTTCGACCGGCGGTATTGGTCCGACCGCCGACGATCTGACCACCGAGATCGTCGCGCGGCTGACCGGCAAGGCGCTGTGGCGCCACGAGCCCTCGGTCGTTCAGATGAAGCGGATGTTCGAATCGATCGGCCGCGTGATGCCCGAGAACAACATCAAGCAGGCGCTCTTTCCCGAGACCGCCGAGGTCATCACGAATCCGATCGGCACCGCGCCGGGCTTTCGCATGGCGGTGCCGCAGGCGCGCCATACCGCGCATCTGGTAGTGATGCCGGGCGTACCGCGCGAGATGAAGCCGATGATGGAGAACGAAGTCATACCGTGGATTCGCCTCAATCGCGGCAGCGACAAGGTCTTCGCCACGCGCATCTTCCAGACCTTCGGCATCAGCGAGTCGGGACTCGACGAGGCGGTCGCCGGACTGATCAAACCCGAAGAGGCCAAGGTCGGCTTTCGCGCGAGCTTTCCGCAGATCTCGATGAAGGTGATGGTCGAAGACGTGCCGGGACGCGCCGAGCAGCGGCTCGACGAATTGAGCGAGCGGGTGCGCGGCCGCGTCGGCAGCTATATCTACGGCGAGGGCGAATGCTCGATGGAAGAGGTCGTCGGGCGTCTGCTGACCGAGCGCAAGCTCAAGCTCGCGATTGCCGAATCGTGCACCGGCGGCCTGATCGGCCATCGCCTGACCAACGTCGCCGGCTCGTCGAGCTATTTCGAGGGCGACCTCGTCACCTACTCCAATAACTTGAAGATCAGCGTGCTCGGCGTGCGTGAAGAGACGCTGAAAAATCATGGCGCGGTGAGCGAGGAATGCGTGCGCGAGATGGCCGCGGGGGCGCGCGCGCGGACCGGCGCCGACCTTGCGGTCGCGACCTCGGGAATCGCCGGGCCGGGTGGCGGCAGCGCTAAGAATCCGGTGGGCACGGTGTGTATCGCGCTTGCGGCCGAGGGCGTCAGCACCTCACGCCGCTACAAGTTTCGCGGCACGCGCGACTGGGTCAAGCTGCTCACGTCGCAGGTCGCGCTCGACTGGCTGCGCCGGCACGCATTGGGCTTGCCGATCGGCGAAGCGGAGGTCTTTCGGCGCTAGGCCGCGGGGCCGCATCGGCCGTTGCGGGCAGGCTTCCGGGGGGGCGTTCAGAGGAGATTGCATGAGTCATCGTTCACCAGAGCACACCTTGTGCTGACGATCGTTGCTGGATTATTCACCTTGGCAATCGGCGCCGGCTTCGTCGGCGCGCTGTCCGGTCTGGGTGGCGGGGTATTCATCGTTCCGGGGCTGGTCATTCTGGCTCACGTGCCGATGCATATCGCGGTCGGCGCGAGCCTGATCTCGGTGGTCGCGACCAGCGCCGGCGCCAGCGTGGCCTTCGTGCGCGACGGCTGGACCAATCTGCGCGTCGCGATGATCCTGGAATGCGCCACGGTCACCGGCGCGGTGACCGGCGCTTATATGGCGGGGGCGGTGTCGCCGCCGATTCTCGAAATGATCTTCGCGCTGATGATGTTGCAATCGGCCTATTTCTCGCTGCACAAGCATGGCGACGAAATCCAGTCGCATTCCGATCCGCTCTGCGCGCGGCTCGGCCTTGGCGGCAAGGTGCTCGATGACGCCGGCGTCATGCGCCCCTATGGCGTCGTCAATCTGCCCGGCGGCGCGGTGCTGATGGTCGTGGCGGGCGTGCTCTCGGGTCTGCTCGGAGTAGGTGCCGGCGCGGTCAAGGTTACCGCGATGGACTACCTGATGAAGCTGCCGCTGAAGGTCTCGAGCGCGACCAGCAATTTCATGATCGGGGTCACCGCCGGTGCGGGCGCGCTGGTATTTCTCGCCCGCGGCGATATCGCCACGGTGGTCGCGGCGCCGGTCGCGCTGGGCGTGACCGCCGGGGCGCTGGCCGGCAGCCGGGTGCTGCCGCACGTCAACGTTGGCGCGCTGCGGATTCTGTTCGTCGTGATCCTCTTACTGATCGCGATCGAGATGGGCTGGCGTGCGCTCAACGGAATATGATCGCGCGGGGGTACTGCGGGTAAACTGATGGAGAATGCGAAAAGCGCGACGGCCGAGGAAGATCGTATCCTGCGCGACTGGACGCCGCGCATCCTGCGCACAATCCTGATTGTCAGTTCGATTATTCTCGTAATCGGCATCGCGGCGACCGCGGCGCAGGTGCCCGGCTACTACGTGCGCCGCTTCTATGCGGTGAAGCACGGGCACGTGCAAGGGAGCGAGAAATTCGCGACGCTCGTTGCCCACATGCGCCATGGCGATCCGCGCTCAATTATGACGATCGGCCTCTATATCCTGACGCTGGTGCCGCTGGCCCGCGTCGCGTTTACGTTTTTTCTTTTTCTCAAAGAGCGCGATTATATTTTTGTCGCCGCCACCGCCTACGTGCTCGCCGGACTGATCTTCGGCGTGATGCTCGGGCGGATCGGCTAGAGCCGCGGCGCGGATTGCCGCCAGATTTTCCGCGAGATCAAAGCGCGAGGTCAAAGATGGATCCAAAGGGAAAAGTCGCAGTTGTCACCGGCGGTGCGTCGGGTATCGGCCGCGCCACCGCGCAATTGCTCGCCGCATGCGGCGCCGCGATCGTGATCGCCGACCTGGCCGAAGCGCGCGGCGCTGCAACCGTCGCGGAAATCGCCGCCGCCGGTGGCCGCGCCGTGTTCGTTAAGGTCGACGTGACCGACGAGGACGACACCCGGCGAATGCTCGACACCGCGGTCCAGCGCTTTGGCGGACTCGATATTCTCTACAACAACGCCGGTATCGCGGTGGGCTTGCCCGGCTATCCGGCGGCCGCGATTCAGCGCTGGCGGCGGGTGATCGATATCGACCTTCAGGCGGTAATCCTGGGCTGCTACCTGGCGGCGCCGCTGATGGATCCCAAGGGCGGGGCGATCGTCAACACGGCGTCGATGGCGGGGCTCTATCCGTACAAGGATGATCCGGTTTACGGCGCGGCCAAGGCCGGCGTGGTGAACTTCACCTATTCGCTCGCGCCATGGGCGGCCAAGCGCAATATCCGCGTCAACTGCGTCTGTCCGGGCGTGGTCGACACGCCGCTGGTGCGCAAGGGGATCGAGGAGGCGAAGCGCGCGGGTCACAGCGCCGGGATTCCGGCGACGATCATTCAGCCGTCGGCGATCGCGGCGGCCGTGCTAACCCTGATCGCCGCCGATAGTCTGTTCGGCCGCGCGCTCGAGGTGCGGCCGTCAGGCCCGCGCCTGGTCGAGACGCCCGCCGCGCCCGGCACACGGCGCCGCGCCGACTGAACCGGGGCGACAACAAAACAAACTGCGGCGTTCACCAGATTCCAGGCGAACGCCGCAGCTTTCACTCGACGAATCGAGACTGATCGAAGCGGAACGAAGAGTGCGATCAGTTGCCGCGCATCTGCTCGTCGGCCGGCTTCATATTCCGCTCGAGGCACCAGCGGTCGATGACCTCGGCGTTAAAGCGCCAATCCGTGCCGATGCGAAATCCCGGCAGCTCGCCGCGGCGAAGCAGCTTGTAAATGGTGGATGGATGTACGCGAAGGTAAGCCGAGAGCTCCCTCACGGTCATCACGCGGGGCAAGTTGTACTTGGGTTCTGCCACGTTATTTCTCCAGTGCGTGCCGACCCGTCGCATTCCCCGTCGGCAAAGATTGTGAGCTGCTTCAGTCGCTCTAGGCGCCTTGCTTTAGTAAGCCAGCTTTGACAGCACCAAGCGTATCGAAAAGTATAATTGCGGGTCAAGAGGGATATGTCGCAATTTCAACAGTTTGCTCGATGTTTCTTTGGGTGTTGTCATGCTCTGTCGGCTCTACTTTGCTTATCTTTTTTAAGCTTTATGCAGAAACTATTTGTTTTGCAAGACCTGGATAGGTGGAAACATGCAAACCTTACGTAGCGGCGGCTTCTTTTTCGTGTCTTTCCTTATCTTTATCGGTGTTGTGACGTCGCTATGCCCGGCCGGGACAGCGGCGCCCGCACTGTTGATACATAGCTTGGGTTTTGATGCGAACGCGCCGATACCCGTTGCATACACCTGCTCAGGTGACAACAAGTCGCCTGGGCTTACGTGGACAGAGGGGCCGTCGGGCACCGCCAGCTTTGCTCTGATTGTCGAGGATCCCGACGCACCGGGCGGAATCTTTATCCATTGGGTGGTCTACAATTTGCCGGCCAGGCGCACGGCACTGCCCGCCGGCGTGGCGATCGCACCGACGATCGCGGGCGGTGGCGTGCAGGGGATGAATCAACGTGGCGAGATTGGCTACCACGGGCCGTGTCCGCCGCCCGGCCGGGCGCATCACTACAACTTTCGACTGTATGCGCTCGATAGGACGCTCGATCTGAAACCCGGGGCCGACGCGGCGACGCTTAAGCATGCGATGGCCGGACACGTACTGGCGCGCGGCGACCTGATTGGCACGTTTGCTCGCTGAGCGGAATTGCGCGTGACGGATTGCCGGTCCGTCGCGATCAGGTGGCGCGCGGCAATCGCGTGGCGCTAACGGCGGGTCGGCACGCGTGCTGCGGTAATGCTAAAACTCGGTGATGCGACTAGAGGCGCAATTTATCAGCTCGGCGTTTGCGTTGAGCGACGCTCCGCGGTGGTTGCGCGTCGAAGTCGCGCTGGCCGGGCGATCGAACGTCGGCAAGAGTTCGCTGCTCAACGCGCTGGCGGGCGCCAAGGGTCTCGCGCGGACCAGCAAAACGCCGGGGCGCACGCGCTGCGTGAATTTCTTCGCGGTGGGGACGAACCTTGCGCTGGTCGATCTGCCGGGCTTCGGCTACGCCAAAATGGCACGCACGGACGCGGTGAAGATCGCCGCGATGCTGCGCGAGTACCTGGAGTATCGCGAGAACCTGGGCGCGCTGGTAATGCTGGCCGACGCGCGCCGCGGACCGGAGCGCGAGGAGCTGGAGCTGGCGGCGATGGTGCGCGCGCGGGGCTGCGAGATAATCGCGGTGGCGACCAAATTCGACAAGATCCGTAATGCGGGACGGGCCGAAGCGCGCAAACGGTTTGCCGCGCTGAGCGACGATCCGATCATGTGCTCGGTGCTCGACGGCGCCGGGCTCGACCAGTTGCGCGGGCGCATATTAGCTTGCGCGCGGGACAGCGGTGGCGCGCGGCGGCTGCGCGCGTTCGGCGCGGAATAGGGTTTGCGCGATGCTGATGCGGCCGGCCGTCAGCGTGATTATCCCGACCTGCAACCGGGCGGCGATGGTCGGTGTGGCGATCGCGTCGGTGATCGCGCAGCGCACCGCGGAGGGCGAATTATCGTTTGAGCTGATCGTGATCGACGACGGCTCGACCGACAGCACCTGGCGCGAACTCGAGCGGACGGCGGCGATGGTCAATCGCGCATCGGGCGAGCGCCTGACGATGCGAATCGAGCGCACGGAAAATCGCGGCGTGGCGGCGGCGCGCAATTGCGGCGTCGCGCTGGCGGCGGCACCGCTGATCGCGTTGCTGGATTCCGACGATTGCTGGGGGCCGGACAAGCTGGCGCGCCAGGTCGCGTACATGAGCGCGCATCCGGAGTATGCGATCGCGCAGACCGACGAATGGTGGGTGAGGGACGGCGTGCGTGTGAATCCGCCGCCGCGGCATCGCAAGCGCGCGGGCGACATCTTCGTCGATTCGCTGCGCACCTGCCTGGTGACGCCGTCGACGGTGATGATTCGTAACGCGACGCTGCGCGAAGTCGGTGGCTTCGACGAGGATCTGACGGCGGCGGAGGACTACGACCTGTGGCTGCGCATCCTGGTGCGCCACGAGATCGGCTACCTCGCCGAGTATCACGCGACGCGCCACGCGGGGCATCGCGGACAACTCTCGGCGACAGTTCCGGCGATCGATCGGTTTCGTATCCTGGCCTTGATCAAACTACTGGGCGGGCACGAACTGAATGCGATGCGGCGCGGTGCGGTCTGCGACGTGCTCGCCGAAAAGTGCGCAATCTATGCGCAGGGTCTGATGCGGCGCGGGCGCGGTGAGGTTGCGCAACTGATATTGGGCTTTGCCGCCGAGGCGGAAGGCGCGTGGCGCGTGGACGGCGCGCAGCCGAGCGCAATCGCGGCGGCGGCGGCGATGCGCGCGCGGATTCGACGCGACGGCGGCGTGAGTGGCGCGTGATGAATGCGGAGCAAAGTAATGAATGCGGAGCGGACGGATACGGCGGCGATCGACGCCGCGATCGGCGCCTGGGCGGCTGAACGGCGGCTGCCTGAGACCTATCGCGCGCGCTGGCGGGCGCTGGGCGAGGGCGATCGCGCCGCCCTGTATAATGTGGCGAGTGCGCTGCGCCTGCGCACGGGACAGTTCGTCGCGGCCTTCGATTTGATCGAGGAGCTTGCGGTGCGCGCGGACGCGCCGCCCGCGACGATACTTGCCCGGGGCGAAATTCGGCGGATACTTGACGGGATCGGATCGGCGCCGGGCCGCGCGCGGGAGCTGCTCGAGACGCTGCGCGCGATGCGCTTTCCGCGGCTCAAGGTTGCGGCCGAGCGGATCGCGGCGGCGGTCGCGGCGCTCGGCCTGCCGGCTGAAATCCGCGTGGTCTTGCCGCGCGAGCTGGGCTCTGATGAGGTCAGGGTCGAAATTTCGGCGCATGGCGGCGCGCAGCTCGAGCGGCTGATTGCGGAAATTGCGGGACACGGCGCCGGACTGGGCAAGATCGCCGAGATGGTGGGCGGCGCGCATAGCGATGACGACGAGATTTGAACTTGACGCGCTCTATATAGAGGAAGGCGAGCGTTCGAGCGCGCTGGCGGCGCGGGTGATCGCGGGCCTGCCGGCGGGCGTGGCGGTGCGCTACGTGGCCGACGGGCGCGTGGCGGCGCGGCCGGCGGCGGGCGCGGCCGACCCGTTTGGCGCGGGCAAGCGGCGCATGATTATCCTGCGGCGGCGGACGCCGTTCGTGATGGCGTGTCCGGCGGGGGCGAGCGAATTCGCCTGCTGCGGCTACCTGATCGCGGCACTCGCCTCGAACTGCCCGATGGATTGCGGCTACTGTTTTTTGCAGGAATATCTGGCCGATAATCCCGGCTTCCAGATCTACGCCAACTATGCCGACCTGTTCGGCGAGCTCGATCGGATCGGACGCAACGCGCCGGCCCGCGCGATCCGGGTCGGCACGGGCGAGCTGGCCGATTCGCTGGCCTTTGACGGGCTGACCGGAATCAGCCGCGACCTGGTCGATTATTTCGCGCGGCGCGAGGGGCTGCTGCTGGAATTCAAGACCAAGACCGACGAGATCGAAAATCTGCTGGCGATCGATCCGCGCGGCCGCACGCTGGTCTCGTGGACACTCTCGCCCGCGCGGGTCTTCGCCGCGACGGAGCATCGCACGGCGCCGCCCGCGGCGCGGATCGCGGCGGCGCTCCGGGTGCTGGAGGCGGGCTACAAGGTTGCGTTCCATCTCGATCCGATCATCGCGTACGAGGGGGCGTCGCGCGATTACCTGGCGCTGCTGGACAATCTGTTCGACACGATCGATCCAGGGCGTATCGCCTTTATCAGCATGGGCGGGCTGCGGATGACGCCGGGGCTGCGTGGCGCGGCGCGGCGGCGCTTTCCGCGCGATCCGATGCTGGTGGGCGAAGAGGTGATGGCGCCGGACGGGCGGATGCGCGCGTTTACGCCGCTGCGCGTCGGTCTCTACGAAAAGTTACGCGAACGAATCAAGCTGGCGGATGCGAACCTCGCGGCGTACCTGTGCATGGAAAGCCCGAGCGTGCATCGCCGGGTCTTTGGCGCAGCGCCGCCGCCGCCGAACGCGCTGGGCGCGCGGCTGGCCGGGAGCTGAGCGATGGCGGGGCGAAGCGGCGCGCCGGTCGTCCGCGGCAAAGGCGCGGCGAACGGACGCGTGACGCGCGGCCGGGCCGCGCCGGCGCTCGCGACCGACGCCCGGGCGCGGCCGATCGGCGTATTCGATTCCGGTATTGGCGGGCTCACGGTGCTCAAGGCGCTGGTCGAGATTCTGCCGGGCGAGGATTTTATCTACCTGGGCGACACGGCGCGCCTGCCCTACGGCACCAAGTCGAACGAGATAATCGTGCGCTACTCGCGCGAGAACACCGAGTTCCTGCTGGCCAAGGGGGTCAAGCTGCTGGTGGTGGCGTGCAACACCTCGAGCGCGGTGGCGCTCGGCGAAATCGAACGCCATACGATGGTGCCGGTGGCCGGAGTGATCGAGCCGGGCGCGGCCGCGGCGGTCAAGGCGTCGCGCTCGGGCAAGATCGGCGTGATCGGCACCGAGGCGACGATCGCGTCGGGCGCCTACACGCGCGCGATCCAGCGGCTGCGGCCGCGGGCCGAGATTTACACGCGCGCCTGTCCGCTGCTGGTGCCGCTGGTCGAGGAGGGCTTCGTCGACAACGAGATCGCCGAGCGTGCGGTGGCTTATTACCTGGAGAGCCTGAAGGCAAGCGGGATCGACACGCTGCTGCTCGGCTGCACGCATTACCCGCTGCTGACGGGGCTGTTCGAGCGGGTGCTGGGGCCGCGGGTGAAGATCGTCGATTCGGCGACGGCGACGGCGGTGGCGGTGAGCGCGCGGCTGAGCGCGCTGAAGCTGGGGCGGCGCGGAGGCGGGCGGGGCGCGCAGAGTTTTTTCGTCACCGAGACGCCGGAGCGGTTTGTGCGGGTGGGGCGGCGGTTTATCGGGCCGCGGGTCGAGTCGGCGGTCAGGATCGAGCGGTGAGGATCGAGCGCCGCGGGCTGCGGCGGAGCACGCTGAAATATGCGGGGCGGTAGGCTACAATTGATGAAAATTCGCCCGCGACTGACCAGCGGCGCTACTTTCATTTGAGCTGATTCGGACAACTCAAGCTAAGCTTACGCGGACAATATGGCTTCATCCCTGACTCAAGTTGCGCATAAAATTTTCGGCTCCAAGAACGACCGCGAACTCAAGCGGATGCGGCCGATCGTCGACGAGATCAACCGGATCGAGAGCACTATCGGCGCGCAGAGCGACGAGGAATTGCGCGCTAAAATCGGCGCGCACAAGGCCCGGATCAGCGCGATCGAGGAGGTGGAGCAGCGCACCGAGGCGCTCGAGGACGCGATGCCGGAAGTCTTCGCGATCGTGCGCGAGGCGGCGCGCCGCGTGCTTGGCCAGCGCCATTTCGACATGCAGTTGGTCGGCGGCATGGTGCTCCATCAGGGCCGGATTGCCGAGATGAAGACCGGCGAGGGCAAGACGCTGGTCGCGACGCTGCCGGCGGTGCTCAACGCGCTGGCGGGGCGCGGCGTGCATGTGGTGACGGTCAACGATTACCTGGCGCGGCGCGACTCGGAATGGATGGGGTTGATCTATCATTTCCTCGGGCTGACCGTCGGGGTGGTGGTGCATGGGGTCAGCGACCAGGATCGCAAGCTCGCCTACGGCTGCGATATCACCTACGGGCAGAACAACGAGTTTGGCTTCGACTACCTGCGCGACAACATGAAGTTCAACCTCGAGGAGTACGTCCAGCGCGAGCATAACTTCGCGATCGTCGACGAGGTCGATTCGATCCTGATCGACGAGGCACGCACGCCGCTGATCATCTCGGGCGCGTCCGAGGAGTCGACCGACACTTACTACGTGGTCGATCGGGTGATTCCGCGGCTTAAGCCCGAGGAGCATTTTACGGTCGACGAGAAGCTGCGCACGGTGGCCCTGACCGAGGAGGGCGTGACCCGGGTCGAGGAGTTGCTGGGGGTCGAGAACCTGTACGACCCGCGCAATATCCTGCTGCTGCATCACGCGAATCAGGCGCTCAAGGGGCACGTGATTTTCAAGCGCGACGTCGACTACGTGGTCAAGGACGGCCAGGTGGTGATCGTCGACGAGTTCACCGGGCGGCTGATGCCCGGGCGGCGCTGGAGCGACGGGCTGCATCAGGCGATCGAGGCCAAGGAGAACGTCAAGATCGAGTCCGAGAACCAGACGCTCGCGACGATCACGTTCCAGAACTATTTCCGCATGTACAAGAAGCTCGCCGGGATGACCGGGACGGCCGACACCGAGGCGCAAGAGTTCAAGGAGATCTACAACCTCGACGTGATGGTCATCCCGACCAACAAGCCGATGATCCGCATCGACCATCACGACGTCGTGTTCAAAAGCGAGGACGAAAAGTTCGACGCGGTGATCGAGGATATCCGCGACTGCTTCGAGCGCGGCCAGCCGGTGCTGGTCGGCACGGTATCGATCGAGAAGTCCGAGCGGGTCGCCAACCAGCTCAAGAAGACCGGCATCAAACATAACGTGCTCAACGCCAAGAATCACGAGCGCGAGGCGGAGATCGTGGCCCAGGCGGGTCGCTTCAAGGCGGTGACGATTTCGACCAACATGGCCGGGCGCGGCACGGATATCGTGCTGGGGGGCAATGCGGAAGGGCTGGCGGCGACCGAGAGCGGCACGCGCGACCCGGCCGACCCGAACTACCAGCAGGCGCTGGCGCGCTATCGCGAGCAACTGGCGGGCGAGCGCGAGCAGGTGCTCGCGGCGGGCGGGCTGCATATCCTGGGCACGGAGCGGCATGAATCGCGGCGTATCGATAATCAATTGCGCGGCCGATCGGGGCGCCAGGGCGACGCTGGATCGTCGCGCTTTTTTCTGTCGCTGGAAGATGACCTGCTGCGGATTTTCGGCGCCGACCGGCTCAAGGGGCTGATGGGCCGGATCGGGATGGAAGACGGCGTACCGATCGAGCATCGCTGGATCTCCAAGGCGATCGAGAACGCGCAGAAGAAGGTCGAATCGCACAACTTCGACATCCGCAAACATCTGCTGGAATACGACGACGTGATGAACAAGCAGCGCGAAGTCGTTTACCATCGCCGGCGCGAGCTGCTCTCGGGGGCGCCGCTCAAGGAAGATATCGCCGCGATGAGCGAGGAGCAGGTCGAGGCGGTGATCAATGCGCACGCCAGCCGTGACCAGGAGCCGGCGCAGTGGGAGTGGAAGGAGATCGAGGACGGCTTCTTCAAGCAGTTCAAGTTCCGGCCGAACTTCCGCGAGACCGTCGACCTGGCGACGCTCAACATGCCCGAAGATCTAATCGCGGAGGCCAACGAACGGATCACGCGGCTTTACGACGAGCGCGAGCGCGAGTTCACCGAACCGGTGATGCGCCAGATCGAGAAGATCGTGATGCTGCAGACGCTCGACGCGCTGTGGAAGGACCATCTGCTCGCGATGGACCATCTCAAGGAAGGCATTGGGCTGCGCGGCTACGGGCAGAAGAATCCGCTGGTCGAGTATCAGAAGGAAGGCTTCGAGATGTTCGAGGCGCTGATGCGGGTGCTGCAGGAGGACGTGGTCGAGAAGGTCTATTCGGTGCAGGTGCGGCGCGAACAGGACGTCGCGCAGATCCAGCAGCAGGTGCGGCCGCAGAAGGTCATGATGAGCCACGGAGACGAGCCGGTCGAGGCGAGCGCGGCGACCGTCAAGCGCGAGGCCGATAAGGTCGGCCGCAACGATCTGTGTCCGTGCGGATCGGGCAAGAAATACAAACGCTGCCACGGCAAGTGAACGTCGCGCGGGAAGGCGGGCGCGGTATCACGGCGCGGCGGAGGCGGGCGTCGTCCGGCGCGCCGTGCGGGCACTTGCGAGGTGGTTCGGGCGCCGTGTTAAATCGGCGCCTGGAGGAGCTGATGAAGGTACGACTCGAACCCGCGCCAGTGCGCGGCTTTCGCTTTGCCGGCGTATGCGCGGGGCTGAGAAACGAGCCGGGGCGTCTGGATCTCGGCGTAATCGCGGCGGACTGGCCGGTGGCGGCGGCGGGCGTGTTCACGACCAATCTGGTCAAGGCGGCGCCGGTGATCGTCGCGCACGAGCATGTGCGGCGCGGCCGGCTGCAGGCGATCGCGGCCAACTCGGGTTCGGCCAACTGCTTCACTGGCAACGCCGGCCTGAAGCTCGCGCACGACTCGGCGAAGGCGCTGGCCGGGGCGCTCAAATGCGCGCCTGAGCTGATTGCGCCGTGCTCGACCGGCGTGATCGGCCGCGTCTACAACCTGGCGCGCTACCGCGCCGGAATCCGTGAGGCGGTCGCGGTGCTCGGACCGGACCGGCTGGGCGATTTCGCGCGCGCGATCATGACCACCGATACGCGTCCGAAGACCGCGTCGATGGTGCTCAAGCTGGGCGGCGCCGAGGTGACGATCGCGGGCTGCGCCAAGGGCGCCGGGATGATCGAGCCGAAAATGGCGACGATGCTCGCCTTTATCGTGACCGACGCCGCGTGCGCCGCGCCGATGTTGCGGCATACGCTGGCGCGGGCGCTGCCGGCGAGCTTCAACGCGATCACGATCGACGGCGACATGTCGACCAACGACACGCTGCTGCTGATGGCTTCGGGAGCGGCCGGCAACCGAACGCTAAAGGGGCGCGACCGCGGCGCGTTCGAGGCGGCGGTGGCCGCGGTGGCCTACGCGCTGGCGCGCGAACTGGTGCGCGACGGCGAGGGCGCGACCAAGCTGGTGACGGTCGAGGTGCGCGGCGCGCGGACGGCGGCCGAGGCCGATCGGGTGGCGCGGCAGATTGCCAATTCGCCGCTGGTCAAGACCGCGTTTTTCGGCTGCGACCCGAACTTCGGGCGCATCCTGATGGCGGCGGGCAAGGCCGGCGTCGCGCTCGATCTCGAGCGGCTCGAAGTCAGCCTGGGCGGGATCAAGCTGGCCAGCCGTGGCGCGCTGCGGGTCGGCGCGCTCGAGCGCGCGGCCGCGCAGATGAAGAAGCGCGAGTTCGGACTGCTGATCGATCTGAAGCAGGGCAAGGGCGCGGCGTCGATCATGACCTGCGATCTGAGTTTCGATTACGTCAAGATTAACGCCGAGTACACGACCTGATCCGGCGCCCGGGCGCGCCGAGTGAGTATTGGCCATGGCCGGTTTCGTCAAGGCGGCGCGGCGCGGCGAGATTCCCGAGGGCGGCGCCAAGGTGGTCGAGGCGGGCGGCCGCACTATCGCGATCTTCAATGCGGGCGGCAGCTTCCATGCGATCGACAACGCCTGCCGCCATCTGGGCGGCCCGCTCGGCGAGGGCGAAGTCTATGGCACGCGCGTGATCTGTCCGTGGCACGGATGGGAGTTCGACTTCACCACCGGCGCGAACGTTGACGATCCGGCGATGCGCGTGGGTTGCTTTGCCGTGCGGCTCGAGGGCGACGACGTGCTGGTGGAAGTATGACGGCCGGCGGCCGGCTTCCGGATTTTCTCGGCGTGGGGCCGCCGCGCGCGGCGACCTCATGGCTCGACGCGGTGCTGCGCGGGCACGTGGGCCTGCCGCGCGAGATCAAGGAAGTCGACTTTTTTGTCGAGAACTATGCGCGCGGCATCGAATGGTACAAGGGCTATTTCAGTGAATGCGATCCGGCGCTGCCGGCCGGCGAGATCTGTCCGAGTTACTATTCGGCGATCGCCCGCGAGCGCATCGCGCTGCATCTTGCGCACTGCCGCATCATCTGCACGTTTCGCGATCCGGTCGAACGGCGCTACTCGTTCTACAAGCTCGCCTTGCGCAACGCGTGGACCCGCGACGATTTCGAAACGTGGGTGATGAAAAATCCGGCCAACAACGACGGCGGGCTCAAGGCCTGGTTCGACACCTTCGGGCGCGACAACGTGCTCGTGCTGATCCATGACGATCTCGAAGCCGACGCGCAGGGCTATCTCGACAGCGTATGCCGCTTTATCGGGATTGCGCCGTTCGCGCTCGCGAATTCGCCGTTCGGCGATCGGCGGGTCAACACCTTCAGTGCGCCGCCGCGCAATCAACGCCTCGCACGGCGGGCGCGCAAGCTACGCGACTGGCTCAAGGCGCGCGAGGCCTATCGTGCGATGAACCTGCTCGGCCGCGCCGGCGTGTGGCGCTATTGCTTCGAGGGCGGCGCCGAATTCGCGCCGCTCGATCCGGCCGTCGAGACGCGCCTGCGCGAGCGCTTTCGCCCCGAGGTCGAGGCGCTGGCGGCGCTGATTGGCCGCGACCTTTCGGCGTGGACGCGGCCGCGCGGCGCCGTGCAGCAATCCGCGCCGCCGCCGCCGGCCGACGCGTGCGGCTGAAGCAGTCGGTGGCGCATTGCGGTAAGCTCGGTTCGATGGCGCGCGTCTCGGCGATAATCCCGGTGTACAACGGCGCGGCGACGGTGGCCGCGGCGATCGACAGCGCGCTCGCGCAGAGCTTTGCCGCGCTCGAAGTGATCGTGGTCGACGACGGCTCCACCGATGCCACCGCCGAGGTGCTGCGCCGCTACGCCGGGCGGATCCGGATCATCGAACGGGCCAACGGCGGAATCGCGGCGGCGCGCAACAGCGGTGCGGCCGCGGCCACGGGTGAATATCTCGCGTTCCTCGACTGTGACGATATCTGGATGCCGACGATGGTCGCGCGCGCGGTCGCCGCGCTCGACCGCGAGCCGGCCTGCGTGCTCGCCTACACCAACTGCGCGGTGATCGACAGCGAGGGCGGCGACCTGGGCTCGGCGCTGGTCGGCGCGGGCGTCGATCATGCGCCGATGATCGAGGAGATGCTCGCGCGGCTGTGGCCGATCATGCCGAGCGCGGTGGTGATGCGGCGGGCGGCCTATGCGGCATGCGGCGGATTTATCGAGGAGTTCCGGTCGTACGGCTTCGAGGACGTGATTTTCTGGCTGCGGGTGCGCGAGCAAGGCGCGTTTTGCTACATTCCGGAGCCGCTGGTTAAATGGCGCTTTGCGCTCTTTCCGCGGCCGCTCAAGATTGGCTGGATCAAGCCCGACGCATTTGCGACCTTCGACCGGATCCTGCGCGAGCGCTACCACGTCGGCGCGGATCATCTGCGGAAGTCGCGCGGGCGCGCGTCGCGCAGCCTGCTCGGCTATATCGGCCTGCGCGCGCTCGACCGGGGCGATCGCGGCGAGGCGCGCGAGGCGTTTCGCCGCGCCCTGGAGTTCGATCCGTGGCGGATGAAGAATCTGCTGCGCTACGCCAAGACCTATCTGCCGCTGCGGCTGGCGCGCGCGCTCTCGGGACGCACGCGGGCCGCGCGATGAAGCACAGTCTCATGAGTGCGGCGAGCCGGCTGCCCGGCACAATCGGCGTGGGGCCGCCGCGCACGGCGACCACCTGGCTCGACGCGGTGCTGCGCGGGCACGTGGGACTGCCCAGCGGGATCAAGGAGACGGATTTCTTTTCGCTCAACTATGGGCTCGGGATCGAATGGTATCGCGCGCATTTCCGCAACTGCGACCCGGCGCTGCCGGTGCTCGAGTTTGGGCCGGTCTACTTTGAATGGCCGCGCGCTCCGGAACGCATCGCCGAGCATATTCCGCACTGCCAGATACTGGTGACGCTGCGCGATCCGGTCGATCGGATCTATTCGCATTACCAGTTGCTCAGGCGTGAAGGCTGGCTCGGCGCGATCTCGTTTGAGGCGGCGCTGGCCGACCATGAGCGCTGGGCCGAGCGCGCCGGCAATCTGCTCTCCAACAGCCGCTACGCGTATCATCTGGGCCGCTGGCTCGAGGTTTTCGGGGCCGCGCGCACGCTGGTCATGATCTACGACGACCTGGAGGCGCATCCGCAGGAATATCTCGATCGCGTATGCGGCTTCATCGGTATCGCGCCGGTTAATCTGGCGAACTCGCGCTTTGCGCACGAGCGCGTCAATCGGATGACGCGGGCTCCGCGCAGCCCGCGGCTGGCCCGCGGCGCGCGCAAGCTGCGGGTCGCGCTCGAGCAGCGGGGGATGCCGCGGATGCGTGAGTTCCTCAAGCCGGTATTCACGTTCTGTGCGGAGGGCGGCGAGCCTTTTGCGCCGATGCATCCCGCGACCGAAGCCGCATTGCGCGAGCGCCTGCGCCCGGAAATCGAGGCGCTTGAAGAGTTGCTCGGGCGCGACCTGACGGCCTGGACGCGCCCGCGCGCACGGCCTGATCCGGACTAGCGGCGGCCGCGACGTGGATTAGCGGCGCGGGGCGGCCGGTGCGCTAGCGTTCAGGCGGAGCCGCGCTCGCCGACGCGAACGCCCGTCTGCTGGCCGCCCGAGGTTTGCGCCACCGACGCATGGGCGAGGGGCTCGCGCCAGAATGAAAGGTCGCGCCCGAGCAACTCTTCAAGCGCCGCGATCTCGGGTTCGAAACGCTGGCGCAACTGGCTTTCCAGTGCCGGATCGAGCGGCGGAAATTCCGCGCCGCGGCCCATCCAGTATTCGAATACCCGATTCATCACGCTGCGCGTGCGCCAATACCGATGGTCGCCGAGGAAGCCTCGGAGTTTGCGCGCCCGCCGCGCCATCCGGCGGTACTTGGGCGCGCGGTCCACGCCATTGACCGCCTCTCCAACGTGCGCCACTCCCGCGAGGTTCAACGTTTCGGCGCCGATAAAGCTACAAATTGTATCGATATACCGCTGCGGGCCACGCCGCGCGTCCTCGAGAATCAGCACCAGGACGTTGTCACGCCCGAAAATGCGCTGCCACTCCGCTATATTTTCCGTGTACCTGGCGTACGCGAGCAAATCCTTATGACGATCGGCGATTCGCGCAAAGGAATCCTTGACCAGCGCCATCTTGCGCCACATTTTGTAGTTCGAGTAGTGCCGTGCGACGGGCTCGCGCAGGGTGCAGATGATTTTGCAGTCCGGGACATGCCGCGCGATGCGCTCGCGCGCCGCGGGCGAGGAAAAGTAGGAAGGCCCGAACTCGCCGGTGGGCACGGCCGGCCGCCGGTTTCTGAAATGATAGGAGTACCATTCGACGCCGCGCGGATAGCGCACATCGAAAAACAACGTCTCTTTGATCCCGGCCGGTAGATTTACGTGCCCGCGCAGAATCTGATCCAGCCAGGTCGTACCAGTACGCGGCGGTCCCACGCCGATAAAGTTGGGCAAGGCTAACCCTTCGTTCCCATATTCCTTGGCGAATCTCGGCATGAGCCCCCCTAAAAAAAGAATTTACCCTAACTAGCCATAAAGCGACCTCCGATGCCACTAAAACGTGCTTTTTCTCTCCTAGTGCAGCTAATACTTTCGATGGAGACGCGGGATCGATATGGCCACGAGCTGACTGCGTGGAAACGCCCGTGCGGGCGGCCCGGTCCGGGCTAGCGGCGGCTGGCGAAGAGTTTGCCGGCGCCGTAGGTTACGGCGGCGGCGGCGATGCCGATGGCCATGCTTTCGAGGCCGCTGCGCCACCATGAGCGCGAGGTGATCGCGGTCTTGGCGGCGCCCACTCCGAACAGCACGACGACCGTGGCGATCGCCGAGGCGAGAATGCCGTTTGGGGGCGCCACCAGCAGATACGGCATCACCGGCACCATCGCGCCGAGCAGGTAGGACAAGCCGACGGTCAGGCCCGAGCGCAGCGGCGGCTGATCGATGTCGGTGCCGAAACCCAGCTCCTCGCGCATCATGACGCTGCTCCAGCGCGCCGGGTCGGCCGTGATATGCGCGACGATCTGATCGAGCAGTGGGCCGGCGAAGCCCTTTTTGCGGTAGATCGAGCTGACCTCGTCGCGCTCGCGTTCGGGCCAGCGCTCGATTTCAACGCGCTCGCGCTCGATTTCACTCTGGTAGAACTCGACTTGCGCGCGCGCCGAAGCATAGGCCGCGAGCCCCATCGCGACCGCCCCGCCGAGCATCTCGGAGAGTCCTGCCATGATCACGATATTGGCCGCGCTGAAGGCCCCGGCAACGCCCGAAGTAACGGCAAACGAGGCCACCAGGCCGTCGTTAAGGCCCAGCATCACGTCGCGCAGGCTGGGGCCGCCGACGGCGTGAATCTGCTCGGTGTGGTGATCGTATTCGCGTTTCCATGCGCTCAGCGCCATGATCGTCCGCTCCCGTGGTTCAGCCGGCGCGCGAATGCGGCGTGGCCGGAGCGAGCGCGGCGGCGCCCACCGGCCGATGATTGCGGCGTGCGCGATCGTCGACGTGCTCGCGCAGGGCCATGAATCGATGCACGCGGCGGCGCGCCTCCGCGCGCGGCGGTCGTCCGCCAAGGTAAAAGTAGAAAAAACGCAGGCGCTGGCTGCGCGAGACAAAGCGCCCGATGCTGCGATCGAGGTGGACCAGGTTAAGCATCCGGCGGCGATCGGAGACCGTGCGGACGCGGCGAAAATCCTCGAGGTCGACGAAATTGATCGTCCATCGCGCGGCCGCATCGCTGGCCGATTGGGCGGCGCCCGAGCGTGGTTCGGCGCCGGCCGAGCGCGCGAGCAACAGGTTGGTCTCCTGCAGGTCGCGGGTGTAGATGCCGGCGTCGTGCAGGCGGCGCACGGCGTCGGCGACGGCACTCGAGACCGCCACGCGATGGCGGAAACGGACTCGTCCGCCGGCGAAAGCGACCTTGCTCAGGATCTCGGCGCCGGCCAGATCCTCGCTGATAACGGCGCTGGCGCGAACCGCCCCCAGGCGCATGAACTCGACCGCAACGAGCGGTCGCGGATGGGCGAAGCCGCCGGCCTCGAGCATCGCCGCGCCACGCAGGACGCGCCGCGCGCGGGCGCCGGCAAAATTAATCATCCAGCCCTTGATCCACGAATCTTCGGCCACGCGCTTGACGAAGGCGCGGGCGCCGCCGACCTCGATAAAGCCGGCGACGGTGCGCGCCGTACGCTTGACGGTCTGGAAGCCGGGCCCGGCGATCAGCTCGTCGAGATGCCCGGCGGCGGCCGACCATTGCGGGGCGCTCGCATGGAGAATGCGTAGTCTCATCCGGCCGCCCAGCGTAGCCGATTGGGCGGCGCGACGCATGCATGGCCTCGCGCGCGCGGTCCGGCCTGCCGGTCCGCCGGCGTGGCGCGCCCGGCCTAGCGGCCGAGCACGTGGCGCACGGTCGTCAGCAGGTGAATCAAATCGCGCGCCGAGCCAATCTCGCCCATCGCGGCGACGCGCCCCAGCAGATCCATCTCGTCAGCCGCGATATTATGGACGCGGCGGATGCGCTCGTCCTTGCGAAAGGCCGTCCAGGCGGACTCCTTGCCGCCCTCGGTGGGCGTGCGCAGCAGCTCGACCGCGCGCGGATTGGCGAGAAAGAACAGATCGCGGCGATCCAGGCCGAGCACCTCGGCAAGCTTGCTCAGAACCTTGTCCGAGGGGTGTCTTTTGCCCGATTCGAGATGGCCGACATAAGGCGTCGACGTCTTGATGCGGTGGGCGACCTCTTGCTGGGTGAGATCGAGTTGCCGCCGCCGTTCCCGAATTACCGGACCAAATTGTCGCTCTTTGCGTTTTGCCATCGACCGTCCGACCAAGCTAAGCGAGCACCGGGTGCCCGCGGGATTGTGATGCACAGGATGCCGTCAAAGCGGCCCC
>DATLRA010000100.1:0-32880 GCA_035534935.1 Binataceae bacterium (SeqCode)
CGAGTGCGCGGCCCGACGAGATTCGCGCCGCGATCGACGCGCTCGCGCCGGCCGCCGTCGCCACGCGCCCGGCGGCGCTGCGCGCGGCGCTGCTGCGCGCCCGTGACGCCGGCGCGGTGACACTGTACGCTGATCGGCCGCCACCGGCCGGCCTGATCGGCGAGGCCGCGCTCGCCGCGGCGGTCGATTTTCACCAAGTCGGCGCGCCGGCCGCCAACCTGGCGATCGTCTCGATCGATCCGGGCGTGCCGCATTCCACGGTCGGGCGCGCGGTGGTGCGCAATTTTTCGCCGCGGCCCGAGCCCTGCGAACTGGTGATCGAAGCGGGCGGCCGTGAAGTCTTCCATTCGACTCTGATCATCGAACCGCGCGCCGCGATCGTCGTGCCCTTCGGGCCGCTGGCGGCGGGCGGCCTGGTCCACGCGCGCATCGTCACGCCCGACGCGCTCGCGGCCGACAATCAGCGCTGGGCGCTGGCACCGAGTATCGCGCAGGCGCGGGCCCTGGTGCTCTCGCCCGACGCCGCCACGCGCGACGACCTGGCGCGTATCGTACTGGCGATCAATCCGAATTACCTGGTCACCGCGGGCGATCCGGCGCAGCCCAAAACCTTCAATCGCGCGACCCATTACGATCTCGCCGTGCTGCACGATTGCAGCGTCGAGGGGATCGACGCCGCCGCCCGCCTGCTGATCTTTCCCGAACCGCACCTGCTCACCTCGCGCCGCCCGCCGCTGCTGCCGGTAACGGGATCGGTCGCGGTCGCCGAGATGCAGGAGCGCGAGGGCGCCGGGACGCTCGGTGCGCCGGTTCTGCTCGGTCCCGCACGGATCGTCGATCTGCCCGGATGGATGACGGCGACGGCGCGCGGCGCCGGGGTTGGCGACCACGACAGCTTTGCCTTGGCCGCGAACGGACGGATGGCCGACGGCGCCGTCGGCTTGATCGCGTTCGACGTGCGCAACCATCTGCTGCTCGATCCCGATCGGATGGACGCGCTGGTCGCCGTGGTCGATACGCTCAAGCAGATCGTGGCGCCGCCGGGCCTGCGGATTGTTGCGACCGGCACGCTGGTTAGCGTGCCAGCCTTTGCCAGCGCGCGGATCACGGCGCCCGACGGCGCCACGCGCGTCGCGCTGCCCGACCAATGGGGCCGCGTGCAACTGCGGCCGCTCGAGGCGGGCCGCTACCTGATCGCCACGGCCGCCGGTGACGTGACCGTGATGGCGAACTATTTCGATGCGGGAGAATCCGACCTGTCGGCGCCCGCGGCCGCAGCGCAAACCGCCGCCGTGCCGGCCAGCCCCGCCGTGTTGAACACGCTCAGCGTGCAGCCGGTCGCGATACCGCTGATCGCGCTGGCGCTGCTCGCCCTGCTGATCGAATCGATCGTGCTCGCCCGCCGCGCCGCGCGCTGGGGCGTGAGCCATGTTTGAACGGCCGGTAGTGCTGTGGCTGCTGTTGGCGGCGCCGCTGGTGGCGGCGCCCGGGCTGATCGCGCTGCGCGGCGGGCGGCGGCTCGGGGGCGCGCTCTCGACAATTATCCGGATCGCCGTGTTTGCCGCGCTGGTGCTGATGCTGGCCGGGCTGCGCGTGCCGATCAAGGCACCGGCGCGGCATCTGTCGGTGATCGTCGCGCTCGATCAATCGGCCTCGATCGCGCCCGATCAGCGGGCCTGGATGATTCGCCAGGTTGCGGCGATCCGCCAGGCGATGGACCATCGCGACCAGATGGCGGTGATTGGTTTCGGGCGCGACGCGCAATTGCTCGCGCCGCTCAATGATCCCCGCCTGCTCAAGCTCGGCGCAGCCACCGTCGACTCGAGCGCGACCGATATCGCCAGCGCCCTGACCACCGCCGACGGAGTCTTTGCCGAGGGCGACGAAAAGCGCCTGGTACTGCTGAGCGATGGCGTGGAAACCACCGCCAGTGCGCTCGACGAGGTGCCGGCGCTGAATCAGGACGGCGTGCGCGTCTTTGCCGCGACGCCGCCGCCGTCGGCCGATGCGCGCGTTGCGCTGGCCGACTTCGCCGCCCCCGCGATGGTCCATGCGTCGAGCAGCTTCGCGCTGCGGCTCGATATCGAGAGCGAGTCGGCCCATCCGGTGGACGCACATATCCGGCTGCTGGCCGACGGGGCGGTGCTCGGCGGGCAGCAGGTCGCTCTGCGGCCCGGGCTCAACCGCTTCGAGCTGCCCTACCGGATCGATCGCCCCGGCGCCTATCAGTTGCGCGCCGAGGTGTCGGTGGCGCCGCCGCTGGTCGGCGTCGATCAGAGCGCCGAGACCAGTATCACGGTCGCGCCGCCGCCGCGCGTCTTGTTGATCTCGAGCAAGCCGCCCGAGAGCCTGGGCAAGGCGCTGACGCTGCGCGGCTATGATATCGCGACGGCGGCGCCGCGCGGGCTACCCGGCAATCCGCTGGCCTACCTGCAATACCAGGCGGTGATCGTCGCCAATGTGGCCAACTCGGCGCTCGCGCCGGCCGTGCAGGAGGCGCTCAACGCCTACGTCGGCGTGTACGGCGGGGGCCTGATCGTCACCGGCGACAGCCTGCGCGACGACCAATTCCATGGCGGCGCGCTCGAGCGGACGCTGCCGATCAATTTCGTGCCGCAGCCGCCGCCGCCCACGCGCGAGCCGGTCGCGGTTTACTTGTTGATCGATCGATCCAATTCGATGAGCTACAACTCGCGCTTCCCGGCGGTGCGCGATGGCGAGCGGATTCGCTACGCCAAACAGGCCGCGATCGCCCTGCTCAATCAGCTCGACGATACCGACTATGCGGGCGTGATCGCGTTCGACTCGGAGCCCTACGTCCTCGGCCATATGCGTCCGCTGGGCGAGGATCGCGAAGACCTGGTCAACCGCGTCGCGCGGCTCGAGCCGGGCGGGGGCACCGACTTCAAGGACGCGCTCGAGACCGCCGAGCGCGAGATCCTGGCCACCGGGCTGCCGGTACGCGAAGTGATCCTGCTGACCGACGGCGACACCAATCGCCAATATCACGATCACGACGAATTGATGGCCGACTACGCCAAGGAAGGCATTCCCGTCTCGACCATCCGGATTGGCCCCGACCTCGACAATCTACGCCTGCTACAGGACTTCGCCAGCTCGACCGGCGGGATTTTCTATCGCGTCGAGGACATCACCAAGCTGCCGCAACTGCTCGTCCACCTGACCCACGAAGCGCAGAACTTCAAGCGCCACGAGCATTCCAGCGTCGACCTCGGCACCCATAGCTCGATCCTCAACGGGATCGGGCCGGCCGAGCTGCCGCCGATCGATTTTTTCGCCGCGACCGCGCTCAAGGATGACGCCGAGGTGCCGCTGACGATTCACAACCCCGCCCGGACCACACCGCTGCTCGCGACCTGGCAATACGCGCTGGGGCGCAGCGCGGTGTTCGTCGCCGATCCGGATTCGATTGGCGCGATCGCCTGGATCCGCTGGGATCGCTACGCCGAGTTCTGGTCGCAACTGGTGAGCTGGGTCGCGCGCACGGGTGACGCCGGACCGTTCACGCTGGCGGCCAGCCAGGCCGCCGATGGCTCATTGACGATCGAAGCCGACGCCGCCGACTCGTTCCCGGTCAACAACCTGTTTGCGCGAATCGGTGGCCATGGGCATGCCGTGGACGTCGCGATGACCCAGGTCGGAACGACCCTCTATCGCGGCGAATCGGCGCCGCTGCCACGCGGAAAGTACAGCGTGGTGCTGATGGTCAAGGCGGGCGATACCGAACGGGTGATTTTGGAGCATCGGATAGCGGTGCCGGGACTCGAATCGCCGCAGGCCGCCGAGCTCCGGATTCGCCCGCCCAACGTCGCGCTGCTGAGCGCGATCGCCAACGATACCGGTGGCGCGTTCGACGCTCCGATTGCGCGGATGCTGCGGCGCACGGGCACCGCGATCGTCACCTACCGGTCGATCAATTCGACCCTGCTGCCGATCGTGATTCTGCTGATTCTGGGTGAGACCCTGGTGCGCCGCCGAATGCTCGGCGATTAACAGGCTATAGGCTTGGTACGGCGCGGCGCGACCGGTCGCCGCGGCACGCGCCGCCGATGCGCCGGGTGCGCGATCGGCGACACCTGCCGCGGCGCGGACTCAGTTGGAGTTGCGCAGCTCTTCGAGCTGAGCGGCCCCTTGATGCAGCCGCCATTCATCGATCGCCTCGACGTTGAAGCGCCAATCGCTACCGATCTTGAAGCCCGGGAGCTGGCCTTTTTTGAGCAGACGGTAGATGGTTGAGCGATGCACGCGGAGATAGTCCGAGAGCTCGCTTACGGTGAGGACTTTGGCGTCGGCCAACATTTCAAATTTGTTCCTTTTTAGATTCCCGAACATCTAAGCGAGCCGTTCGGATTAGTTTAGTTAGTGAAGACCATCCGATGCCTTTCGTGCAACCCTTAGGCTATCGCTACGTGACGTAACCATCACGTTAAGAATTAGAGCGATAGCGACCTTACCTCGTCACCACTGACGTTCCACCGGGCCTCCGCAACTACTATGCGCAGTTTGGCGTGACACCGGCTGAAGCCATCCATAGCCGTCAGCTACGGGTTTTGACGCGCAGGGCGCGGCAATTATTCAAACTGGAAAAATCATATTCAAGCTGAACCATTTATTGCCAGATATATTATCTTGACTCCCTATGGTTATCTTTAAGCGATCAATAAACTCTCTGTCAAGCATAGTCGCGTTCTCAATTCAACCCACTCGCCGACCCGCGAGATTCGCCCGGGGATGACCGCCGAGGCCGGTTCGAGGAACCCTCGGACCTCGTGCTTAAAAGGCGCGAAGGACGGCGAATCGTTAGCGCGGCAGTCAGTAAATCTCGCGCGGCCGGATTCGTCCAGCGCCGGAACGCTCAATCTTTGGTTTAAGGCATGGCCGGTCACCAAAAGAACCGCACTGCGCCATTCCGGGTTATAGGCGCCGATCGGCGATTACGCGGGCGAACGACTACGCGAAGCGTGGCTTGTCGCGATCCGCCTGGGCGGCTAGTTTGCGGGTCATCATGATGGTGTGCCGAAGATCGGGATCGAACGAGGCCGCGGTCGCGACCTTGATGCGGCTAGCGGCCGGCGGCGTTGCGGCGGGTGGTCAACACCTTCGGGAACGTGGATGTTAATCGCAGCGGGCAGCTATCGCTACGAAATCCGGCGCGCGGGTGCGGCGATCGCGATCGAGGAGGATAACTGCACCGCCGACGCGATTAGCGGGGTGCGCCGCGCGGCCACCGGCGACAATCGCCACGAGGTCGACGCCGCGCTCGATACGGCGGGCGTGGTCGCGCGCGTGACGGTGCGCTACCACCGCGGGATGTTTGCGCGCACGGCCACCTACGAGGCCGACGGCGAGGCGTTGCGCGGGCGGGTCAGCGCGGTCGCGGGTCACAATGAAGTGGTGGTCAAGCTCGGACGGTTTCGCGAGATCGACGCGGACCTGATTCTGTTCCGCGCGCTGCTCATCGCGCATATCCGCGCGCGCGGGCAGACGCAATGGACCGGGCGCATTGCGATGATCGATCCCAACACGCTGGTCGCCGCGGCGCTCAAGCAGAGCGTCCGGCAGAGCGACGAGCAGGGTCTGCGCTGGGTTTACGAAGCGCGGATGGGCGATACGGAGGAGATCGAGCTCGACGCCGACGGACGGATCACGCGCGTGCGCGACGGCTGGGGCGTGGAAAAGATCCTGAGCGGTTTCGCCGCAACGCCCGCCGGATGAGCGCGCGCCGCGCCGATCGCGCGGTCAGGCCGCAACCTTCTCGCGCGGCATCTTGCAGTCGCCGTCGAAGACCGCGCCCTCGTTGAGGATCAGGCTCGGCGTGCTGATGGTGCATCGCAGGCGCGCGGTGGCGAGCACCTCGACGCGTTCGCGCGCGATGATCTCGCCGCTAACCGAACCGGCGATCGTGACGCGGGTCGCGGCGATACGCGCGGTGACGACCGCGCCCTGCGCGATCACGATCTCATCGCCGCTGATTTCGCCCTCGGCCTCGCCTTCGATTTTGGCCGGCGCCTTGAAGGTGATCTTGCCGGAAATCTTGGTGCCTTTACCGATGCGGGACTGAAAAGCGCTATCGTCGAGAACAGCCATTGAACCCCCACCCCAATTGGATTTGAGCGACGATGATGACCGGAAATCCGGTGTGGGGCAATCGATGCCGGAGGCGGCGCAGCGCGGCCTGAACCAATCGCGTTGCGACCGGTTAGCCTTGAGTAATCGTTGCATGCCACAGGGGAAGGGAGGCAATTGCAATGCGCAACAAATTTCTCGCGATCGCGGCCGCCGCGGCGATGATCCTCATCTGCGGATGCGGGCCGAAGGCGCCGCCGGCGACCGCCTCGGCACCGACGACTCCGGCGAGCGCCGCATCGGGCGGTTCGGGGGTCTATGGGATGTCGGGCGCGCGCTTGGCGGGTGGCGCCCCGGAGGGCGTGGTCGGCGAATGCGTCTGGATCTACGACGCCGACGATCGCCGGCAGGTGGCCAAGGGCGAATGCGTCGAGCCCCACGCGGGCCAGTTCCGCATAGCGCTGAAGCCCGGCCATTACATGCTGCACGGCCCGGGCGGGGTCAAGCCGATCGAGATTCCGCCCGGCGGCTGGATCAAGGTGACGTCGCTGGTCGACCTGCCGATGTCGCCGTAGAGCACGCGCAATGCGATTAGCGTCAGGAGGGGGTTCCAATGAAATGGATCAGGCGCGTGGTTCTAATAGCGCTGGTTGCCGTGATCGGGTTGGCGTGGTTCGCCCGACCTGCATCAGCATTCAGGAGTGGAAACGTCTGCAAATCAGACAAAGACTGCGATTCGGGACTAGTCTGCTTCATTTGGTCCAACGGCTCTAAGTCCTGTGAGTCTCCCCCGCAAGGTCCCGGAAACGATCCGCCTCCGGCTGATGTACCAACGCCACGAGCCTGCCATTCGACCAAGGAATGCGACTCGGGAATGAAGTGCCTCACGACCGGCAGCCAAGACCCGACTACGGGCGGGTGTGTCGGCGGAGCCGTCGGCACGCCGGGCGTTTGTTCGCCGCCCTGGTGCCTGCCGTAGCCTGAATTGGAGCAAATGGGGGGAATCGTGATTCGTACCATCTATACGCGATTTGTTTTCTCGCTGATCGGAATGGTCTGTCTGCCTATCGCACTGCTCTTGCTCGATGCCGCAGGCGCCGGTGCCGCCGGCACCGCCTTGACTTCGTCTTTTGCGTGGACCTCCATCGGTCCGCAGCCCATGACGAATGAGGCGACTATCCTTGGAGGGTCTCCGTTGAGCTACGCGACCGGCCGGGTAACCTCCGTCGCGGTCGGCACGACCGCGCAAGGCACCCCGATTGTCGTCGGCACGGCGGCTGGAGGCGTCTGGGTAAGCACTAATGGAGCCCAGACGTTCAGTTCGTTTACCGACTCCCTGCCCCAATCGGGAGGTACGCCGATTTACGGACCCGGCCAGGCGATCGGCGCGGTAGCGGTCGATCCAACGAGCACTCCGACGACCGTGTATGCCGCCACTGGCGAAGGCAATCAGTCCGGCGACAGCTATTACGGAATCGGAATCTTCAAGTCGACGGATTTGGGCAAGACGATCGACTGGCTGCTCTATCCGGGCGTGTCGTTGACCTCCGGCGGCACATTCGGCCATCCATCGTTTACTCGAATCGTCGTGGTGCCCCAAGGTACGGGTAAATCGCCTTATCTGTACGCTGCCGCGGTTGCACAAGGCGTGAGCGGTAATCGCGCCGGCGCAGGTTATACGGAGTCCACGACAACAGACAGGGGCCTGTTTGAATCAACTGACGGTGGCGTTACGTGGTCGCGCACCTCTTCCTTCCCTGGTGCAAACGCCTGCAACCCTTATTGTGACGTCGATGATGTTGCGGTGGATCCAAATTCGCCAAACTTCGTGTACGCTGCAATCGATCAGGTTGGCGTTTTTTATTCGACTGATTCGGGTGCAACGTGGACTGCGGTGTGTTCGCAATCGAAAAATCCCCAATGCGGCTCAATTGTGGGTCGAATCAGCCTCGCGACGGAAACCGGGGCCTCGGGAGCCGGCACGGTATATGCCATCTATGCTTCGCCGACGGGTCAAAACAACGACACATACGTCGGATTATATGAATCGACAAACTTCGGGGTAACGTGGACTCAACGGACAGTACCCTCACAGCAGATAATTGGGCCGCCGAGCTGTTATATATGTCGATGGAGATACTAACCTGAAGAACGAGGTGCCGGGCTGCACCACCTCTTTTACGCAATATGCTTTCGGCCATTACGATCAGATACTTGCGGTGTCCCCGGTCAATACGTCAACGCTCTATTTCGGCGGGGTGGCGCCATATATTTCAATCAACTCGGGTGTGACATGGACGGCTCTAGCAGCGCAAGGGGGAACCCACCCGGACCAGCATGCCGCGCAATTTGCGCCGTGCACGGGAAGTCCTTGTGCGACGAATACCGTGTATACCGGCACGGATGGCGGTCTGTTCGTAGCAACCGTTTCTCCTACGATAAGTTTCCGAGCGGCCAATGCCACGCTGGCGGCCGGACAGATACAGGGGCTCGGCACGAACTGGTCCAGCCCCAGCACGGTGCTGGCTGGATTCCAGGACAACGGCACGCAGATGTACACGACCAGCGCGAGCTGGCCGGCAGTCGAGGGCGGGGACGGCGGTTTTACTCTCTTTGACCATCTGCCCGATCCAAATAAAAACACGGTATACTGGGCCTACCATACGTTTCAGAGCGGCAATGGTTCCTGTGGAGGAAATTACCCTTACCTATCCATGTCAGAAGATGGCGGCAGTACATGGAATTCCCTCACCCCCACCGCCAACATCTGTACAACGATGAAAGGAGCCAATGACACCAGCGCGATTTTTTATCCGCCCTTCGCCGTTGATCCGTTCAATGCGCATCGAATTCTTTTCGGCGCGCACTCGGTTTATTCGTCAACCGACGGGATGCAAAGCTGGACGCAGCAGACAACCTCGAGCATGACGGGCACAGGATGTGGCAATTCGAGTCTCTGCGCTCTCGAAGATATCGAAATCGCACCCTCGGTGTTTCAAGGTGAAGTGTGGGCCTTGTCGGCCTGGACCAATATCGCCGGCACAAATGTCCCGGCTCAAATCAGCTATGGCCCTTCCAATCTTGATAGCGGAGCGACCTGGATGCTGGCCAACGGGAACCTTAATCTCACCAATGTTCAACCGACCTCGATAGCTATTTCACCATTCTACAATTCCCAAAATATGACGGGAACTGAATATGTGACCTTCGCCGGCTTCCGCGCGAACACGCAAGTGGGACATATCTATGTAACTACGAATCACGGCACGACATGGGCCGAAACGGATGGCAATCTCCCCGACATTCCAGTGCTAAAGTTGCTGATCGACAAGAGCGATCCCACCGGGATGAGCCTGCTCGCCGGCACCGACTCCGGACTCTTTGAGAGTCTTGACGGCGGAGCAACGTGGACCAAGGTCAGCGCGATCCCGAATGTTCCGGTTTTCGACATTACTCAAAACGATCAGTACGAAATCGTTGTTGGCACCCACGGCCGCGGCGCGTATCGACTGGCGCCGCCCGTTATATTAAGGAGCGTCGCCACCGAAGCCGAGCAATATGAAGCGGGCTTTGGCTACGTCAAAGTCTTCTACCCATCGAATATCGTGCCAGGCGACCGATTGATTGCAATGGTCCTGTATCCAGGCTGTTACACTGGCTCCGGCAGCATTTATCCTCCATCTGGATCAGGTTGGAACCAGATTGGCACGACCGTGTCATATGCGACGTCGGCGTGCAGTGACCTCAATGCTTACGGAATAACGGGTTGGGTGTTTGAACGAGAGATCACGCCGCAATTGCCCGTACCGGCATCGGGCTACCAGAAATTTGAGGTAGCCGGCGATTTCTATCTCTACGAGAGTGAAAGTGTCACCGCGGCTTTTAGCGGAGCTTCAGCCTCGTCAATCGACGACGTGCCTGAACCCTACGTAGGTAGTTCGGGGACCGCATTCACCGCACCGCAAATTACCTTCTCGAGTCACGATGGGATAGCACTGCAATGGTTCTTCGATAATGCGTTTATGAAATCCCCGGGTGGACTCAGCCCTGAAAATTATGAAGATAAATACGGGCCTTGGGTTGGGTTTCAGCCGTCGGACCCAGCGATGATTCTTGATTTTCCGACCGATTTCAACGATTTCAATTCCCTATGGCAGGTACTTTTACCGTCGAGCGGAACGTACGGTCCGTGGACCGGTACCGCGGTAGACTTGCCGATGAGCGGCGATCCCACTCCGCCACCAGCAACGGGCGACGGATGGGGTTGGACGATCGTCATCCCGCCAAATGGATAAGCGAAGATCACAGCCGGCGATCGAATCCGCGTTCTAGAGTGACGCGCGCGGTATTGAGCCGCGCGCGTCACACGCGGCAGAGCAGGCCGCCGTCGACCGCGATCGCCTCGCCGGTGACGAAGCCGGCCGCCGGCGAGACCAGGTAGAGCAGCGCGCCGGCAATCTCCTCGGGCTTGAGCAGCCGGCGATAGGGCAAATAGCGGATGAGCTTGTCGGCGAAGTCGCCGGGCGCGAGCGCGGGACTGCCGGCCTCCTCGGTCCAGCCGCATTCCAGCAGGTTGATCCGCACGCCGCGCCGCGCCCATTCCAGCGCCAGCGCGCGGACCAGATTGCGCACCGCTCCCTTGGCCGCGCAGTAGAGCGCCGCGTTGGGCACGCCGCGCTCGGCCATCACGGTGCTGATGTTGACGATGACGCCGCCGCCGCGCTGGAGCATCACGCGGCCGACCTCCTGAAACGCCATCCAGACGGTCTTGAAGTTATCTTCCATCACCCGGTCGTAGGCCGAATCGTCAGTCGCCTCGACCGTCGCGTAGAACGGCGCGTCGAGCGCGGTGACGAGGATATCGAGGCCGCCGAGTTGACTCACGGCGAGGTCGGCGGTCGCGCTCAGATCGGCGCGGATGGCGGCGCGCTGGACCTGGACGATCGCCGTCGCGCCGGCGGCCTGGACGGCCTTGGCGACCTCCTTGAGCCGGTCGCCGGTGCCCGGCTCCTGCGAGGCGAGCAGCACCTTGGCGCCCGCCTCGGCCAGCGTGACGGCGGCGGCGCGGCCGAGCGGATGCTCGGCGCCGATGACGATCGCGGACTTGCCGGCGAGCGAGAATTCCTTGAGGCCCACGGGGAGCGCTTGCGCGCCCGCGGTCTTCGCCTCAGCCGTCTTCGTATCAGCCGTTTTGGTGTCAGCCATTTTCGCGTCAGCCATGTGAGCCTCAGCCGTTGCCGTCGCGCGCGGGGGCCGGCGCGGGATTACCCGGGGCGACGCCGGTCGGCACGACGCCGCCGGCGAGTCCGCCGCCATCGATGATGATCATTTCGCCGTTGACGTGATTGGAGGCCTCGGAGGCGAGGAAAACCGCCAGGGGGCCGACGTCCTCGTCGTCGCCGGGGCGGCCGATCGGGATAAACTTGCCGCCCTTGAAGAACTTCATCATGGCCTCGTTATGCGGAAAGATGCCGGGCACGATGCAGTTGGTCTGGATATTATTCTCGGCGTAGGTCAGGGCGAGGGAGCGGGTGAGCTGGAGCACCGCGCCCTTGGCGCAAGCATACATATAGTTATGTTTGCCGCCACGCAGGCCGTAGCCCGAGGCCACGTTGATAATCTTGCCGCGGCCGGCCGAGACCATGTGGGGGAGCACGGCGCGCGCGCAAAAGAACTGGCTCGAGAGGTTGACGTCGATGCCGCGATGCCATTCGGCGTCGGTGATCGCCTCGATCGGCTTGCCGAAGGAGTCCTCGCCGATGCCGGCGTTGTTGATCATCACGTCGACCCGGCCGAACTCCTTGATCGCCGCGGCGATGAGCGCGTTGACCGCGGTGGAGTCGCCGACGTCGGTCGGCACGGTGAGGCATTTGCGGCCGGTCGGCGCGATCAGCGCGGCGGTCTCGTCAAGCTGGGCGACGGTGCGCGCGGCGGCGACGATATCGGCGCCGCAGTTGGCGAACCGCACAGCCATCGCACGGCCCAGGCCGCGTCCGCCGCCGGTGATGACGGCGACCTTGCCGTCGAGCTTGAAGCTGTCGAGAATCATGCGACCTCCCGGCCCGCGGCGGAGCGCGTTGCGGCATCCGCGGCGGCGCGAAAGGATAACTTACACAGGTCGCGGGCGCGCGGGAAACAGTCGCACATCGCGGCGGGCGGGGCGCTTTTGACCGTCCGCGGCGGCGCGTTGTATCCTTGACGCGAGGTCGCGGATCGCCATGGCGCTAAAACTCGTGATGTATTCGGATTTTATCTGCCCGTTCTGTTACGTCGGCTTCGCCGTGGTGCGCAAGCTCAAAGCGGAATTCGACCTCGAGCTGGATTGGCGCGGCTTCCAGATTCATCCGGAATGGCCCGCCGAAGGGATGCCGGCGGCCGAATGGCACAACGGCATGGACGCGGCCACGCGGCGCGCCGTGTGGGAGCGGATCGGGGCGATGGGCGCGGCGGCGGGTCTCAGCCTGAAGGCGCCGGCGATTCTGACCAATTCGCGCCTGGCGCTGGAGGCGGCGCAGTTCGCGATCGAGGCGGGCGCGGGCGAAGCGTTCGAGGAGCGGGTGTTTCGCGCCTACTTCAGCGAGGGGCGTAATATCGGGAGCGCGGCGGTGCTCGGCGATCTGGCGGCGGAAGTCGGCCTCAAGCCCGACGACCTGACCGTCGCGTTCGAGAGCAATCGCTATCACGACCGCCTGCACGAAAATACCCACGAGGCGCATGAGCGCGGGGTCAGCGGCGTGCCGACCTTTTACGTCGGCAAGTTTCCAATGGTCGGGGCGCAGAGCGAAGACGTCATGCGCATGCTGCTGCAACGCGCGAGCGAGCGGCGCGCCGTGCTGCAATAGAGCGCGCAGACCCGATGCGCACGGTAAGCATTTGACGATCGAGCGCGACGGCGGCGAATTGCGGCTCGACCTGCGCGGCGTGAAATGCCCGCTCAACTGGGCGCATGCCAAGGTGCGGATCGAGGCGATGCGCCGGGGCGAGGTGATCGAGCTTTTGATCGACGACCCGCGCGGCGCGCGCGATATACCGCGGGCGGCCGAGGCCGAGGGCTACGCGGTGACCGAGGTGCGGGCCGACGGCGCGCTGTGGCGGCTCAAGATCGAAAAGTAGCCGCGGGCGAGCGCGGACCGCGCGGCACGATTCGACTCAGCGGCGCGAACCAACTACGATCACGGGGCCAGCCGCATTGGCGCATAAGGCGGAATCCGTGAACACTGAGCAGAAGCAGAAATTGTCCGATTTGTTTGCGCAGGAACACGTCGCCGTGCTGATCACGCAGGGCGCGCAATGGCCGACCGGCACGATGCAGGCGTTTGCCGAGACCGATCAGCTCGAACTGCTGTTCATCATGCGCTTCAGCGCCGAGAAATTTCAGAACCTGATCGCGCATCCGCACGTCACGGTGCTGGTCGACACGCGCGACGTCGGATCGGTGGCGACGTTCGAGATCACGCGGGCGTCGGTCCAGGGGGTCGCGAGCGAAGTGCCGCGCGACACGCCGGCCTGGAGCGACTTCAAAAACGTCTTCCTCAAGAAGAATCCGTTCGAGGCGCCGTTTTTCGCCAACGACACGCTGCGCATGGTACGGGTGGCGCCCAAGCGGATTTCATACGCCAACGGGATCAAAGACACCTTCTGGATCGAGCTGTAAGGGCGATCGCGGGCGGGCGAGGGGCGCGCGAACGGCGTCGGCACGAGCCGGCGGAGGAGCCGCCTCGGTCCGCTCCCAGGTCGATCCGCAAGTCTTGCCGCGGATCCTGGAGCCAAGGGCACGCGACTTGCATACGAGTTCGATACGACGAGCGGAAGGCCGCGCTTTGCGCGCGGAATGTTGGGTCGCGTGCGGGATCAATGGCGATGGATGCACAAGCTATGAGCACTGAGATGCCGGATCGGAAGGCATCGACGGCCCCCGCCTTGCCGATGAACGAGATGTTCGACGGGCAGGGACGGCCGCGTCCGGAATGCGCGCGGGTGGTCAATTACCTGCTCTCGATGGAGCCGAGCCGGCTGGCTGAACTGGGCGAGCGCGCCCATCAGATGTTCTTGCGGATGGGCGTAACCTTCAATGTTTACGGCAACGAGGCGGGTAACGAGCGGATCTTTCCGTTCGACCCGGTACCGCGGATTATTCCGGCGGCGGTGTGGAACGAGCTCGAAGCCGGGCTGATCCAGCGGGTGCGCGCACTCAACGCGTTTCTGGCCGACGTGTACGGCAAGGGCGCGATCCTCAAGGACGAGGTCATCCCGCGCGATCTGATCATGGGGTCGTCGCAGTTCCGCCACGCGGCGGTCGGGATCAAGCCGCCGCATAACACCTTTGTGACGGTTGCGGGAATCGACCTGGTGCGCGGCTCCGACGAGCGCTTCTACGCGCTCGAGGATAACGTGCGCACGCCGTCGGGCGTCTCCTATGTGATCGAAAACCGCGTCATCATGACGCGCCTGATGCCCGAGCTGATTCGCGCGCTCAAGGTGCGCAGCGTCGAGCATTATCCGGCCGACCTGCTGGCGTGCCTGCGCGAGCTGTCGCCCGGCGGATCGTCCGACCCGACGGTGGCGGTGCTGACGCCGGGGCCGTTCAACTCGGCGTTCTTCGAGCACGTTTTCCTGTCGCAGCAGATGGGCGTCGATCTGGTCGAGGGCCAGGACCTGGTGTGCGTCGACCACAAGCTGTTCAAGAAGACCGTGCACGGGCTCAAGCGGATCGACGTGATCTACCGGCGGGTCGATGACGACTTCCTCGACCCGGTGGTGTTTCGCGCCGACTCGCTGCTCGGCGTGCCGGGCCTGACGGCGGTGCTGCGGGCCGGCAACGCGGTGGTAGCCAATGCGGTCGGCACCGGAATCGCGGACGACAAGGCGGTCTTCGCCTACACGCCGCGGATGATCAAGTACTACCTCGGCGAGGAGCCGATTATCCCGATCGTCGAAACCTATCTGCTGCGCGACCCCGAGATCTGCGAGTTCGTGCTGCAGGATCTCGCGCGCTACGTGATCAAGCCGACCGGCGCGTCGGGCGGCTACGGCGTGGTGATCGGACCCAAGGCCAGCGACCAGGAGCTGGCCGAGACCCGCGCGCGCATCGAGCGCGACCCGGCGGCGTTTATCGCGCAGCCGGTGGTGCAGCTTTCGGTGCATCCGACGCTGGTCGGCGCCGACGGCGCGACACTCTCGCCGCGCCACGTGGATTTGCGCCCGTTCGTGCTGTTCGGCGCCCGGCCGCGAGTGCTGACCGGCGGTCTGACGCGGGTCGCGCTGCGCGAGGGATCGCTGATTGTAAACTCTTCGCAGGGTGGCGGCAGCAAGGACACCTGGGTGCTCGAAAGCTAGTGCTGCGGCGAATCGCGGGGCATTTATTCTGGGCGGCGCGCTATCTGGAGCGGGCGCAATGGCGCGCGCGGCTGGTCGACGTCAACTACCACCTGATCCTCGAGGTGCCGCCGCGCGACGTCGATCCGTGGGAACCGCTGCTCGGGATCACGGCCGAGCGTGAGGCGTTTGCGCAGCGCTACGCGCATGCGGACGAGGCCTCGGTGGTGAACTACTTTACCTTCGATCGCGAGAACGAATCGTCGATTCGCAGCTCGATCGAGGCGGCGCGGACCAATCTGAGTTCGCTGCGCCACATGATCTCGTCCGAGATGTGGCTCGAGATGAACGAGCTCTACCTGGACTCGCGCGAATGGTCGCCGCAGACGCTGGCGCAAAAGGGCTTCTCGGCCTTTTTCACCGACCTGCGCAATCATTTTTACGCGATCACCGGGATCGTGCGCAGTACGATGCCGCGCGATCTCGCCTATGATTTTCTCGAGATCGGCACGATGCTCGAGCGCGCCGACAACGTCGCCCGCCTGCTCGACGTGAAGTACCACTACCTGCTGCCGCGGCTCGAGGATATCGGCGGCCCGTCGGACGGGCGGCAATGGGCGGCGGTGCTGCGCAGCGCGTCGGCGCTGGAGGCCTTTCGCAAGCTCAACGGCAATTCGATGCGGGTCGACCTGGTGGTGCGGATTCTGCTCTTCGACGCGTCGTTTCCGCGCTCGGCGCGGTTCAGCGCGGAGCGGCTGGCGGTGGCCCTGGGACGGGTCGCCGCGCGCGGCGTCGAGGGTCCGCCGGGACCGCTGCCGTCGGACCGGCTGCTGGCGATGATGCGGGGGAGTTGCGCCGGCGAGGTGATCGCCGAAGGCTTGCATGAATTCCTGGTCAAGGTCGAGGAAGAATGTGCGGTGGTCGCCGACTCGATCTACAGCGACTACATGTCGCTGGGTTAGGTCTGCGCGCATGCTCTACCGCATTACCCATACCACGCGCTTCGAGTACGACGAGCCGGCCTACGACTCGCAAAACGAATTGCGCATGCGGCCCTGGGATCGCGACGGGCAGCGCTGCCTGGCGTTCGATCTGACGGCGGATCAGCCGGTGTCGATTTTCACCTTCGCGGATTTCTTCGGCAACCAGACCCATTCGCTGTCGGTCAGCCCGGTGCATGCGAAGCTCGCGATCATCGCGCGATCGACGGTCGAGCTGACGCCGCCGCCCACGCCGGGCGATTGCGGCGTGACCTTCGCCGATTTTCTGCGCGACGATCCGATCCGCAACAATGTCTACTTCGAGTATCTCAACGAAAGCCGCTTCATCCCGTTCAGCGAGCGCCTGCGGAAATTTTTCTGGATGGCGCGGCCGAACGAGACCGAGGACGTGACCGCGTACGTCACGCGGATGGCCGCGTATGTGCGCGATCAGTTCGAGTACGAGACCAGCAAGACCCACGTCCATTCGAACATCAACGATATTCTCAAGAGCGGCGGCGGCGTATGCCAGGATTTCGCCCACCTGACGATCGGCATCCTGCGCCTCGCCGGCATCCCGTCGCGCTACGTCTCGGGCTACCTGGCGCCGGCCGGCGGCTCGCCGGCGGCGATTGACGTCTCGGCACAGGCGAGCCATGCTTGGCTCGAAGCGTGGCTGCCCGGGCTGGGCTGGACGGGCTTCGACCCGACTCATCGATGCGCCACCGACGGGCGCCATATCGGCGTGGCGGTGGGGCGCGATTACGGCGACGTGCCGCCGCTGCGCGGAGTTTTTCGCAGTGACGGGACGACCTCGGCGATGTCGGTCGATTTGAGTGTCGAGCGGGCCGACGGCGGCGGGTCGCCGGGCGGTCCGGCAATGGGCCAGGCGCAACAGTGAAATCAATTACTTTTCGTCGGCCGGCGGCGGGCGGGCGCACGCGCCGGCTGCGCCGTGGCGGCCGCGGATCCTTTCCGGAGGCCCATTTTGCCGCAATATGATTACGACCTGGCGGTAATTGGTTCGGGGCCCGCGGGCCATCATGCCGCGATTCAGGCGGCCAAGCTGCGCAAGAAAGTCATTCTGGCCGAACGCAATCCGATCATCGGCGGGATATGCGTCAACACCGGCACGATTCCCAGCAAGACCATGCGCGAGGCGGTGCTCTATCTTTCGGGCTACCGCGAGCATTCGATGTACGGCGAGTCCTACCGGGTCAAGGAAAAGATCACGTTCCAGGATCTGTTGTTCCGCGTTGACGGCGTGGTGCGCCATGAGATCGACGTCTCGCGCCATCAATTGCAGCGCAATCATGTCGAGCTGGTCTGCGGCGAGGCCAGCTTCGTCGATCCGCATACGCTCAAAATCACGCTGACCGAAGGCGGCAGTCATCGCCTGATCAGTGTCGCCAACGTGATTATCGCGGTCGGCACGCTGCCGGCGATCGACGCCGCGATGCCGCTCGACGGGCAGAACGTTTTCACCAGCGACGACATCCTGAAGCTGACCGACCTGCCGCGCACCCTCACGGTAATCGGCGGCGGAGTCATCGGATGCGAGTACGCGAGCATGTTCGCGGCGCTCGACGTGCGCGTGACGCTGGTCGACAGCCGCCCGCGCCTGCTGCCGTTTATCGACTCGGAGATTGCCGAGACCCTCGCCTACCATCTGCGCGAAAAGCGCGTCACGCTGCGGCTCGGCGAAAAGGTCGACGGCGTCGAGCTGCTCGGCACCAACGGCGACCAGCGGGTCTGCGTCAAGCTCGGCAGCGGCAAGCAGATTGTGACGGAAAAGGTGCTGTGCAGCATGGGCCGATCGGGCGCGACCACAAGACTTGGTCTCGAGACGGTCGGCATCAAGACCGACTCGCGCGGGCGCTTCAAGGTCAACGATCACTTTCAGACCGAGCTTGCGCACATCTACGCGGCGGGCGACGTGACCGGCTTTCCGAGTCTCGCTTCGACCTCGGCCGAGCAGGGGCGCGTGGCGGCCTGCCATGCGTTTGGCATTCCGGCGGTGCATGCGCGCGAGCTGCTCCCGTACGGCATCTACACGATTCCGGAAATCTCCTTTGTTGGCCGCACCGAAGAGGAGTTGAGCGAACAGGGTGTGCCCTACGAAATCGGCAAGGCGCGCTATGGCGAAATCGCGCGCGGCAAAATCGCCGGCGCGAGCTTCGGTCTGCTCAAGCTCGCCTTTCATCGCGACACCCACGACCTGCTGGCCGTGCATGCGCTGGGCGAGGGGGCATGCGAGCTGGTCCATATTGGGCAGGCGGTGCTGACGCTGGGCGGCAAGGTCGACTACTTCATCAATACGGTCTTCAACTACCCGACGCTAGCGGAATGCTACAAAACGGCGGCCTTCGACGGGATTAACCGGCTGGCCAATTGAGCGCGGCCGCGCACCGCGTTCGTGGCAAGGCGCGGGGCGCATATCACTGATGCGCCCGACAAGCCGATTTCTTGGCGGGTGCAGCGCACCTCTCGTGACCTATGAGCGCTAACCCAAATACGCAGGTTGCCGAGCGACTTCCGTCAATTACCTGACAACCGGGTTGCTACGGTCAATTTCGCTTGCAAGCCAAACAGTAACGGCCATAGCCACCCTTGCCTCCTTGCAAAGACTTATCATAGAAGGTCGTGAGCGCTTTAATCTTCCCGCACTTCCGGCAGAACCTTTTCTGCCCGTCTGCCAACGCTTGCGCATCCTTCTGGATGTTGTTGACGACCGAATGGTTCGTCTTGTCATTCTTCGCAGCGTCGATCAATTGAAAGAGTCGCCTTGACAGTGTCGACACGGGATCTTCACCCAGATTGAACCGGTTCACCCGTAAGAACTTGTATCCGTACGATTCCAGCGTCATCTGCCGCTCGAGGTCCTCCGCTCGGTAATAGAAGGGCCAGTTCGCTCGGTCGACCTGATTGCGGCTGGTGAAATGCTCCTTGAATCCGTCGTATTCGATAACGACGTTGATCACCTTATCGCCGTCACGGAAAGTGAGTAGGAAATCGACCCGATAAGCTGGATGCCGGTATAGGGGATCAAGTTGCTTCAGGTAATCGCCAATCGGAAACTGAGGGCGTAGCTCAATGTCTTCGCGATTGCGCTGGTAGAATTCTGCCGACTTCAGCCAGCTGAGCAAATTGGCTTCCATCGGAGAGCTCGGATCAGTCTCGTCTGGATCTCCCTTGCTCTTGTCGTCCAGTATCTTTTTGAAGTGTTGCAGAGCAGTCCTCGCCGATCCCGAGAATTGTTCGATCGGTTTGGACAGAACGAAGTGGATGCACTCCTGCGCTCGCGAGAAGCCGACATTAATACGTTGTAGTTTCAGCGCTTCCTCGACGCGATCTTCAGCGTCTTTGAGCTGCACCGGTAAAACATAGTTAATAGCATCGTGTGACGAGGTCGCAACCATGCTGTAAATAATCACCTCACGTTCTTCGCCCTGACAACTGTCGAACGTCATAATCTTGAGCTTAAGTTCGTCGAAATAATCCCGCGCATTGGGTTGCTCCAGAACCATCTTCGAGATTAGTGTTACCTGTTCCCGAAATGGCGTAATTACGCCAACAGTTGGCGGCTTCTCCATTTCCAGAAACGCTTCGAGTTGGTCGATTATGAATTTGGCTTCTTGTGAATTCGTGTTCCGGTATTTCTCAGTACGGCCATCGTGTTCCAGAATAGTGAACCTGATTACCTCGTCGATTGGCTTACCGCGGAACTTCACGGCTTGGAGCGTCCCGCTGTAGAATTGTTCAGAACTGAATGAGATTAGCTCCTGATAGCCGCGAAAGTGCTTTCGCAACATGGTGGAGTAGTTTGCGACCAAATCGAAGAAGTCGAGGACGGAACGCTTAACGTCGAACCGGGCGGCTCGCTGTAGTTTCTCCGCACTGTCGGAGACGCGATCTCGGAAAAATGTGCGCAGATCATTTCTGAATGCCGAGTTTCGTTCGTTGCTTGCGAACGCGGCTTTGACGTTTGAAAACTGCCGCCGATCGCCGAGGACGAGCACCTTTTTGGCTCGAAGAAGCGCGGGAAAGGCCTGTGCGACTGAGACTTGACTTGCTTCATCGATGACCACCAAGTCGAACATCTCTTGTTCCAGCGGAATGTATTCGGCAAATTCCCGGATACTGGCGATAATGCAGGGGAAGGCGTCCCGAAGCTTCTGAAACGTATCTGTCGGAAACTTCTGTTTCTGCCGGACGACCGAAGCAAGGATCTTCGCGGTTGCAGCGGATTGTTCGGTGAACTGCAAGAATCGACCGTCCATTTCGAAGGTCATCTTTGCGGCGCAGAGCTGCTCTAGTTTGTCTCGATCTCCGACGAAATCGAACTGCGGAATCTTCGCTTCCCGCCCCGATAATGAACGCCAGAGGCCCGACAACCTGCCAAGCGAGTCACAGAAGGCCACAAAGTCTGAAAGATCCTTAAACTTGCCTTTGCGACCGATCGTCCATCCGGCCAGGTCCGGCAAGTTCCATTCGTGGAAAGCCTTCCCAAGATCCCGGACCAAACCAGGTAATAGTCCAAAGTCGGGGAACTTTCGCTCATTATGAACAATTTCTTCATATATTGCGGCGAACTCACCGTCGGAAATTCCAAAAGCCCGCGCATGCAATTCCGTCTTCGGTAGAAGGTCGCATATTCGTCGCAGATCGCTGAGGCGACGATGCAGATCAAGAAAGTTCTCAACCGGCAGCGTTTCCGCGACCTTTGCATCGAGTAATCGCAGTCGTCGGCGCCGGAATAGATATCCGAACAGCGGCATCCGCAAGTTTTCGTATTGCCCGACGAACCCTTGCAAGACGGGTCCGTCCGTCGGCCTGAGCCTTCGAAACAGGGAGAAGGTGGACCGATACTCGACCAGCTCACCCATAGACAAGGCGGCGCCCGCTTTGCGCATCAGCGCGACGAATTGTCCAACCGTCCTGGGCTTGGCTTCGATCGCAAAGTTAACAGCCGAAGTCCCATCGGTTGAATTGACCCAGGATGCAACGCTCTCGACACTTGAATTCAGATCGGGCCATGGACCTTTTTGGAGCGCAGAAGGGATTTCAGCCCATCGCTCGCCGAGCGAACGCTCCAGAGTATGGAGGCGAAGTATATCGGTGATACTCATCCCTGTACGCTGATCGATCGAGGCGGCAATGTTCTGGATCAGGTTCTCCTTTTCATTGCGAATATTGCCTTCGAGGTCCGCACGCTGCGATCGTCCCGCGCGGTGCTGGTTCTGGATGGCCGTGATGGAAGACTGAGTAAGCAGCTTTGCATACGTTCCGCCGCTCCGCCCCAGTCGGAGAATCGGATTTTGAAATCCTTCGTTCGGCCGAACGCGGTTAATTGCTTTTGTGAGCTTGTCCTCCACGACGTCTAGCGCTTCCGTCTTGTCGGAGAGCACCAAAACCGTCTGTCGTTTGAGTATGCACTCAAATGCAATAGCCGTGATCGTGTGTGACTTGCCCGTGCCAGGAGGGCCTTGGACTATCACATAGCGGACTTCCGGCTGCTGAAGTGCAGTGAGAATCTTGCGTTGTTCTTCGTTGAGCGGAATTGGCGATTCTGTCACCAACCGGGCGGGCACCGACAATGCCTCCCATTGATGGTCGACGCGCGTGTCGACCTTGATCGGCTCCTCCAGAAGAAATCCCCGAATCACGTTTTCGAACAGGCCGGCTACCGCTGGCTGATTCGACTGCAACTCGCCGATAAGCGATTCATAGTCGTTGAGAAGTGCCTCATCCGAGCGGTCAAAAACCCCCACGTAGCAGGCGGTACTAACCCTGACGCGTGACGATTGAGCTGGTCGTGCACCGGTTTCCTCCAACACCGGAACGCGATTCAGATCAAACAGACCATGAAGGGTAGTAAGAATCCGGTTTATTTTGCCCGCGGGTGCTTCACCCGGATCGAGATAAACGATTCGATCTCCCACCGAACTGAGAGCACGCCGCTTTTCGGAGATCTCAAGCTCCTGTGCGATATATTCGACCGCACGCTTGTTTACGTACAGGCGCGAATCGAGTTCAAAATGGAGTTCGCCAGACTGTTCTTCCTGGGTAACGGAGAGTGGAACGTAAACGACCGGAAAAAGAGAATTCCCGAAGCGCAAATCGCAAACATAGAGATAGAGCTGGAGATTTTCACCAGTTTTCGTGAGCGCCTGGAGATCGCGGAGTTCCTGCCAAGCGTCGGATGTCGAGAAGCTCGCGAAAAACTCTTTGAGGTGCTGTCGCGATTGCGCTTCGTCAAAGAATTCCTTCAGGACCTTCTGAATGACTCCGTCGTCATTTTTGACTAATAGCGTGTTTAACGCCTCAGGAAGATGCTTTGCTATTCCTTCCGTTAACGCACCTATCAGGTCTGTTTCGATTTCAAATACTGACTCAATTGCCGAATAAGCGCTCTCGCGGATCGGTTTCTCGAGCAACGCCAACAACGGATGAACCAGATCGCTCGCAACCTCCGCTTCGAGAACCGCCGTCACGTCGCTTACGTACTTCTCAGGATCGTCGGCTGCTTGAGTTCGCTTCGCGTGGGCCGCCTCAAGAATCTTGGTGGATATCGTCTGGAACCTATCGGAATCGATCTGATCGATGAACTGATTGATAAGATTGCGCAGAAGCGGACTGATCGGAGCTCTGAATTTCCCTCGCGCGACTGAAAAGACTCTCCCCCCATTTCCTTCTCGGGACAAAAGTACAATTGCCGCACGCTGCAGGGCTTCATATTTTCGTAGCGCGACTCCGGTCGCCTGATTTGCATCGTTCTTGAGCTGAATGCGCCGGCGAGGTGCCTGCTGACGCTTGAAATCCGTCTCCAGAAAATCAAAAAAATATCTGCTGACCTTTAGCCCGAACTCGCGCAGTCCAGCGTTTTGCGTTTCCCCCTCAGACATTTTACGGCTATTCCTCGGAAAGCAATTTGAGTGTACCCAACCCTCGCCGAATGCTACAAGACCGCGGCTTTCGACGGGATCAACCGGCTGGCCAATTGAGCGCAACCGCGCACCGCGCGGGTTCGTTCGGGCGCGGCTAACACCCTGACAGCGCCCTGATCTATGCTGGCGACCGCGCGCGAAGTCTGGGGCGATCGCTAGGCGGCGTCCCCGCTGCAACCGCTCATGCGGGCCGCATACGCGACCGCAAATCGAGATTTAACGGGCGGTGCCTTGCCTCGTTACCGGCCGGCAATCACTATTCCAGACATCGATCTTAACCGCGACGGCGGGCCGCGCAGGCGCATCGGTGTGACGCCGCGACCGCCGGCCGCATTGGCACGTCGGTAGTACATCACAGCCGCGGGCCGTGGACGCCGTGGCAGTAACTGAGCAAGCCGCACGAACAATTCGAGGAAGACTTCCATGGCCGTGACCGAGCACAAGCCGCATCTGCCCAAGGCTCCCCTGAGCGCCGACGAACTGCGCAAGACCGACGCCTACTGGCGCGCCTGCAACTATCTTTGCGTCGGGATGCTCTATCTGCAGGACAACGCCCTGCTGCGCGAGCCGCTCAAGCCCGAGCACGTCAAGAATCGCCTGCTCGGCCATTGGGGATCCGACCCGGGCCAAACCTTCATCTGGGTGCATCTGAACCGGCTGGTCAAGAAGTACGATCTCGACGTGCTTTACCTTTCGGGGCCGGGCCACGGCGCGCCCGCGATCCTGGCCAACAGCTATCTCGAAGGAGTCTATTCCGAGGTCTATCCCGACCGCAGCGAAGACCTTGAGGGGATGCGCCGCTTCTTCAAGATGTTCTCGTTTCCGGGCGGCATCGGCAGCCATTGCACGCCCGAGACGCCCGGATCAATTCACGAGGGCGGCGAGCTCGGCTACAGCATCTCGCACGCCTTCGGCGCGGTCTTCGACAATCCGCATCTGCTGGCGGTGGCGGTGGTGGGCGACGGCGAGGCGGAGACCGGGCCGCTGGCGACCTCGTGGCATTCGAACAAGTTTCTCAATCCGGTGCGCGACGGTGCGGTGCTGCCGATCCTGCATCTCAACGGCTACAAGATTGCGAATCCGACGCTCCTCGCGCGCATCCCGAACGACGAGATCGAGAGCCTGTTCTATGGCTATGGCTACACGCCCTACTTCGTCGAGGGCGACGATCCGCACGTGGTCCATCAGCAGATGGCGGCGACGCTCGAGCATTGCGTGAAAGAGATTCACGCGATCCAGGCGGCCGCGCGCAAGGAGAGCGCGGCGCACGCGACCCGTCCGCGCTGGCCGATGATCGTGATGCGCACGCCCAAGGGGTGGACCGCGCCCAAGGAAGTTGACGGCAAGCGGATAGAGGGATCGTGGCGCGCGCATCAGGTGCCGATCACCGAAGTCACCAGCAACGCCGCGCATCTGAAGCTGCTCGAGACCTGGATGCGCGGCTACGGTCCCGAGGAGCTGTTCGACGAGCGCGGCGCGCTGATCCCGGAGTTGAAGGAGCTGGCGCCGGGCGGGCATAAGCGAATCAGCGCCAATCCGCACGGCAACGGCGGATTGCTGCGCAAGCCGCTGCGGATGCCGGACTTTCGCTCATACGCCGCCGAAGTGATCCGCCCCGGCCATAGCGAGGCGCAGAATACATTTATCGCGGGGCAATTCCTGCGCGACGTGATGCGCAATAACATGCACAACTTCCGCGTCTTCGGGCCCGACGAGACCGCCTCGAACCGCCTGCAGGCGATTTATGAAGTGAGCAAAAAAACCTGGCTCGGCGAATACTTGCCCGAGGACCAGGACGGCGGCGAGCTCGCGCCCAACGGCCGCGTGATGGAGATGCTGAGCGAGCATACGCTCGAGGGCTGGCTCGAGGGCTATCTGCTGACCGGGCGCCACGGCTTCTTTTCGACTTACGAGGCGTTCGCCCACATCATCGACTCGATGGTCAATCAGCACGCCAAATGGCTGGAGAAATGCAAAAACGAGGTGACCTGGCGCGCGCCGATCGCCTCGCTCAACATCCTCATCAGCTCGACCGTATGGCGCCAGGACCATAACGGCTTCACCCATCAGGACCCGGGCTTCATCGACGTGGTGACCAACAAGAGTCCGAGCGTCACACGCATCTACCTGCCGCCCGACGCGAACTGCCTGCTGAGCGTGATCGATCACTGCCTGCGCAGCATCGACTACGTCAACGTGATCGTGGCCGACAAGCAGTCGCATCCGCAGTTCCTCACGATGGACCAGGCGATCAAGCATTGCACCAAGGGCATCGGGCTGTGGGACTGGGCATCGACCGATCAGGGCGGCGAGCCCGACGTGATCATGGCGTCGGCGGGCGACGTCGCGACGATCGAGGCGCTGGCGGCGACCGCGATCCTGCGCGAGAAATTTCCCGACCTCAAGATTCGCTTCATCAACGTGGTCGATTTGTTCCGCATGCAGCCGCAGTCCGAACATCCGCACGGCCTGTCAGACCGCGACTTCGACAGCCTATTCACCACCAACAAGCCGGTCATTTTTAATTTTCACGGCTATCCGTGGCTGATTCACAAGCTCGCCTACCGCCGGCACAATCACGAGAATCTGCACGTGCGCGGCTACAAGGAACGCGGCAATATCAACACGCCGCTGCAGCTTGCGATTCACAATCAGACCGATCGCTTCGACCTCGCGATCGACGCGATCGATCGCGTGCCGAAACTTCACACGGCCGGCACCCACGTCAAGGAATGGCTCAAAGATCAGATTTGTGAGAGCCTCAATTACGCCGACGAACACGGTATCGACAAGCCCGAGGTCGCCGACTGGAAATGGCCGTATTGAGCGCGGCGCGCCGCACGCCGGCGATTGGAGCGAGCGATGAACCCAAGTCCGCTAGCCGGCAAGCCGGCGCCCGCCGCGATCCTGGTCAATGTGCCGCGGCTGATTACGGCCTACTACGCGCTGCGGCCCGACCCGGCGATTCGCGCGCAGCGGGTCGCGTTCGGCACCTCGGGGCATCGCGGATCGGCGCTCGACACGGCCTTTAACGAAGCCCACATCGTCGCGATCACGCAGGCGATTTGCCTCTACCGCGCGCGCCAGGGCATTGACGGACCGCTCTACCTCGGCATCGACACGCACGCGCTCTCGGAGCCGGCCGCGGCCAGCGCGCTTGAAGTGCTCGCCGCGCAGGGCGTCGAGGTGATGATCGATCGCGACGGCGGCTACACGCCCACGCCGGTTATCTCGCACGCCATACTCACTTACAATCGCGGGCGCAAAAGCCATCTCGCCGACGGCATCGTGATCACGCCGTCGCACAATCCGCCGGCCGACGGCGGCTTCAAATACAATCCGCCGCACGGTGGTCCGGCCGACGGCGCGGTGACGAAATGGATCGAGGACAGCGCCAACGCGATGCTGGCCGGCGCCCTGCGCACGGTCGCGCGCGTGCCGTATGAAAAGGCGCTCGGCGCGCCGACGACCCATCGCCACGACTTCGTCGGCGCGTACGTCGGCGACCTCCCAAGCGTCGTCGACCTCGCGGCGATTCGCGCGGCCGGCGTGCGCATCGGCATCGATCCGCTGGGCGGCGCAAGCGTGCATTACTGGCCGGCGATCGTCGAACGCTACGGACTCAGCGCGACCGTGGTCAACGATTCCGTCGATCCGGCCTTTCGCTTCATGAGCGTCGACTGGGACGGCAAGATCCGGATGGACTGCTCGTCGCCGTATGCGATGGCGGGGCTGATCGCGATGCGCGATCAGTTCGACGTGGCCTTCGCCAATGACACCGATGCCGACCGCCATGGAATAGTCACTCGCACAGCCGGATTACTCAATCCAAATCACTATCTGGCGGTGGCGATTGACTATCTGTTCGGCAGCCGCGATAAATGGCCCGCCGGGGCGGCGGTGGGCAAGACGGTGGTCAGCAGCAGCATCATCGACCGGGTCGTGGCCAAGCTCGGCCGGCGGCTGGTGGAAGTGCCGGTGGGCTTCAAATGGTTCGTCGCGGGACTGGGCGACGGATCGATCGGCTTCGGCGGCGAGGAAAGCGCGGGCGCCGCGTTCATCCGGCGCGACGGCACGGTCTGGACCACCGACAAGGACGGCCTGATCATGGACCTGCTCGCGGCCGAAATTACCGCCAAGCGCGGTCGCGACCCCGGCGAGATCTATGCCGCGATGACGCGCGAATTTGGCGCACCGGTCTACGAGCGGATCGACGCGCCGGCGACCATCGAGCAGAAGGCGATGCTCGCGACGCTCTCGGCCGGGCAGATCGAGGCGAAGGATCTGGCCGGCGAGCCGATTCGCGCCGCAATAACCGCCGCGCCCGGCAACGCCGCGCCGATCGGCGGCCTCAAGGTCGTCACCGAGCACGGATGGTTCGCGGCGCGCCCGTCGGGCACCGAAGAGGTCTACAAGATTTACGCCGAGAGCTTTCTCGGCGCGGACCATCTGCGGCGGATTCAGCAGGAGGCGCAGGCGCTGGTCGCGCGGGTCTTCGAGCACGGCGCGCCCGCCGCCAAACAACCCGCCGGCTGAGGAAGCTCCACGCAAAGCCTACTCGGTCATTTTGAGCGACGTGAAAAATCCCGGGATTCTTCACGTCGCAAACTCCGCGCAGAATGACAACCTGACTTGTGCGGAGTTTTCCCTGGTCGTCGTCCACCGGCTGATCGCGCACCCCGCGCCGCGTTGCGCGGGATCCGGCGTGCGCTCGAGGGCGCGCGTGACCAATGCGCCGGCCGCGCTATAGTGCGTAATTGAAAATCCGTGAGTCCGAACGCCGGGGGCTTTAAGACCACATGCCGCAGGAAAATCTCGTCGAAATTCCGCAGCCGCCCGAGAAGCTGATGCTCGGCAATCTGCTCGACCTCGATCGGGCCGCGCCGGTGCAGGGCTTCATGAAGCTGGCGCGGGAGTACGGGCCGATTTTCCGGCTCAAGCTGCGCGGCAATACGATGGTCGTGGTCTCGTCGGCCGCGCTGGTCGACGAGCTGTGCGACGAGACGCGCTTCGACAAGAGTATTCGCGGCGCGCTCGGGATGGTGCGCAAGTTCTCGGGCGACGGGCTGTTCACCGCGCGCACCGACGAAGCCAACTGGTCGAAGGCGCATCATATCCTGCTGCCGACCTTCAGCCAGCGCGCGATGCAGTCCTACCACGCGATGATGCTCGATATCGCGGGCCAGTTGGCCACCAAGTGGGAGCGGCTCAACGCCGACGACGAAATCGACGTCGCGCGCGACATGACCTCGCTCACGCTCGACACGATCGGCCTGTGCGGCTTCGATTACCGCTTCAATTCATTCTACCGCGACGAGAGCCATCCGTTCGTCGGCGCGATGGTCGACGCGTTGTCGTGCGCGATGGAGCAGGTGCGGCGGCTGCCGCTCGAGCGCTTTATCCGCGTCCGGCGCGACCGGGAATACGCCGGCGATATCGACTACATGAACCAGATGGTCGATCGGATTATCAAGGAGCGGCGCGCCGCCGGCGACGACAGCGCGAGCAAGCCCGATCTGCTGAACTTCATGCTCTCGGGGGTCGACAAGAAAAGCGGCGAGCGGCTCGACGATCTCAATATCCGCTACCAGATAATCACCTTTTTGATCGCCGGCCACGAGACCACCAGCGGCCTGCTCTCGTTCACCATCAACGCGCTGGTCAACAATCCCGCCGTGCTCGCGCGTGCCTATGACGAAGTCGATCGCGTGCTCGGACCCGATGCGTCGCCGCCGCCGACCTACGCGCAGGTCAATCAGCTCGGCTATATCACGCAGATCCTCAAGGAGGCGCTGCGCCTGTGGCCGACGGCGCCCGCATTCTCGCTGTTTGCGCGCGAGGACACCGTGATCGGCGGCAAATACCTGATCAAGCGCGAATGGAATGTGCTCGTGCTGCTGCCAACGCTGCATCGCGACCCCGCCGTATGGGGCGAGAATCCGGAGCTGTTCAATCCGGATAACTTCATCCCGGCGGTCGAGCGCAAGCGTCCGCCCAATGCCTACAAGCCGTTCGGCAACGGCCAGCGCGCCTGTATCGGGCGGCAGTTCGCGATGCAGGAGGCGACGCTAGTGCTGGGCATGCTGCTGCATCGCTTCAAGCTGATCGATCACCATCGCTACCGGCTCAAAATCAAAGAGACCCTGACGATGAAGCCCGACGGCTTCAAAATCCGCGTGCGGCCGCGCACCGCCGACGAACGCAAGGTGTCCGCGGCGGCGCCCGCGAATGCCGTCGCTCAGCCGGCCGCATCGACAACGGTCGCCGCCGCGATAGCTCCGGCAGCCGCGACTGCCCCGCGCCACGGCACGCCCCTGCTGGTGCTCTACGGATCGAATCTCGGCACGGCCGAGGAGATCGCGCGGCGGATCGCGGATGACGGCGACCATCAGGGCTTCGCGGCGGCGGCCGCGCCGCTCGACGATTACGCCGGTCGGCTGCCGGCCGCGGGCGCGGTGATCGTGGTGAGCGCGTCGTACAACGGCACGCCGCCCGACAACGCGGTGAAATTCTGCCGCTGGATCGGCGGCGACGGCCTGGCGCCCAATGCGCTCGGCGGCGTCAGCTACACCGTGTTCGGATGCGGCAATCGCGACTGGACGGCGACCTTTCAGGCGATTCCCCGCCTGATCGACGATGGGCTCGCGGCGCACGGCGCGCGCCGGATTCATCCGCGCGGCGAGGGCGACGCGCGCGACGACTTCGACGGTCAATTCCAGGGCTGGTACCGGCCGCTATGGAACGCGCTGGGCGAGAGCCTCGCGATCGATCTGAAGCCCGACGGCGCGGCCGCGCGCGAGCCGCTCTATGAAGTCGAAGTGGTCGCCGCCGAGCGCGTGAGTCCGCTCGCCGACACGATCGCGGCCACCGCGATGCGCGTCGCCGTCAACCGCGAACTGCACATCAAGGACGGGCCGTCGCCGTCGCCGCGATCGACCCGGCATCTCGAAATCGAGCTGCCGGCCGGCGTTAGCTACCGGGCCGGCGACCATCTGGGCGTGATCCCGCGCAACGGCGACGAGATGGTGCGGCGGGTGGCGCGGCGCTTCGGCTTCACGAGCGACGCCACGGTGCGCCTGCGCAAGAGCGGCAATCGCAAGACCGCGTTGCCGGTCGATCAGCCGATTTCGCTCTTCGCCCTGCTGCGCGATTACGTTGAGCTGCAGGCGGTCGCCACGCGATCGCAAATCGAGTCACTGGCCGCCTATACCCAATGTCCGCCCGAGCGCACGAAACTTGCCGCGCTGGCCGGCGCCGACGAGGCCGCGGCCGCGCGCTATCGCGACGAGGTCCTGGGACCGCGCGTCGCGCTGATCGATCTGCTCGAAGAATGTCCCGCCTGCGCGATGCCGCTCGGCGTCTACCTGGAGATGCTGCCGCCGCTCGCGCCGCGCTACTATTCGATTTCGTCGTCGCCCATCGCCGACGCGCGCCGCTGCTCGATCACGGTGGCGATCGTCGAGGGCGAGGCGCGCTCAGGCCACGGCGACTATCGCGGCGTCTGCTCGAACCATCTGCTCGGCCAGGCGGCGGGCGGCGCGATCGCGGCCTTCGTCAAGGACAACCATTCGGCGTTTCGCCTGCCCGACGATCCGACGGTGCCGATCATCATGATTGGCCCGGGCACCGGCGTCGCGCCGTTTCGCGGCTTCCTGCGGGAGCGATCCGCGATGCGCGCCGCGGGCCATCCGGTCGGCCCCGCGATGCTGTTTTTCGGCTGCCGCGATCCGCACCAGGACTACATCTATGCCGACGAGATGCGGGCCTTCGCCGCGGCTGGCATCCTGCAATTATTCACCGCGTTCTCGCGCGTCGACGGCGCGCCCCGGCGCTATGTGCAGGACCGGCTCAGTGAAAATCAGGATGCGCTGTGGCAACTGATCGCCGACGGCGCGGTGATCTACGTCTGCGGCGACGCGAGCCGGATGGCGCCGGACGTGCGGCGCACCTTCGCTTCGATCTACGCGGCCAAAAACGGCGCGAGTCCCGCGCAGGCCGACGCGTGGATCGATCAGATGACGGCCGCCGGACGCTATCTCGTCGACGTATGGTCGGGGGGCTGAGCCCGGCGTTAATCGAGTCCTCGCCGGGGCCATGCCGCGGCGGCCGGTGAGCGACGCGGCGATTTGTCACGCCGCGCATCGCGCAATAGACTTTGCCGTGGCCACGCTCGCGACCGCAGCGGATGCGCGGCGGCCAACGAGAGCAACATCGGCCGCATGGCCGCAACCGGCGTCGCGGGCGCAAGTATCATTAATCAAAAGCCACACAATCAATGAGCGATTCGCGGACGGCGGTATGGCGCGGCAACTCCTCGCCGCTCGGCGCCACGTGGGACGGCGTGGGCGTGAACTTCGCGCTGTTCTCCGAGCATGCCGAAAAGGTCGAACTGTGCCTGTTCGACGTGCGCGGACGGACCGAGACCGAGCGCATCGCGATGCGCTGGCGCACCGACCAGGTATGGCATTGCTATCTGCCGCAGGCGCGGCCCGGAATGCTCTACGGCTATCGCGTGCATGGGCCGTACGATCCGCGGCGCGGGATGCGCTTCAATCCGCACAAGCTGCTGCTCGATCCCTACGCCAAGCAGATTTTCGGCGGCGTGCGCTGGAACGATTCGCTGTTCGGCTATCGCGTCGGATCGCCGCGGCTGGACCTGGTGATGGACCGGCGCGACAACGTGCTGGCGACGCCGCGCAGCCAGGTGGTGGCGAGCGCGTTTCCATGGGAAGGCGACCGCAATCCGCGCACCCCGTGGAACGACACGGTAATTTACGAGACGCACGTCAAGGGACTCACGATGCGCCATCCGGAGGTGCCCGCGCCGCTGCGCGGTACCTACGCCGGGCTCGCCACCGACCCGGTGATCGATCATCTGCGGCGGCTCGGCGTCACGGCGGTCGAGTTGCTGCCGGTGCACGTGATCGCCGACGAGCGGCGGCTGATCGATCAGGGCTTGAAGAATTACTGGGGCTACAACTCGATCGGATTCTTCGCGCCCGACATGCGCTACTCGGCCACCGGCCTGATCGACGAGTTCAAGTCGATGGTCAAGCGCCTGCATGCGGCGGGCATCGAGGTGATCCTCGACGTGGTCTACAACCATACCGCCGAGGGCAACCACCTGGGGCCGACGCTGTGCTTCCGCGGGATCGACAACGCGGCCTACTACCGGCTGATGCCCGACAATCCGCGCCTCTACATGGACTTCACCGGATGCGGCAACACGCTCAACATGATGCATCCGCGGGTGCTGCAACTGCTGATGGACAGCCTGCGCTACTGGGTGATCGAGATGCACGTCGACGGCTTCCGCTTCGACCTGGCCTCGGCCCTGGCGCGCGAGCTGTACAACGTGAACCGGTTGAGCGCGTTCTTCGACGTGATTCATCAGGACCCCGTGCTGTCGCAGGTGAAATTGATCGCGGAGCCGTGGGATCTCGGCGAAGGCGGCTACCAGGTCGGCAATTTCCCGGTCGGATTGACCGAATGGAACGGTAAATATCGCGACACGGTGCGCGCCTACTGGCGCGGCGAAGGCGGCCTGATCG
>DATLRA010000101.1:0-13671 GCA_035534935.1 Binataceae bacterium (SeqCode)
CTGTTCGTTGGTCATCAAGTGTTTTCCGACGAACGGAGGATTGCCAAGGACGTAGCTGCACTGGTCGGGTGGAAGGATTTCCTTCCAGTCACGTCGAAGCGCGTTGCCACAGATAATCGTGGGAGATTTTTTGAGCGGGAGGCGCGCGAAGTATTGGCCGAAGGCTTCTGACAGCCGAAGGTTCATCTGATGATCCATTAGCCACATGGCCACTTCGGCAATCCGCACTGGCCATTCGCTAATCTCAATCCCGTAATATGCGTCTACGTCCATCAGCGAAAGGCGACGGAGGTCGAGGTCCCGCTGGCGGCTATGGAGTAGATTCAGGACTTCGAGCTCGAGCAATCGCAGTTCGCGATAGGTAATCACCAGGAAATTGCCGCATCCACACGCCGGATCGAGAAAGCGGAGTCGCGAAAGCTTCTGGTGGAGGCGCTCCAGTCCGGCTTTGCTGTTTTTGGTGCGCTCGAATTCCGCGCGCAGTTCATCGAGGAACAGCGAGCGAATGACCTTCAGGATATCGCGCTCACTGGTGTAGTGACCCCCGATTTGCCGCCGCGCCTTCGGGTCCATCACCGCCTGAAACAAAGATCCGAAAATGGCCGGCGAGATCCGCGACCAGTCGAAATGCGTGCAGGCCAGCAGGGCGTTGCGCATGTCGCTATTGAAGTCGGCGAAGCCGAGATCTTCGGCAAAGAGGTCGCCGTTGACGTAGCGAAAGGTCGCAAGAGTTTCGTCGAGATTTGTCTGGCGCTGGTCTTCTGGCCTATTCAACACCTCGAAGAGGCGCGCGAGGTGTAATCCCAGATCCGAGCCGTCTTCGGCAGTGCGGTCTCGAAGATAGAGCGTGAACGATTCGCGTTCGAAGATGCCGGTGTCTTCGGCGAAAAGGCAAAAAAGAATGCGGACGAGAAAGCGTTCGAGCTGATGTCCCGAATAACCACCCGCTTCAAGCGTGTCGTGGAGGCGGCCCATGATTTCAACCGCCCGGATATTGATGGGATCTTGTTCCTCGAATTTGTGCTGCTTGTATCCCGGGATGAAGGCGAAGGAGTGGATGTGCCGATGAAAATCGGCCAGCGCAAATTCAAGCGCGGCGACGCGGCGACCAGCGAACTCCGGCAGGTCGCGTGGCTCATCGGGTTCAAGATCGTAGAGGGCGATGCGGGCAAAGTCTGAGACAATCACATAGCGCGGGATTTCCGCACTGCGTCCTTCGCGCGCGAGGTCATGGATGTAGCTAAACGCCTGCGACTCCGCCTTGCCAAGGTCTTTGCCGAAACTCTTGTGCTCAACGAGCACTTTGTCGGGCCAGAACAGATCGATGTAGCCGTACTTGCCGGAGAATTTCTTGACCGGTTCTTCAAAGGTCGCCACGAGGCGGCGGCGGATGCCGAAGACATTGAAAAACTCGTTCCAGAAGGTTTGCTTCTCCGCAATCTCACTTTTTGCGCCGGTCCATTCTTTCGTAAAGGCGATCGCTCGCTGACGGATTTCATTCCAGGAAAGCGGCATGGGCGGATCTAGCGCGGACGGGGGGTCGGTGCGCCGTTGGGATACGGCGGCACGGTGGATTTAATTGGCGACGAGCGGGCCGATTTTACACGCGCAGGCTTGACTGCGGGTTTAGCCGCGAGGCGCGATTTAATCGCCGGGCGGCCGGGCTTAATCGTGGATTTGGCGGTGGGCTGGGCGATTTTGCGTGCCTTCATCGCCGGGCGCGGCTTGCGCGCGGCGGCCTGAGCCGGATCGGCTTGCTCGGGCGTGACGGCTTCGAGGCTGCGCCACAGGTACCACGCGGCGACCGTGCGATAGGGCCGCCAGCGCTCGCCGAATTCGCGCAATTCCTTCGCGCGCGGCGCCGCCGCCATCGCATAGAGCCGCCCGACCGCGTTGCGCACGCCGAGATCGTCGACCGGCAGCACGTCGGGCCGGTAGAGGTTGAACATCAGGAACATCTCGGCGGTCCAGCGGCCGACGCCGCGCACGCGCGTCAGGTCGGCGATGATCGCCTCGTCTTCCATTTTGGCGAAGCGGTTGAAATTGAGCCGCCCCTCGCTGACGTGGAGCGCGAGGTCGCGCACGTAGGTCATCTTGCCGCGCGAGAGGCCGACCTGGCGCAGCACATCATCGGTGGCGGCGAGCACCTGCGCGGGGGTGGGAAACTTGCGGCCGCCGATCTGGGCGACGAAGCGATCGAAGATGGTCTGAGCGGCGCGGCCGGCCAGCTGCTGAAAGATGATCGCGCGGATCAGCGCCTGGAAACGATCGCGGCGCCGGGCGACGCTGTAGGGTCCCACGCGATCGATGATCGCGCCGAGGATCGGGTCGGCGCGCTTGAGATGGAGCACGGCGTCGGTGGCGTATGGCGGTGAATGCGGGCGCATCGCGATAGTCGCACGGTTTTAGCAGATCGCGCGTCGCGGCGGGAGGGCGGCGCTTGAGGCGCCCGGCGGACTGCCAGAGGCGCGCTAAAATTCAAGCGTGGCCAAAGTCAAAGGCAACTCAACCTCTTCCCCGCCGTGGTTAGCGCCGCGAGCGCGCCACGGCGTAATTTTTTCAGGCCGTCGTTTCCTTTGCCTTCCCATTGATTATGCCGAAATCTGGCGGCAATTCATCTTCCGATTTGGCCTCCACTTCGAGCAACCCAAAGGTATTTGGCGCTGGGCGAGTAAATACCTGGCCATTGCGAACATACGCGCCAATGCTTCCACTCAATGATGCCTTTGAATCGTGGTTTATCTCCTTTCCTAGCTCTTTGAGAATCTCATTGATGTGAAGGGGTTTCCCCGCTTTTAAAATCGTTTCCCGCGCCTTTGCGACGGCACTATCGGGGCGAAGAACAGTGCTAGCCGCTTCGGTGGGGGTCTCCCGAGGCAATAGCTTTAAGGTTTCCTCCAGGCCGATAACATAGGCGAGTGCTTCACGCATTTTTATGTTTAATTCCCGTATTTCGTCATGAAATTGCTCGATTTCGCTCCGTTTCTTCTCGACTTTCCGGTTCAATTCTTTTCGCAAGTCCATTGTCGCCTTCCTTTTCCAAAGACAATCCCGGGCGCGCTAGGAATAGAAGTGGTGCGAGAGAAATGATAGCATGGGAAGTGATCGCGTGCTAGGCTATTTCATCTTCGAGCGGAGGGCTTGGCATGAGCAAGGTAAATTACGGCGACTTCGCCAAAGCCTTAACAGACGCAAGACAGGTAGCCCCCAACGGTCAGGAATATTGGATGGGAAGAACCCTCCAGGGTGTCCTGAATTACGCGAGGTGGGAAAACTTTGAAGGTTTGATTAAGAGGGCAATGATTGCGTGCGCTACTTCTGAAGTGAATCCTAACGGCCAATTTCGCCCTACGACGAAAATGGTCGATATAGGAAGTGGTAGCAAGAGGAAAATAGGTGATTGGTTCCTAAGTCGCTATGCTTGCTACCTAATCGCAATTAACGGTGACCCTGAACTCGAGGAAGTCGCTTATGCGCAGCAATACTTCGCCGTTGAAACCCGACTTCGAGAGCAAGAGATCCAGCAGATTGCGGAATATGACCGTCTCGAACATCGCAAGCGCGTGACTGCAACGGTCAAGGCTTTAAGCAGCGCCGCCAAGAAAGCTGGCGTCCAAAGATATGGTCTTTTCTATGATGCCGGGTATCGAGGACTCTATGGGGGTCTGGGACTTTCGGCGATAAAATCTCGAAAGGGAATCGACCAAAAGGAAGAATTACTGGATCGGGCTGGGCGGGTGGAGCTTGCCGCAATCGAACTGAAAAATGCTCTGACAGAAGAACAGTTGATCAGCCTCAAAATTCAAGGTGAACAACCTGCTATGGAAACGCATCATCGCGTCGGCAGCGAGATTCGGACCGCAATTCGTAAAAGCGGTGCGACTATGCCGGAAAATCTAAAGCCGGAAGAATCGATCAAAAAGATTGCGTCGGCGCGCAAACGGCCAAAACTACCGCCATCGTAGAATTTCTTATTGACCGCGCCGCACCTTAAGCGAAACACGCGCCAGCCTGTCAGGGCCCGACCAGCTCACGCCGTGGCGAAGTCGTCAGCAACAGAGTCCCCAAATTATGCGAGAGGGCGGGGCGCTAGCTGCCCGGATGCGCCGTGAGCTGGACGGTTTCGAGGCGCTCGGGGCGCATCGGATTGAGTACGTAGCCGCGCACCCACGGCTGACGGATTTCGTAGGTGATCGGGTAGTAGAGAAAAACCCACGGGGCCTGGGCGACGGCGACGCGTTGGGCGGCGCGGTAGAGCGCGTAGCGCCGGGCGAGGTCGCTCAGCGGCGCGGCTTGGGCTAAAAGCGCGTCGAACGCCGGGTCGTCAAAGTAGCTATCGTTGTTCGCGCCCCATTGCGCGCGCGAGAGCAGCACCGCGAGGAAATTTTCGGGGTCGGGAAAATCGGCCTCCCAGCCGGAAAAAAACAGCGGCACCGTACGCGGCTGGCGAAGCGCCTCGAGCAAGGGTGCGAAGGCGACCGGCTTGAGCCGCAGATGGACGCCGACCAGCTCGAGATCCTGCTGGATCGATTGGCCCAGGATCATCATGGTCTGATCGGCGGGCATCCAGAGCGTCGCGCTCATGCCGCCGGCCAGTCCGGCCGCGGCGAGCAGGCGGCGCGCCTGGGCGGGATCGTAGGGATAGCCGGCCAGGGCGGGATCGTAGCCGGGCAGCCCGGGCGGCAGGATACCGTTGGCGACGATCCCGCGGCCGTTGAGCACTGCTACCAGCTTGGGTTTGTTGACCGCGTAGTTGAAGGCGCGGCGCACGCGCAGGTCGTTGAACGGTGGCATCTGGCAGTTGATGCCCAGGTAGCGCGTGGTGACGGTCACGATGCGCAGTAGCAGCGCCTTGAGCCGCGGGGTCTTCATGACGTAGGGGAAGACCGCCGGCGGGATAGTCGAGACGTCGATTTCGCCGGCCTCGAACTTGAACCATTGGAGATCGTCGTTGACGCCGATCAGTTCGACCACGGCGTCGAGATGCGGCAGGCCTTTGACGAAGTAGGCGGGATTTTTGACCATCACGATGCGCTGTCCGCCGAGCCATTCGCGCAGGATAAAGGGGCCGCTGCCGATCGGATGGCGCGCGAAGTCGTCGCCCCAGCGGGCGACCGCCTCACGCGGGACGGCCGCCGCAAACGGCATCGCGAGCTTCTGCATGAAGATCGGATCGGGCGCGGTGAGGCGAAAGCTGATGGTCCACGGATCGGGCGTGGCGATACCGATTACGGATTGGGCGCGGCCGGCGGCGAAATCCTCGGCGCCAACGATCGCGCGGTAATACTCCATGCCCTTCGAGCGCGTGGCCGGGTTGAGCACGCGCTCGATGGCGTATTTGAAATCGGCGCTGGTGACGGCGCGGCCGTTGGTGAAGGTAACGTCGCGGCGCAGATGAAAGGTGAAGCTGCGAGCGTCGGGCGCGGCCTGCCACGAGGTCGCGGCATCGGGCACCAGATCGACACCGGCGTCGCTGTAGCGCACCAGCGTATCGAACAGCATCTGCTCGAACATCCAGGAGTCGACGTCGTAGCCGGCGGCGGGGTCGAGCGTCGGCACGTCGTCGAGCGTGGCGAGATGCAGGACCATCGCGCCGGGCGGGAAGTTCAGCGGCGGCGCGGCGGCGCGGCACCCGGGGAAGACGACGAGCGTCACGGCGGCAAGTGCAAGCGTGATCGCGCGAAGGCGGTGGGATACGCGGCGCGTCATTGAAAATCGGCGCTGTGGCCGCGGCGGCGGATAAAGCCGTAGCCGAGCAGGTTGAAGCCGAGCACGGCGTAGAAGATCGCCAGGCCGGGATAGATCGCGAGCCACGGCGCGGTGCGGAAGTAGGTCGTCGCCTCCTCGATCATACGGCCCCAGCTCGGCGTGGGTGGCGGCACGCCGAGACCGAGAAACGAAAGTCCGGCGTCGAGCAGCAGCGTGCCCGACGTGCCCAGCACCGCCATCACGACGATCAGCGGCATCGCGTTGGGCATCACATGGCGCGCGATCAGCCGCGCGGGCGGCGCACCGAGAGCACGCGCGGCGACCACGAAATCGCGCTGGGTGAGCGATAGCGCCTCGGCCCGGACCACGCGCGCAATCTGTGTCCACGAGACCAGTCCGATTACGATCAGGATGCTCCACAGGCCCGGCTGCAAGACGGCGACGAAGGCCATCGCGAGCAGCAGCGCGGGCAGCGTGAGCATCACGTCGGTAAAGCGCATCAGGATCGAATCGACCGCGCCGCCGAAGAAGCCGGCGGCCAGCCCGATCGTCACGCCGATCGTCATTGTGACGGCCATCGCGGCGACGCCGACGGTGAGCGAGATGCGCGCGCCATAGATGATGCGCGAGAGCACGTCGCGGCCGAGCTGATCGGTGCCGAGCGGAAAGGCGCGCGAGGGCGCGCCGGGGTCGCCAAAGGTGGCGGCGACCGCGCGCACCGGATCGTGCGGCGCGAGTTCGGGGGCGAACAGCGCGACCATCGCGAGGCTCAGGACCATCAGGGCGCCCGCCGTCTCCATCGCGTTGAGCCCGAGTTTCACTGAAAACCGTTGTGCGTCATGTTTCGCGTCCCAGCCGAATCCGCGGATCGAGCCACGCGAGCAGCAGGTCGGCGGCGAGATTGCCGGCTACCACGAGCGCGGCCGAAAACAGCACCGTGCCCATGATCAGCGGAATGTCGAGATTGAAGATCGCCTCGAAGGCGAGCCGGCCGATGCCGGGCCAGTTAAAGACGGTCTCGGTCAGCACGACGCCGGAGAGCAGGCCGCCGAGATCGAGTCCGGCGATCGTGACCAGCGGGAGCATCGCATTGGCCAGCGCATGACGGCGCATCGCGGCACTGGTCGAGAGGCCCTTGCCGCGCGCGGTGCGGACGTAATCCTGATCCATCGCGGCGGCGAGGCTGGTGTGGAGGATGCGCGAGTAGTAGCCGGCGCTGCCCAGCGCGAGGGTAATCGTGGGCAGCACCAGGCTGCTGGGGCCGCTGAAGCCGCCCAACGGAAACCATCGCAGGTAGAGTCCGCCGACGATCAGCAGGATCGTGCCGAGCCAGAAGACCGGCGTCGAAACCAGCGCAAGCGAGACGACCAGCAGCAGATGGTCGGGTGCGCGTCCGCGCCACGCCGCCGCCAGCATGCCCATCGGGATGCCGAGCAGGAGCGAGAGCGCCAGCGCCGAGAGGGCGAGAATCGCGGTCGCGGGAAAGCGGCTCAGGATCACGCTGGTGACGTTCTCGCGCCGGATATAGGAGCGGCCGAGATCGCCGTGGAGGGCACGATCGGCATAGCGCGCGTACTGGATATAGAGCGGCTGGTCGAGGCCGAGTTCGTGGTGGATCGCGGCGAGGGTCCGCGGGTCGGCCTTGGCGCCGGCCACCGCGACGGCGGGATCGGCGGGGATCACAAAGGCGATGCAAAAGGTGATGAGCGAAGTGCCGACCAGCACGAAGGCGCCAAAGGCGATGCGCCGGATGATGTAGGCGAGCATCACGGGCGGCGCGGCGCTCAGCCGGCGAGCAATCCGCGCGCGGCCAGCAGGCGGCGCAAGTTGAGTTCGGCACGGGCGCGACGGCGCGCGGTGGCGCCGGCCAGCGACGCGGCGGAGGCGGCCGGCGCCGCGGCATTCAGGGCGGCGCGATCGGCCTCGCCCAGTTCGGCGACCAGCGCGTCCATCGCGGCGAGCGTCGCGCGATCGGCGGGGGCGGGGGCGGCGTCGCCCGCCGCCGTGGCGGGGTGCGCGGCTGCGGACGCTGCACGCAGTGCGTCGTGATGCGCAAGGAAGGCGGTGAGCGAGGAATAGGCGGCGAGCATCATCCGGCGGGCACCGCGCCGAGCGGGGCGATCAGCAGGCCGATCACGTAGCCGATCGCGGCGGCGCCCATCGCGATACCTAGAAAGCGCAGCCCGGCGACCGCCGGATAGCGCTGGTCGCTCAGTCGTCCCTCGAAGGCGTAGCCGACCGCGAACAGCACGATCGCGGTGGTCGCGAGGCCGGCGATCAAGCCCAAACGGAGCGAAGCGACGAGCATGAAGGGCAGCAGCGGGACCAGCGCACCGAGCAGAAAGGCGACGCCCATCAGCAGGCCGTCGGACAGCGGATTGCCGAAGGTGGCGCCGGCGAGGCCGTAAATTTTTTCTTCGGCGGTGTTGTAGAGCGCCTGCGGCGCGGCGCTCAGCAACTGCACGATACGATACCCGGCCTCACGCGAGAGGCCCTCTTTGGCCAGCGCGGCGAGCAGACTCTCCTGCACGACGTAGGGCTGGCCCTGCGATTCTTGGCGCACGCGGCGCATCTCGCTCCGCAGGATGCGGGTTTCGGCGCGCGTGCCGAGATAGGCCCCGGCGCCCATCGAGAGCGCTCCGGCGGCGGTCGAGGCGAGCGCGGCTAAAATCACCTGCGAGCGCTGTGCGACCGCGCCGCTCAGGCCGGCCAGCACGCCGGCGGTCGTCAGCACGCCATCCTGGATACCGAAGACGATCTCGCGGACGTTGGCGAGCCGTTCAAAGGTGCGCCGTTTGGCCTGGGGGTCGAGGGCAGCCAAGCGCGTGCGCTAGTCCGGGTCGGCCGGGCTGGCGTCGGCGCCCGGCACCCAATCGGCCGGGCAGAGCTTGCCCGAGCGCAGCGCGCGGACCACGCGCAGGGTCTCGCTGACGCTGCGGCCGACGTTGACCGGGCTGGCGACGGCGTAAGCCACCAGGCGTTTGGCGTCGAGGATGAAGGTGGCACGCAGCGCGGTGCCCTCGGCCGCGTCGAAGACGCCGTACTCGCGCGCGAGGTTGCCGCCGGCGTCGGCCAGCAGGGGGAAGCCCAGGCCGCCGAGTTCGCGCGCCCAGCGGCGATGGGACTCGGCGTCGTCGACGCTGACGCCGACGATGCTGGTGTGCTCGGCATTGAAGGCCGCGCGCGCCTTGTGAAAGCCGATAACCTCGGTCGGGCAGATGAAGGAAAAGTCGCGCGGATAGAAAAACAGCACGACCATCTCGGAGCGGATTCCGCTCAGGCTGAGATGGCTCAGCTTGTCGTCGAACGCGCAGGGTAAATCAAACGCGGGAGCGGCGTCACCGGGCTTCAGCATAATCGGGCCTGGATCGAAACGATAACCTCGTCGTTGGTCGAGTCAACTTGCGCCGCCGCCGAAAGCCGGCGCGCAGCGCGCGGCTATTCAATCTGATAGGTCAGTGACACCGTCGCCGGCACGGTGACCTCGCCCGCCTGCACCGGGGTCGCCGAGCCGACCGCCATCGTCGCCATCCGCGCCATCATCGGTTCGGGCCGCGACTCGCTGATGGTGGTGGCGTTGACGATCGGGCCGAGCTTGACGCCGAGCGCGTCGGCCAGCGCTTGGGCCTGCGCCTGCGCATCCTTGGCCGCCTTGGCGATAGCCTGGTTGCGCGGCTGAGTGTCATTGCGCAGGTTGAAGTCGAGCGAGTTGATACGGTTGGCGCCGGCGGCGATCGCGGCGTCGATCAGCGGGCCGACCAGATCGAGCGCGCCGGTTTCGACGGTGATCGAATTCGCCGCCTGGTAGCCGGTCACGGTGGGCTTGGCGTTGGGGCGATTGTCGTCGCTGTACTCGGGATAGAGCGAGTAGCCACCGGTCCATGTCTTGCCGTTGTCGCCGAGCTTGGCCTTGAGCGCGGCGCCGACCTTCTGCGCCAAAGCGCCGTTGCGGCCGGCCGCCTCGGCGGCAGTCGCCGCGTGGGTTTCGATCGCGAGGCTGAGCACCGCGAAATCGGGAGCGGCCTGCACCGCGCCATTGCCGCTGACCTGGATCGTGCGCTGCCCGGTGGCACCGCTATCGGCCGCCTCGGCGGCGGCGCCGGATGTCGCGATCGCGGCCAGCGTGATCGCGGCCAGCGTGAATGCGATCAGGATCGATCTCGCGCCGCCGCGGATGCGGTTCGGTCGGGCGGCAAGCAGGCCATTGGGTTTCATGATCGCGAACTATAACATCGGGCGCTTGCCGCCGCGTCAAGGGTAATGCGCGGCGGCCGCGGGTCGCGGGCGGCGGGAAGTGGTATCGCAACCGGAAGGCAGCGCGCTCCCGACGGTACATCCGGCGCCGCGTGGCCGATGCGTCCGGGCGCTTAGCTGTATATGATTCGAGCAATATCAACCGCCTTTGACAGGACGAATTGGGCGCATGGCCGAAAAACCGGACGACAAAAAAATCACGCCGCGCGGCCAGGATTTCGCCGCCTGGTACAACGACCTGGTGCTCCGCGCCGAACTCGCCGACTATTCGCCGGTGCGCGGATGTATCGTGTTCCGGCCCGACGGCTTCGCCATCTGGGAGGCGCTGCGCGACGAGCTGGATCGGCGGATCAAGCGCACCGGCGCGCGCAACGCCTACTTCCCGCTCTTCATTCCGCAGAGCTTTCTGCAGAAGGAGGCGCAGCACGTCGAGGGTTTTGCGCCCGAAGTCGCCGTGGTGACGCATGGCGGCGGCAAGGAACTCGAGGAGCCGCTGATCGTGCGGCCGACCTCCGAGACCATCATCAACCACATGTTCGCGCAGTGGATCCATTCGCATCGCGACCTGCCGCTGATGATCAACCAATGGTGCAACGTGGTGCGCTGGGAGATGCGCACGCGAATCTTTCTGCGCACGGCGGAATTTCTGTGGCAGGAGGGCCATACGGCGCATGCGACGCGCGCGGAGGCCGAGCAAGAGACGCTGACGATGCTCGAGGTCTATCGCAATTTTGCCGAGGAGTTCCTGGCGATTCCGATCGCGGCGGGGCGCAAGAGCGCGGCCGAGCGCTTTCCCGGCGCCGAGGAGACCTACACCATCGAATCCCTGATGGGCGACGGACGGGCGCTGCAATGCGGCACGTCGCATTTCCTGGGCCAGAACTTCTCGCGCGCCTTCGAGATCCGTTTCCTCGACGAAGGCAACATCATGCAGCATCCGTGGCAGACCAGTTGGGGCGTCTCGACGCGGCTGCTCGGGGCGATCGTGATGGCGCATGGCGACGACCAGGGTCTGCGATTGCCGCCGGCGGTCGCGTCGACCCAGGTCGTCGTGGTGCCGATCTGGCGCAAGGCCGACGAGGGCGATCGCGTGCTGACGGCCGCGCGCGGCGCGATGCAGGCGCTCGAGAACGCGGGCATCAGGGCCAAGCTCGACGAGCGCGACGGCGTAACCCCCGGCTTCAAGTTCAACGATTGGGAGATGCGCGGGGTGCCGCTGCGCGTCGAGATCGGACCGCGCGATGTCGCCGCGGGCGAAGTCGTGATGGCGCGGCGGGACATCCTGGGCCCGGCCGGCAAATCCAAGGTGGCGTTGACCGAGGTTGCCGCGCGCGCCGTGACGCTGCTGGCCGAGATTCAGAAGAACCTGCTGGCGCAGGCCCGCGCCGCGATGGACGCGAATACGCTGCGGCCGTCGAATTACGATCAGTTGCAAACCCAGATGGCGGGCGAGGGCGGCGGCGGCTTCGCCGATATCTATTGGTGCGGACGGGCCGAATGCGAGACGCGGATTCGCGAGGAGACGCGGGCGACCTGCCGCGCGATTCCGCTCAACCAGTCGCATCCGCCGGACAAATGCATCGTGTGCGGCGAGCCGGCGTCCGAGCGGGCGCTCTTCGCGAAGGCGTATTAGCCGGGAGATATTGACAGATCGTTAGCCTATGAACTAAATTTAGGTATCTATCTAAATTTAGGCATCTGGCTAAATCACTATGGATTTGGAGTTCAAGAATCCGTTCCGGCCGGGCGCGGGTCATATGCCGCCGTATCTGGCCGGCCGACAGGAAGAAACGAAGGAGTTCAAGAAACTTCTGGCTCAAGATACGATTCTTGAGAACCTGATCCTGACCGGTCGCCGCGGGGTTGGCAAAACAGTTCTGCTCGATACCTTCAAGCCTCTTGCGATAGAGGTCGGCTGGCTTTGGGTCGGCACCAACCTGTCGGAGTCGGCCAGCATTAGCGAAGAGAATATAGCGACTCGGCTGCTCACCGACCTTTCCGTCGTTACCTCGACAATTGTCATTGCGCACGAAGATAAACAAGCCATGGGCTTCGCCGGCGAAGCGAAAAAAGTACAGCATACGCTGAACTTCCAGACCTTGGAGCAGCTTTACAAGCAAACGCCGGGCCTCGTTGCCGACAAACTCAAGACCGTTCTGGAATTCGTCTGGAGATGCCTGGTCCGGCAGAAAGCGCCGGGATTAATCTTCGCCTATGACGAGGCCCAGAATCTCTCCGACCATGCGGACAAAAATCAGTATCCGCTGGCCTTGCTGCTCGACGTTTTTCAGTCAATCCAGAAGAAGGACATTCCGTTCATGCTGGTATTGACGGGTCTGCCCACTTTGTTTCCGAAACTGGTTGAAGCCCGCACCTTCGCCGAAAGGATGTTTCGCGTGGTCCAAATCGACCGGCTGACCCGCAAGGACAGCCGGGACGCGATCCGCAAGCCGATCGAGGATGCGAAGTGCCCGATAAAGTTGAGTTCCTCTTCGGTCGAAACTATAACCTCGACCTCGGGCGGCTATCCGTACTTCATTCAGTTCATTTGCCGAGAGGTTTACGATGTCTTTATCCAGAAAAAGACGACTGGTGAACGCGCGCGAGTGCCGGTCGAGGAGATCACCCGAAAGCTGGATACCGATTTTTTCGCCGGCCGCTGGGCGAGGGCGACGGACCGGCAGCGAGATCTGCTGGCGGTTATTGCGACCCTTAAAAGTTGCGACACGGAGTTTACAGTGCAAGAAATTGTCGAGGCCTCGAAGAAAGACCCCGACGCTTCATTCAGCAGTAGTCACGCGAATCAGATGCTGTCTTCGCTTTGCGAAGCCGGACTGGTGTTCAAGAATCGTCACGGCAGATACTCGCTTGGAGTGCCGCTGCTCGGTGAATTCATCAAGCGGCAAATTGCCCGCACTTCGCTACCGACCTAACGACGAGCGATAACCAACGTCGATCACGGCTACTCGAACTTGTAGGCGATCTTCATTGCGGTGCGCACTTCGGCCATCGTGGCCTGGGCGAGGGCGCGGCCTTGGCGCGTGCCTTCCATGATGATCTCGTTGACCCGTCCGGGATGCGCCGCGAACTCGGCGCGGCGCGCGCGGATCGGCTCGAGGAACGCCTCGAGCGCCTCGAACAGCCGCTGCTTGACCTCGACGTCGCCGACCGTGCCCGCGCGGTAGCGCGCCTTGAGCTCGTCGATCTCGGCCTTATCGGGATTGAAAACGTCGTGGTAGGTGAAGACCGGATTGCCCTCGACCGTGCCGGGGTCGGTCGGATGAATGCGCTTGGGATCGGTGTACATCGACATCACGCGCTTGCGCACCATCGCGGGCGCGTCGCCCAGGTAGATGCAGTTGCCGACCGACTTCGACATCTTGGCGCCGCCGTCGGTGCCGGGCAGCCGCGCCATCGCCCCGAGCATCGCGCGCGGCTCGATCAGCACCTTGCCGTAGAGCCGGTTGAAGCGGCGCACGATCTCGCGCGCCTGCTCGATCATCGGGAGCTGATCCTCGCCGACCGGCACCAGGTCGGCCTTGAAGATGGTGATGTCGGCGGCCTGCGAGATCGGGTACGACCAGAAGCCGACCGGCACGCCCTTGGTGAAATTGCGCTGCTTGATCTCTTCCTTGACCGTCGGATTGCGCTCGAGCGTCGCGACCGTGACCAGGTTCATGAAGTAGATGGTCAGCTCGGCCAGCTCGG
>DATLRA010000102.1:0-13686 GCA_035534935.1 Binataceae bacterium (SeqCode)
TCCGCTGAGCTAAGGGCGCGCTGCAAGAACCTTCCATTCTCCACATCCCGCGCGCCGCCGCAAGATGGGCGCGCGATCAGGGCGCGATGTGCGCCGCCGGCAGGCCAACGATCACCGTCGTGCCCTCGCGCAGGCGGCTCTCGATTCTAAGCGTGCCGCGATGGAGCTGCACGATATGCTTGACGATTGCCAGCCCCAGTCCGGTGCCGCCAAGCTCGCGCGAGCGCGCCCGATCGACGCGATAGAAGCGCTCGGTCAGACGCGGAATATCGGCCGCCGGAATGCCCTCGCCGGTATCCGCGATCGCGAACTCGACGCCCACCGCGCCGACGTCGGCCGCCGGGCGCGCCGCGCCGTTGACCACGCCCGCGGCGCTGGCGCTACGCGCCTGAGCGACGACGGTGCCGCCGCGCGGGGTGTATTTGAGCGCGTTGTCGAGCAGGTTGATCATCACCTGATGAATCCGGTCGCGATCGCCCGGGATATTCGGCAGGCCCTCGGCGCAGCGCACTTCGAGCGCGACCCCGTTGCGGCGCGCCTGCTCGCGCATCAGCTCGGCCGCCTCGTCGAGCACCCGGCGCGGCTCGAGCGCCTCGATCTTGAGCGGCGCCAGCCCGCGCTCGAGCTCCGAGAGTGAGACCAGATCGTCGATCAGGCGCGCGAGGCGGCGCGACTGGCGCTCGATAATCGACAGGAAACGCCGCTCGGTCTCACGATCGTCGACGCCCTGGGCAAGCGTTTCGGCGTAGCCGCAGATCGCCGCCAGCGGCGTGCGCAGCTCGTGCGTCAGATTGGCGACGAAGTCGGCGCGCACGGTCTCGAACGACTTGAGCCGCGTCAGATCGTGAAACACCAGCACGCGCGCCGCGGCGATCGCGCCGGCCTGGCGGATCGGCGCGGCGCTGACCTCGAGATGGCGCTGCGCGGGATGCTGAATCGAGATCTCGCCCGAAATGACCTCGCCGGCCGACGCGTTGGCCCGGCCGACGAATTCCTGCAGGCGCGGGTCGCGGCACAGCTCGACGAAGTCGCGGCCGCGATAGTCGGTCTCGGGCGCAAGCCCGAACAGGCCGTGCGCCGCCCCGTTCATCATCACGACCTGGCCGCGCAGGCCGGTGACGACCACCGCCTCGGTCATCCCGCGCAGAATCGCGCCGAACTCCTCGCGCCCCTCGTCCAGCGTCTCGCGCTCGGCGATCAGCGCGTCGGCGGCGTCGAGCAGGCGGCGCTCGGCGCGGCTCAGGGCGTCACCGCCGTCGGGCACCAGATGCGAGGGTAACTGGCGCTCGGCCAGCGCCGCGGCCATCGCATTAAGCCGCTCGGCGTGGCGCACGAGGGTGCGGTTGAACGCGCCCGCGGCGAGTGCGCCGCCGCCCAGCGCGACGCCGATTAGCGCCGCGCTCCACAAGGGCGAAATCGCGCCGGCCGCACTCAGGGCAATCAGCGCGGCCGCCGGCGGGGCCGCGCTCGCGGCGATTACGATGGCCAGGCGCGGCAGCAGCGACCTACCCCACGGCCGCGCCGAGGGCCTCGGGATTGAAGCGATAGCCGACGCTGCGCACGGTCAGGATCAGCTCGGGATTGGCGTCGTCGCGCTCGACCTGCTGGCGCAGGCGGCGCACATGCACGTCGACCGTGCGCGGCTCGACGAAGGTATCGCGGCCCCATACCAGGTCGAGCAATTGCTCGCGGCTGTAGACGCGCAGCGGATGCTGCACGAAGAAGCGCAGCAGCTCGAATTCGCGCAGCGCCAGATCCCTGGGCGTGCCGTCGACGAAGACCTCGTAGGTCGCGAAATCGATCTTCAGCCGGCCGCGATCATAGGGCGCGGGCGCCTGCGGCTCGCTCGCCGCGTTGGCGCGGCGCAGCAGCGCCTTGACCCGCGCGACGACCTCGCGCGGACTGAACGGCTTGACCACGTAATCGTCGGCGCCCATCTCGAGCCCGAGCACCCGATCGACCTCGGCGCCCTTGGCAGTGACCACCAGAATAGGCAGCCGCGCGGTCTCGGGATTCGAGCGCATCCGGCGGCACAGTTCGAGCCCCGACATGCGCGGCAACATCAGGTCGAGCACCAGCAGGTCGGGCAGCCGGCGGGTCAGGCGTTCGAGCGCCTCGGCGCCGTCGCTGGCCTCTTCGACCGCGAAGCCCTCCTGCGTGAGGTTGTAGCGCAGCAGCTCGCGGATATCGCCCTCGTCCTCGACCACCAGGATCTTGTGCCGTACGCGGTCGCGATTGGTTTCAGCCACTTGCATGCTCATGCTTTTTTCTTTTCCATGTGCCGGATCGTCCGGCCCTTGACCATGTAAACCACCATCTCGGCGATATTGGTCGCATGGTCGGCGATTCGTTCGAGATATTTCGAGACGAACAGGATGCGCGTGGCGCGCGGGATAGTCTGCGGATCTTCGGCCATGTAGCTGAGCAGTTCGCGGTAGATCTGATAGTTGAGCTGATCGACCTCGTCGTCGCGCACGATCACGTCTTCGGCCAGCTCGGTGTCGTCGCGCATGAAGGCGTCGAGGCTGTCCTTGACCATGGTCTGGGCAATCTCGGCCATTCGCGGGATATCGATATAGGGCTTGAGCTGCGGCTCCTCGTTGAGTTCGATCGCGCGCTCGCAGATATTCACCGCGTTGTCGCCGATCCGCTCGAGGTCGGTCGTGATCTTGAGCCCGGTGGTGATAAAGCGCAGGTCGCTGGCGGCCGGCTGATGCAGGGCGAGCAGGCGGATGCAGCGCTCGTCCATCTCGGTGTCCATGCGGTTGACCTCGACGTCGCGCTCGACGGTCGCGCGCGCCTGCCCGGTGTTGCGATTGACCAGGGCGTCGATCGCCTCGTCGATCTGCCGCTCGACCAGGCCGCCCATCTTGAGCAGGCCAGCGCGCAGGCCGCGCAACTCCTCCTCGTACTGGCGATTCGTATGCTGCGGCTGTGTCGTGTCCATTGTCACCTCCCTCAACGCTACCCGAAGCGTCCGGTGATGTAGTCTTCGGTCTCGCGCCGCGCCGGCGTGGTAAAGATCTGCCGGGTCTCGCCAAATTCGATCAGGTCGCCGGTATACATGAACGCGGTGAAATCGGCGCAGCGGGCGGCCTGCTGCATGTTGTGGGTCACGATGATGATCGTGAAATTTTCCTTGAGCTCGAGCAGCAGCTCCTCGATCCGCGCGGTCGAAATCGGGTCGAGTGCCGAACACGGCTCGTCCATCAGGAGCACCTCGGGCTCGACCGCGAGTGCACGTGCCACGCACAGGCGCTGCTGCTGCCCGCCCGAGAGGCTGGCGCCCGGGCGATGGAGGCGATCCTTGACCTCTTCCCACAGCGCCGCGCGCTTGAGGCTTTTTTCGACCAGCACGTCGCGATCGGCCCGCGACAGGGCGACGCCGTTGAGCTTGAGGCCGGCGGCGACGTTGTCTTCGATCGACATCGTGGGAAACGGCGTCGGCTTCTGAAAGACCATTCCGATTCGCCGGCGAACCTGCACCGGATCGACCCCCGGCGCATAGATATCCTCGCCGTCGAGCAGCACCTGTCCGGTACAGGTGGCCCCCGGCACCACTTCATGCATCCGGTTGACGCAGCGCACGAGCGTCGACTTGCCGCATCCCGAGGGCCCAATAATCGCCGTCACGCGGTTTTCCGCGAAATTCAGACTGACCCCGTGCAGCGCTTCATGCTGACCGAAGAAGGCTCGCAGGTCGCGAACGATAACTTTATCCGGCATAACTTAGCGGGCCACCCGCGCCGCGCCCCGCGTTACCCATCTTACGCCCAGCTCGAGCGCCAGCACGATAGCGGTCAGCACCAGCGCGCCGGCCCACGCCTGGCGCTGCCAATCGGCGAAAGGCGAAATCGCGTAGGTGTAGACCTGCACGGTCAGCGACGAGATCGGCTGGACCAGCGAAGTCGACCAGAACCGATTGCCGAAGGCGGTGAAGAGCAGCGGCGCGGTCTCGCCCGCCACCCGCGCGATCGCCAGGATAACGCCGGTCGCGATTCCGCTGATCGCCGTGCGCGCGACGACCGACAGCGTGGTCCGCCAGCGCGGCACGCCGAGCGCCAGCGCCGCCTCGCGTAGTTCATGCGGCACCAGCAGGATCATCTCTTCGGCGGTGCGCGTGACCAATGGAATCATGATCATCGCGAGCGCTACCGAACCGGCCAGCGTCGAAAAGCCACCGGCCGGCCGCACCACCACGGTGTAAACGAAAATGCCCACGACGATCGACGGCACGCCCATCATCACGTCAGCCGCGAAGCGAATCGTCAGGGCCAGCCGCGTGCCGCGATTTTCAGCCAGGTAGATACCGCCGGCGACGCCGATCGGCACGCCGATCAGGCATGCGATCCCGACTAGTTCGAAGGTCCCGACGATCGCATTGGCCATGCCGCCGCCGCCCTGCCCGACCGGCGTCGGCATGCGCACGAAGAAATCCCAGTTGACGCTCGACGCGCCCATCTTGAGCAGATAGCCGAGCACCAGGAACAGCGGGATCAACGCCACCACGGTGGCCGCGATCGTCACGCCGACCATGAAGTTACTCTTGATCTCACGCCAACGGTCGTGTCGGGTTTGCGCCGGCGTTTGCAGCATCAATTGACCTTTTGGAAGCGCCGCTGCGTCGCCCCGAGCACCAGCGCACGCGCCGCCACGTTGAGCACCAGCCCCAGCACCAGCAGCACCAGCCCCAGTTCGACCAGCGCCGCCAGGTTGAGCGTCGAGGTCGCTTCGACAAATTCATTGGCGATCACGCTGGCCAGCGTCGACGAGGGCGAGAACAGCGAGGCCGAGATAGTCGGGCTGTTGCCGATCACCATCGCCACCGCGATGGTCTCGCCGAGCGCGCGTCCCAGGCCCAGGATCACCGCGCCGATAATGCCCGAGACGCCGAACGGCAGCACCGCCATCCGCACCATCTCCCACTTGGTCGCGCCGAGCGCGAAAGCCGCCTCGCGCTGGGTGTCCGGCACGGCGCGAAAGACGTCCGTACATACCGCCGAGATATAGGGCAGCACCATGATCGCCAGGATCACGCTGGCGGTGAACATGCTCACCGAGACGTGCGGCCCCTGAAACAGCGGCAAAAAACCCAGATATTTCGCCAGCACCGGATCGGCATAATCGCGCAATCCCGGCCCCAGCACGAAGATGCCCCACAGGCCGTAGACCACGCTCGGAATCGCCGCCAGCAGTTCGACCATGAAGCCCAACTTGCGGCTGAGCCATTCGGGCGCCATCTCGCTCAGGCACAGCGCAACGCCCAGGGCCAGCGGCACCGCCATCAGCAGCGCCAGCGCCGACGACACCAGCGTGCCATAGATAAACGCCAGCCCGCCGTAGACGTCATTGCCCGGGTCCCAGTCGCTGCTGACCAGGAAGCCGAGGCCGAACGCCTTGATCGACGGCATCGCGTTGACCACCAGCTCGACCGTGAGGCCCAGGAGCAGCGCCAGCACCAGCAGCGCCATCGCCATCGTCGTCAGATTGAACACCCGATCACCGATCGAGCGCACGCCAAAGGCGCGGGAGCGCGCTTCGCGCCTCGTCAAAGTAACTTTTTCCGCCACCGTATTTGCTAATTCAGCCAAGCTCGGAACGTCTTTCAAGTCGGTTCGAGATGCTCGATTTGAATACCCCAGCGGCCCCACCACGCCGCTTAAGGATAATGACGAATTGTTACGGCAATGTTACGTTAAGGGAAATTGCGAGTTAATCGGGCCAGCGCATAGCTCTGGTCAGCCACGGTCCGCGGCGTAGCCATTACGACGCTTTTATCGTCTCCGCGCCGCCCATATAGGGACGCAGTACGTCGGGAATCACCACGCTCCCGTCGGCCTGCTGATAGTTCTCCAGCACCGCGATCAGCGTGCGCGGCAGTCCCAGCCCCGACCCGTTGAGCGCATGGAGGAACTCGGTCCTGCCGCCCTTGACCGGGCGATAGCGGATATTGGCGCGGCGCATCTGGAAGTCCGTGCAGTTCGAGCACGAACTGACTTCGAGCCATTCGCCGAGCCCCGGCGCCCACATCTCGATATCGTAGGTCGCGGCGCTGGCGAAGCTGATATCGGCGGTGCATAACTGCACCACGCGATAGGGAATCTCGAGCCGCCGGCAGACCTCGCAGGCGTTCTCGACCAGTGATTGCAATTCGTCGTCGGAGGTCTCGGGCCGCACCAGCTTGACCATCTCGACCTTGTCGAACTGATGCCCCCGTTTGATTCCACGCACGTCGCGCCCGGCCGACATCTTCTCGCGCCGAAAGCACGGCGTATAGGCCGCCAGGTAGATCGGCAGCCGCTCGGCCTCAATCACCTCGTCGCGGTACATGCTGGTCAGCGGCAGCTCGGCGGTCGGGATAAACCAGTAGTCCTCCTCGATATCGCGGTACATGGTGTCGGCGTTCTTGGGCAGATGGCCGGTGCTGGTCGCGGTCGCCGTATTGACCATCAGCGGCGGCGCGATTTCACGATAGCCCTGTGCGCCGGTCTTGAGGTCGAGCATGAAGGCGATCAGCGCCCGCTCGAGGCGCGCGCCTAATCCCGACAAAATGTAGAATCGCGTGCCGGATAGTTTTACGCCGCGCGCGAAGTCGATGATGCCGAGCCGCTCGCCCAGATCCCAATGCGCCAGCGGCTGAAAATCGAATTTGCGCGGCTCGCCGACCGTGCGCACGATCACGTTGTCGGCTTCGCCCCGCCCGGTCGGTACATAAGAGCGCGGGAGATTGCGGACCCCCAGCATCAAGTCGGTGAAGCGACTCTCGGCCGCCGCCAATTGCGGCTCGCCCGCCGCGATTTCGTCGCCCAGCGCGCGCATCTCGGCGCGCCGCGCGTCGCGCTCGGCCGGTCCGAGCTTGCCCAGCTCTTTCGATTCGCGGGTGCGCCGCGCGCGCAGTTCGTCGAGTTCGAATTGCAGCTTGCGCCGCAGCGCGTCGGCCGCGACGATTTGATCGATCTCCGCGCCGTCGCCGCCGGCCCGTCCCAGTTCGGCTTTAACCATCGCGGTCTGCTCGCGAATCAGCCTGATATCCAGCATTCAGAATGCGTCCTTCTACCGGCGATGCGTCATAGCGACGCGCCCCGTTTCAAAAAGCGTTCTTGAGCAATTCCAGGCGCCGCGCGCGACCCGCGCCGCTGATCGCGATTACATCGAAGCGCAGCGGCCGCTCGCCAATGCGATAGGCGCGCGCGTAGGCCGCGGCCGCCCGCCGCACCCGCTCCTGCTTGCTCTCGTCGACCGCCTCGGCCGGCGTCCCCGCCGCGTCGCTGCTGCGCGCCTTGACCTCGACAAAGGCGATCGTGCCGTGGTCGAGCGCGACCAGATCGATCTCGGCGTGCGCCGCGCGATAATTCCGCGCCAGGATCGTGTAGCCGCAGCGCCGCAGATGGCGCGCCGCGAGATCCTCGCCGCGCCGCCCGAGCGGTACCGCGCGCCGCCACGGAGTCGCTTCGTACCAGCGATCGAGCACTCCGCCGATCGCGACGCGCCATGCACAGATCGATTCGCGCATCCCGCCCCGCGTGATCATTCGCATCGCGCCTCCCCGAGGTCATTGCGCAAAGCCCGCGCCGTCCACGCTTCACGTATGCCCAGCTCATCCAGAGCCGGACGCACGCTATGAGTTAACCAGATATCCGCGATCGGGTCAGCTATCCATAGGAGCCGGCGCGCGGGCGCGGCGGCCTGACATGGCGCGCCGGTGATGTTACCATTCCGCGCGAGCCTAACGCCGATATAAGATAGTCGATACCATTATGGCCGAGAGCAGAACCGTCAGCGATAAAATCACCGTCGAGCAGGTGCGCCACGTCGCCCGCCTCGCCCGCCTCGAGCTGGCGCCCGACGAAGAGGTCAGCCTGCAGGCCAACCTGAGCGAAATCCTGACCTATATCGATCAGCTCAGCGAACTCGATACGGCCGCTATCGCGCCGACCCTGCAAGTCGGCGAGGCCGGCACTCCGATGCGCGCCGACGTGGTGACCAACCATCCGGCACCCGACGAGATGCTCGCCAATGCCCCCGACCGCGTCGGCCATTTCTTCAACGTGCCGAAGATCATCGAATGAGCCGGGCATGGGGTGCGCGGCACTAGCGGAGCCGAAGGCGCAGCGAGCAAACGAGTCTGCGAGGTGCGCACAAATTTAGACTCTGAGACTCCCCGAAGCCGCGGTAATTGGGCATGGGACGCGGGCGAGTCTGCGCAGCCGTGATCATAGGAAGAGCGGAGCAGCAAGTGGAACCTCTGAGAGCTTCCACGCCTCCCGCAATATAAATTCAAACGGGAAGCCGCGAAACCCGTGAGGGGTTTCGCGATTGTTCTGGGCATGGGGTGTGCGGGCATGGGACGCGGGCGAGTCTGCGCAGCCGCGGTAATTAAATTATGACTGAACTTAATCGACTGACTATCGCCGAGGCGCGCGACCTGCTGCGCCGGCGCGACATCTCCGCGAGCGAACTGACCCGCGCCTGCCTCGAGCAGATCAAGCTGGTCGATCCCAAGCTCAACGCCTTTATCACGGTATGCGCGCGCGAGGCCCATGAGCAGGCCGCCGCCGCCGACCTGCGGATTGCGGCGGGCGACGCGCCGGCGCTGTGCGGTATCCCGCTCGCAATCAAGGATATCTACGCGACCCGCGGCGTGCGCACGACCTGCGCCTCGAAGATTCTCGAGAACTTCGTCCCGCCCTATGACGCGACGGTGATCGCGCGGCTGCGCGCGGCCGGCGCGGTCTTCGTCGGCAAGGCCAACCTCGACGAATTCGCAATGGGCTCGTCGACCGAGAACTCGGCCTTCGGACCGACGCGCAATCCGCACAACGTCGAGCGCGTGGCCGGCGGTTCGTCGGGCGGATCGGCCGCCGCGGTCGCCGCCGACCAATGCCTGGGCGCGCTCGGCACCGACACCGGCGGGTCGATTCGCGAGCCGGCCTCGTTCTGCGGCGTGGTCGGCCTCAAGCCGACCTACAGCCGGGTCAGCCGCTACGGCGTGATCGCCTACGCCTCCTCGCTCGACCAGGTCGGCCCCTTCGCCAAGACCGTGCGCGATGCCGCCATCCTGATGAACGAGCTGGCGGGCGTCGATCCGCGCGACTCGACCTGCGCGGCGCGCCCGGTGCCCGATTACGAGGCGGCACTGACGGGCGACGTCACCGGGATGCGCGTCGGCGTACCGCGCGAATATTTCGTCGACGGGATGAACCCCGAGGTCGAGGGCGCCGTGCGCGCCGCGCTCAAGGCGTACGAGGCGATGGGCGCGCGGATCGTCGAGATCTCGCTGCCGCATACCCGCTATGCGATCGCGGCGTACTATATCGTCGCGACCGCCGAGGCCAGCGCCAATCTGGCCCGCTACGACGGCATCCGCTACGGCCTGCGCGCCGCGGCCGACAACAATATCGAATTGTATAATCGCACGCGGGCGCGCGGCTTCGGCGCCGAGGTCAAACGGCGCATCATGCTCGGCACCTTCGTGCTCTCGGCCGGCTACTACGACGCCTATTACCTCAAGGGGCAGAAGGTGCGCACGCTGATTCGCGGCGACTTCGAGCGGGCCTTCGCCGACTGCGACGTGATCGCGACGCCGGTGGCGCCGACCACCGCCTTTCGCCTGGGCGAGAAGATGGCCGACCCGCTACAGATGTACCTCTCGGACATTTTCACGATTTCGGTCAACCTCGCCGGCCTGCCCGGCATGTCGGTGCCGTGCGGCTTCGATCGCGAGGGGCTGCCGATCGGCCTGCAACTGATCGGGCCGGCCTTCGGCGAGGAGCCGATGCTGCGTGCGGCCGACGCCTTCGAGCGCCTCGGCGCCGCCCCCCGCCGCGCCGCAATATTGTGATTTTTGCCACCATCGATCCGCCATGAGCCCTCGTCATCCGCCGCGATTTATTCAAGTGGCGGCAACACCACCTGGTACGCAGGCAAAGGTCCGGTGCCGAAGTGCGAGATCGATCCCGGAATAACGCTGTACCCTCCAAAACTCCCGCCCGGCGAGTCCGTCCATATGTCCGCATCGAGAAATGGCGGCTCGGTACAAACCGGGGTTAGCGGCGTTTCAACCGTCAATGTTTGAGGGCCAGTGGGGGCAGCGAAAGTTTCGCACAGATTATTTTCATCCTTTTCCGCCAACCCCGTGAAGATACTGACCAGTTCGTCGGGTCCCGCCACACTGACCGGGTCCGTGGTCGACGCTGTGGCGCCGCTATTCGGATATGCGTACGCAGTGTAGTCCGCGGAACGCTGGTCCGCACCCCGATATGAAGTGAGAAATCCGCCTATCTCTCCAGAAATGCAGGGAGAGCACGCACCGGTACCTGGAATTGGAGTAATCGACGCCCCGAACGAGTATGGCGTCGTATCGCCGGTCGAATAGCTATGCACCGCGACCCACGACTGGACATATGTGCTACAGGATCCGGTCGCCGTGATTATACTAGAAGCGTTGCCTTGATTGGCGAACGGGAGAATAGACCATCCGGCCGGCACAGACAGGCTAGTGCCACCGGTTTCGTCTCCGACCGCGATTGGCATTGCGAATATGTCACCGTTTTGCGCGCCAGATGGCGGTTTGACAGTGGTCGTCGCCTGAAACTGGTTGCAGGTGCTGGGAGGTTCCGACTCAGTCGCATTCGCATAGCCGGCGAATTGGATCTGCGTTGGCAGCAAATAGGACCCGGCGCCGTGAGTGGCTATGGTGATCACACCCGCGGGATTCTGCTCGATATCGGTCACCGGCACATGCGGAACTATGCCCATGTCATAATCCGCCCACGTGACGCCACCGTCGGTGCTGCGATAGACCCCGATGTCGGTACCCGCCAATAGCGTGTTGCCCGTCGAATCGGTGTTATCGACCAGCAGCCGCAGTACGGATAGCGGCTCGCCGTTGTAGCTGGGAGCCGCAAGCGCGCTCCATGTCCCGGTGGCCAGACAACCGCCGGTGGTCTTGAAGATCGTCCCGGTTGGGGCCGTCGATCCAGCCGGCGCGTACATCGTCACATAGACCACAGCATGACCGGTAGCGGGATCCTTGAAGGGGCTGACCGTGATTCCGGTCGGAAACTGCGTCGAGGTCAGCGCAGTCAGATTGTGGGTAATGTTCGTCCACGCGGCGCCGCTGTTGAGATTCGCCGACCCAGTGCATGAAACTTTGTAGCCCACGGCGCCGCTCGGGGTCGAGACCGCCCACGCCGCCGCGCCATCATACGGATCGAACTCGATATCTTGGACAGCACAAGCGCCGTTTCCAACCGGGCAGGCCGCCGTCAGGTCCGTATTGCTCTGAAGCTTCCAGGTGTCGGTCGTGCCCAGCACAAGCGAGTATGCTTTGTGCCCAGCCACCAACACCCGATGCGGCGTACTCGCAGTCGGTGACGCGGCGATCGGCGGAAAGACTATCGTGGTGTCACCATGACTCTGAAGCACGGTCTGCCAATCCGCTGAAATATTGTTGGTGCTTGGCCATGAATTACCGCCGTCAGCCGAAAATATGAAGGTCGGATATGAGCCCCCGCCCATGTAGGTGTGATAGGCGTAGGTTTGATCGACGGGCGAGAATTGTACCACCGCGGCGTCGCCGGTATCGGTTTCGGTCCACCCCAACGATCCTGTATAAAGCTCCGTGCCATTGTCCTGAAAGCCGCCGAGCACCGTAAATGGCGGTCCCGAATTGAGCGCCACACCGTAAAGCTGGGCCGTGTTCAGGCCGTCATTCACAGCGGCGAACGAACTGCCGTTGTAGTAAAATAATCCGCCGTCGTTACCGGCGTAAAAAGCCGCGCTGTCGAACGGATCGAAGGCTAGTGCATGCTGGTCCGAATGATACGCTCCATCGGTTGGGCTAGGATTGAAAAACAGCCAGGTGTTACCGCTGTCGGCGCTGGTATAGAGTCCGACACCACCGAAGAAGACTGTAGAGGAATTCGTCGGGGACACGGCAAGCGTCTGGTCATAGAACGATTGTGAGAAGTCGCTTGCGGCGCACGTTGACCCCGTGCCATCGGACGTACCGTCGATTGTTGTGCCAGTGCTGAACTGCTAGCAAGGAACCGACATTTGGCTCCAGCTCGTCCCGAGATTAGCCGAATGATAGAAGCCGGCATATGGATACGGTCCGGCCCCTCCGCCTGCTAAGAAAGCTCCGATCATCGCATAGACGGTCGAACCGCTGCCAGCGAGGCTGATGCGGCCGATGCTCGTGGGACATGGACTCAGCCCTGCACAGGCGCCTGCCGTGAGCACGGGCGTCCAGGTTGTCCCGATGTCGGTCGATTCGTAGAGGCCCCCGCCGCCGGATGAGAAGTTCCCGTCGATCCCCACAAAAATATCGTACGATCCGGATACTGTAATCGCCGCGATATCGTCCGCCGGACAATTGCCGCCATTTGCTGGTGTGGTGCAATTGCCGAAGGTAGCTGCCGTATAATGTTTGTCGACCGGCGTGTTGCCGAGCTTTATGCGCCAGAGTCCATTTTTGGTAGCAGTGCTTTGCCTGACGTCATTGTCATTGCGATTCGTACTGAATCCTTGTGTTACGCCGGCGAATAGATATTCAGTGCCGCTGGAATTCACCAGCACGAGTTTGGTGAAGGCCTGCTCCTCAAAGTCAGATGGGAAGAGTTCGTTCCATGTGGCACCCAGATTTGTTGAGTAAAACAGACCCCGGCCGTAATAGCAGTCAGCGCAGAAATTACCTTCGCCTGTGCCGACATAAACCGTTGGCGGGCTGGTCGTCGTATCTAGGGCGATGGCGCCGATCGCCTGCGTCGGATTCGGCAGCGTGTCCGAGATGCGGGTGTAGCTCGGACTCGAGCCGTTGGCGCCGGTCACCATCCAGAGTCCGCCATTGGCGGTTCCCACGAACACGCGCCCTGACGTGGCCGGATCGGCGGCAACCGTCGTTACGCGTCCTGAGGCGTGAAAAGTCGGACCAACCAGATAGCCATTAAAATTGGCCTGCGCCTGCGTGATCGGCTCAGGCCCGAGGAATTGCCAACTCAGTGCCCATGCCGAACCGGCAGGCAAACCGAGCGGCAATGCGAGGAATACACCGAGTGTTAAAATTATCGCGCTATAGCGACGCCACTGTGAACAATTAACGACCATCTCCCCCTCCTTCGGACCGAAACAACGATAGACCGAGAGTGTGGTTAACAATTAGTCAGCTAAAGTGCACAAAAGCCTTATGATGCAGTTTGCGCAGAAATACAAGGGTCTGCTAAGGTCCCATTAACCGGTTAGGGAAGTGTGGACGCCATTAAGAGACCCAGAACAAGATGGAGGCGAATGATGCGCGCTCGCTCATGGAAAGCAGCATTGGAAACAGGGCTCGTGCTTATTTTCTTGGCCTTCGGAGTTTCCGCCGAGGCGGCGGGCGACGCCGTCGCATCTGCGAAGGAGGCACAGAAAATTTGCGGCGCCGGTTATTTTCTAATCGTACATCCGGATGGCTCGAAGAGTTGCCTTGGTAGCCTTCCCCCGCGCAGCCAGGCCGACTGTCCGCCCAAATCGACCTTCCGAGTGATTGCGGGCGAAGGAGGATGCACTCTTAATCTGGATAGTCCGGGTTACATAACTGGTGGGCACCCCAGCGATCCCATACCGAATCCGTGCGAGCACGATTCCGATTGTCCGACGAGCTTCTGCGGCGCCGACGGCCGCTGCGCGCCGCCCACCGCCCAGCAT
>DATLRA010000103.1:0-2500 GCA_035534935.1 Binataceae bacterium (SeqCode)
TGGCGCTTCATCCACCGGCATCGCCCTACACGGTGATGGCGGGGAGCGTGATCCCAGCCGTATTGGTCAGCGGCATCAACTCGGATCTGCCGGGGCCAATCCTCGCGCAGGTCAGCCAGAACGTGTTCGACAGCGCGACCGGCAAGAGCCTGCTGATTCCGCAGGGCGGCAGACTCATCGGCACGTACCGCAACGCTTCAGCGAACGGCCAGCAACGCGTGCAGGTCGCGTGGCAGCGGCTGATCTTCCCGAACACCTCGAGCATGGATCTTCCACAGATGCCGGGCGCCGACCAGGCCGGCTACGCGGGGTTCACCGATCAGGTCAACAACCATTACCTCAGTACGTTCGGCACGGCGGCGCTGACGAGCCTGATAAGCGCGGGCGAGATGGTCGGACAGATGGCGACGTTCGGCGGCGGGGCTGGGTACGGCGCCTATGGCTACTACCAGCCGAACCAGTGGGCGATGGCGAGCGAGATGGCAGGCGGGGCTGCGTCTGCGCAGTTCGGCGGCGTGGGCCAGCAGATGCTTGGCAACGGGATGAATCATCCGCCAACGATTGAGATCAGGCCGGGCTACCAGTTCAACGTGATGGTCACCGCGGACTTGGTATTTCCCGCCGCATACAAGAACTGAGTCGTAACACCAAGGCTAATGAAGGAGTCCAGCGATGGGAGTTTTGAAGCGGAAGGAAGAGCGCAGCGCGGTCATTCAGGTGCGCGTACCCGCATCGGTCAAGGGTCAGCTCGAAGAGCTTCGTCGAGTTGCGGACGACGCAGGTTTTGATCTGGGCGCGACGATTACCGAGACGATTACGCGCTTGGTCAAGCAGATACACGACGAGCTCGACGGCAACCTACCGAGAGTCGGCGACGCGAAGCGAGCAACGCGGACGGATCGTTCGGATCGGAGCGAGCAGGGGCTTAGCGCAAACGGCAGAGAGGCTTAGTCGAATGTATTTTCTGATTGGAAGCGGGATCGGATGCGCATCGGATACGGAACGTCGCGTGCGATCGCGTTGGGATGGGGTGGCGAGGAGGAGGGCGGTGCTGTTTGAGGGGTGCATTCTGGATCGAGGGTGACGGAGATTTTAGTGGTGCTGGGGTTTGGACAAAACGCTGGGTTCGTAGGGCAAGATAAAGGGTCTGCGGTACTGTGCCGCCCTACGCGTTTTTTCCGCAGTCCTTTCAGGAGCTTTCCGGGATCGCAGTGCGGCGACGCCTTCCTGCCGTACAGCACGGCACTCAAGAGCCTCGAAGCCGGCCCGCGCTTCGTGCTGGCAGGAGCCTTCTGCCACCGTCTGAAATGCGCCCGCGCGCCTTTCTTTGCGTTTGCCGGAGCGGTAATCGTGGCGACGCTTCTGGCCATAATCGCGCACGGCTTCGGTCTCATGATCACGCTAACCGACAGTGCCGCGTCAGCCGGAGTTTACCGGTTGGCCGCTGATGAGCCGCTGAAGCGGGGAGCACTGGTCGCGGCGTGTTTGCCGGCCAATGTCGCCCAGGAAGGACTGGCGCGCGGATATCTCCGAACGGGCGCTTGTCCCGGCGGTGCCGAGCCGGTCGCGAAGCTGATCGCGGCGCTCCCCGGCGACACGGTCGAGGTCGAGCGCGGATGGGTCGCAATCAATGGCGCCAGGCTTCCGCACAGCCGAGTGGCCGAGCGTGACAGCGCGGCCCGGACTCTCCCACACGTGCCTTGGGGCCAACGCAGCGTCGCGCCGGGTGCCGTGTGGCTATTCGGGTTTCACGACCCGAGGAGTTGGGACGGCCGCTACTTCGGACCGGTTCCGATCTCCAGTGTCCGGGGCGTGCTCGAACCGGTACTGACGTGGTGAGTGATGGCGACGAACGAACATACGCCGGAGCAAGGACTCAGAGTCCATCACCTTGCGAATCTTGGCGGCCTGATCGCGATTGCAGGACTTGACCGTGAGCCGCCCGACTTTCTGCTAGGAGCGCTGATCAGCGTCGCGCATGAGGCGGCTTCGTTGACCGCCGAACAGCGGGCGCAGGTGGCTTCTCTCGGTCGTCAGAAGCTCGAGGAAAGAGCGACGGCCAAACGCGCGTGGAAGTCATGGAGCCGCGCGCACGATCTTCATTCCGTCATGCTCAGCAGCAGGCAAATTCACGAAATCCTCGAAGCGTTCGGAGCGCGTGCGCCCGAGGAATCTGATGCGCTCGTGGTCGCGTTGACGGCGCTGCTCAAGGAGACGGGCGATGGGACGGCTTAGGTTCTTCGGGCGCGAGGAGGTCGAAATCAAGCTCCGGCTTGGGCGGCCACGCCCCGAGCGCCCGCTGGTGCCGTGGTGGGTACGAGCGATGCGGCGAGTCGGCGCGGCGCGAACGGCACGGCATCAGGGGAAAGGCAGCCTCAACCGACGCGGCGCGAAGGGCCGCGCGCGGATGCCCGAGCGCCTGTATGGAAGGCGCAGCGTCGTCAAGGCTTCCTTCCGGCGCAACTTGCACAAAGCGTCATGGGCTCGGCACGCGCGCTAC
>DATLRA010000104.1:0-104291 GCA_035534935.1 Binataceae bacterium (SeqCode)
TTTGCCATGGGGTATTGGCAAACAGAAGACCTTGCCTTGCTGCTATTTCCTTCGCACAACTAGCGCAGGCGCGTCGCAACTCTTGACCCACAGCCCGCCAGTCGGAGTACAGAGCACGGCCATCGGCTGTTTCGCCATCTGGCGAAACGTTATAAAGATCAATATGCCCTGTGAGATCGAGCCAGCGCCCTAACCCGGACCAAAAGGACGGCTGAGCGAACAAGAAATCTGCACGAACTTCTTCCATTACCTTTTCTTCATCGCCCATATCCTAATTCTATATGACAATCATAGACAAATCAGCAAGCGAGCAACTATTAAGGCGCGTAGCCGTCGGCGGTGATTTGCGGACGATTCGAACCCACGAAGCTCTTTCGAGCGGCGGCATTGCAAGCGTACCGGGTTTGACCACTTCCCTACCGCCCCACAAGTAGAGCCCCTAAACCTGCCCAATCGCCCGGCCATACTCACCCCCCCGGCGGGTAGTGTCCTAATTTGGTTTATGGCCCACGAACAGCCCAACCTGCGTAGGGTTAAGGCCTTTATCGATTTGGCCTATGACTGCGATCCCCGCCGCCTTAAACGCGTTGGCGAGAGCATTGGCTGCGGGCGGCACTTCGTCGGCGCTTGAAACAGTTATCCAGAGAGGCGGTGGTTTGCCTGTAAAGAGAGCTTGACTCAGGCCGTTGTCCTCGACGGTCCAGCCGGCCTCTTTCAATACTTCCATAAGATCGGACGCGTAATCGAAAGATTCTCCATCGCCCATCGTACAGGTGATTCTGATGCTGTAGGGCTGCCTTGGCAGAGCCAGCAGAATTTTCACTTTTTGTTCCGGCGTGAGCCGTCGAGGCGTGAGTTGCTGGATTTGGGTCTGCAAGGTTTCGCGCTCGCCCAGCCACGTCTCATCTTTCAAACTGTTCGCGCGATTGCTCGCAATAATCGAGATAACGATGGCAACAGCGGTCAGAAATCCGAAGATCGCCATAGCCCATTGAGTGACCGTGAATACGGTATCCAGGGCTTGGGAAGAGTTCCATATTTCAGAGAACCAACCGGCCATGCATACCACCTTTAATTTAGGGCTGTTATTATCTACGGGCGGTGTCGTCATCCTTGCGGCATTTGTTCTGGGTTATCGGCTAGGTTTAGGCCGTCGCGTTGGCCGCTTCAATTAATTCCGCAACCGACCATAGCCGATCCGTCACGCCAGCCGCCGGCGCCGGCGTACAGCGGAGCGTCCGATGCATCCGCACGAAATTGTAATGCGCGTACCGGATGGTCTGGCGTTGGGGAACTCGTTTCAGCAATTGGGGTCGCCCGGGTAACCAAAGACCAACAACGTTCCAGCGATAACACTGTGTGTGTTCCCTCATCGGGCGTAGGCTTTAGGTGCGGCGGGATGGACGCCGGTCTCCTGGTAAAAGTCTCAGCCGTCTCAGCCCCCCTAAGCCGGTGAATTCTTGCATCGGAGCCGGCCCATCCCGCCGCACTATTTGCGGCGCGACCACCCGATACCAGCCCACCAGCGCGAACGCCTCAACGGTGTGACGCGGCTGCATTACGGCCTCACTCCAGGCTCGGATAGATCACCTTCTCGACGTGCAGTGGCAGACCGCATTGCAGGCACTTGCGGGTCAGCAGATTCCAGATCGTCGGCGAGCTATGCGTGGAGTGAAACAGTCCGTTGCAGCGCGGACACGTAACGAACATCACGCGCGCGACGCAGCGCACGATCGCGACCGTCCAGATCAGCACGAACGGCGCCGCCGCCAGGTCCGAATGGGTCGTGCGTTTGACCACCCACATCACTGGAACGTACGAGAGGATCCAGATCCAGACCCATCGGCGACTGCGCTGAATCGCCCGCAGTCCGTCGCTCTCCCCTGCCGTCATGGTTGCCTCCCCCCGCGCTAGCGACCCGGCTCAGCCGCGCTTGCCGCCGCCGGTCCCGCCGATCCGCGCCGCGTCCGCTTCACGCTCCTGCTCGCGGGCTCGCGCGATCAGTCCGCGATTGGTCAAGATGCCGGCGGTGAGCATCGAGACGCCGACCACCGAGACGATCACGCCGAGCAGTCCGCCCACCTGCGCGAGATTCTGCCCCGCCGTCTCGATCACGAGATCGGTCCCCGCCGTCAGCAGGATCGCTCCGATAAACACCATCAGGTCGGCAATCAGTTTCATAATTCGTCAGCCCGTCAATCCCGCCATGCGCTCCACGTGCGCCGCCAGAGCCTAGTATCGCACCGGCGCGCCCATTGGAATATACGCCACCCGGTACCGTTGACTCCGCTTAACCCACGCCATCGGCTCAAACGCTGTCACCCTGAGCGCCGCGAACGGATCCCGGATCCGGGATTCTTCGCCATGCTCAGAATGACAAAACGGACACGGCGGACAAGCCACGCAACGCGAGTCACGCCGCTCAATGGCCGCGCAGGCGATCGAGAATTATCCCGGCCGCCGCGCGCACCGACAGATGATTATAGGCGTCGGGCCCGAGGATCGGTGCGAGCACGATATCGGCCCGCTCGAGCATCGCCGGCGCCATCCCGAAGCCGGTGCCGATCAGCAGCATCATCGGCGGACCGTCGTCGCGTTCCATCCGCTCGCGCAATTCCGCATAGCTGACACCGCCCTCCGTGCGCGCCGAGGTATGCACGATCAGCGGCCGCGCGCCCGCGATCGCTTCGGCCGTCGCGAGCGCCGCGTCGAGGTCCTCGACCAGATGCACCAGTTCGAGCGCCTCGCGCCGGCGCGTATCGAAGCGCCGGCCGTTGCCGTCTTTCCAATGGTCGATTACGCGCGCGCCAAACTCGCGCTGGTCGGCCATCGGATGGACGACGAACAACGCACTGGCGCCGTAGGTCCGCGCGGCCCGCGCCAGGTCGTGGATATCGAGGCTGGTGATCGCGCTCGTGACGATCCGGCCGTTGCGATCGACCACCGGATAATGGATCAGGGCGACGAACAGCGCGCTCACGGTTCAGGCTTTGCCGCGCCGCCCGGCGGCCAGCTCGGGACGCCGCCGCTCGGTGCGCCGCAGCGCCTCGGCCGCGCGCCATGCGCGAATCTTGCCATGGTCGCCGCTCAGCAAAATCTCCGGCACGCGCATCCCGCGAAACTCCTCGGGCCGCGTATAATGCGGATATTCGAGCAGATTGCCCGCGCCGAACGATTCCTCGTCAAGCGACTCCGCATTGCCGAGCACGCCCGGCACCAGCCGCGCCACCGCTTCGATCACGACCATCGCGGCCAGTTCGCCGCCGCTCAGCACGTAGTCGCCGATCGAGACTTCGCGATCGACCAGCTCGCGCACCCGCTCGTCAAAGCCCTCGTAGCGCCCCGCGATCAGCATGATTCCGCCCGCGCAGGTGGCGGCCAGCTCGCGCGCCATCGGCTGGTCGAAGCGTTCGCCCTGCGGCGTCAACAAAATTTTCGTCAGCCCCGGCCGCGTTGCCGCCACCGCGTCGATCGCCGCCGCGATCGGCTCCGGCCGCATCACCATCCCGCTGCCGCCGCCGTACGGCGCGTCGTCGACCTGCCGGTAATTGCCGAGGCCGTGCTCGCGCAAATTATGCGCATGCACGGCGACCAGTCCGCCCTTTTGCGCACGGCCCATCAGCGCCGCGTCGAGCGCCGCGAACATCTCGGGAAAGAGCGTTATGACGTGAAAGTCCATGGCCGGGATTATAGCGGGCGGCGCGGCCCGCGCACGCGTCAGTCGAGCAGCCCAGGCACCGCTTCGATGCGCATCAGGCGCGCCGCCAGGTCGATCGATTTGACCACGTTGTCGATCACCGGGACGAGCACTTCGCGCGCCCCGTCGCGCACCACCCAGACGTCGTTGGCGCCGGTCGCGAAGACCTCTTCGATTACTCCAACGCGCCGACCGTCGAGCGTCTCGACCGCGCATCCGAGTGCCTCGTAATGGTAGTATTCGCCGGGCGTGGGCGCCGGCAGATCACCGCTGGCAACGCTGATCACCGCGCCGCGCAGCGCCTCGGCCGCCGTCGCGTCGCCCACCCCTTCGAGCATCATCCGGGTGGTCATGCGGCTGATTCGCGCGACGCGCAGCAAGCGATACTCGCGCGGGCCGAGGCCGCCGGCCGCCGCCGGCGTCACGAACACGCGGCGCAGCGTAGCGAGCGTCTCCGAGTCGGGATTGTCCAAGCGGATGCGCAGTGCGCCTTGCAGGCCGTGCGCCCCGCCGATCAGCCCGACCCTGATCAGGCCGGGCGCGGCGGATGGCGCCGGACCGGAAAGGCCTGGCGTGAGCCGGTCGGCGTCGCCCATCACCGGCTATTTCTCTTCGATAATCTCAAGCACGACTTTGCGGTTGGTGCGCGAAGCCACGGCGTTCAGGATCGTCCGCATCGACTTGGCCGTACGCCCCTGCTTGCCGATGACGCGGCCGAGATCCTCCTTGGCCACGCGCAGTTCAAGCACCGAGGCGGTGTCGCCTTGCGTCTCCTTGACCTCCACCGCGTCCGGGTTGTTCACCAACTGCTGCGCCAGGAACTCGACTAGCTCCTTCATGGCTGGCTCCCTGAGAGCTGTCAGGCTGTTTGCGCGGCGCTTGTCGCTTGCTTGATCAGTTTCCTCACGGTGTCACTGGGTTGCGCGCCCGACTTGAGCCATTGCTCGGCCTGGGCGTGCTTGAGCGTCACCTTCGGCGGATCAAACGCCGGATCGTAGGTGCCAATCTGATCGACAAACCGGCCGTCGCGCGGCGATCGCGAATCACTCACCACAATACGGTAAAAAGGCTTCTTGCGGGCGCCATGGCGGCGCAGTCGGATAACGAGTGCCATAGTCTCTGTTCCTGATCTCCTGTCCTATTCTAGCTCCCAAGCTTAAGCCCGCGCATCATCGACGCCGATCCCGGCCCCATGCGGGTGATCTTCTTCATCATCTTGCGCGTCTGCTCGAACTGCTTGATGAAACGGTTGACGTCCTGCACCGAGGTGCCGCTGCCGGTTGCGATCCGCGCGCGGCGCCGGCCGTTGAGAATCAAATGGTTGCGGCGTTCCTGCTTGGTCATCGAGTCGATAATCGCCTGGACGCGGCCGATTTCGCGCTTGGCCTCGGCCGAGTCGGCCTGCCCGGCGAGCTTCTTGAGCCCCGGGATCATGCCGATCAGGTCGCCGATCGATCCCATGCGCCGAATCGTCTTGAGCTGGTCGGCAAAATCCTCGAGCGTAAATTCGTTCTTCTTGAGCTTGCGCTCCAGTTCCTTGGCCTTGGACTGATCGAAGTTCTGCTGGGCCTTTTCGATCAGGCTCAGCATGTCGCCCATGCCCAGAATGCGCGACGCCAGCCGGTCCGGATGAAAGACCTCGAAGGCGTCGAGCTTCTCGCCCATGCCGGCGAACAGAATCGGCGCGCCGGTAATCGCCCGCACCGAGAGCGCCGCGCCGCCGCGCGCATCGCTGTCGAGCTTGGTCAGAATCAGCCCCGACAACTTGAGCCGATCGTGAAAACCCTGCGCCACGTTGACCGCGTCCTGCCCGGTCATCGCGTCGGCCACCAGGATCGTATGATGAGGCGTGGCGGCGATCTTGAGCCGCGACAATTCCTCCATCAGGTCGTCGTCAATCTGCAGCCGGCCGGCCGTATCGATCAGCAGCGCGTCATGCCCGCCGACGTCGGCCCGCATCAGCGCGCGGCTCACGATCTCGACCGGGTCTTCGGTCTCGCGGCTCTCGGCCACCGGCACGCCAATCTGCGCGCCCAGGATGCGCAACTGCTCCATCGCGGCGGGCCGCCGCACGTCGGTCGAAACCAGCAGCGGATGGCGTTTGCGCTCGGCCTTAAGAAAGCGCGCCAGCTTGGCCAGCGAGGTGGTCTTGCCGGCGCCCTGCAGGCCGACCAGCATAATCTTGACGGGCGGCTTGACCTTCAGATCGATCTCGCGCGCGCTGCCGCCCATCACCTCGCACAGTTCCGCGGCGACAAACTTGATCAGATGCTGCTCCGGGGTCAGCGAGCGCAGTACCTCCTGCCCCAGCGCCTTCTGCTTGACGTGGTCGATGAAGTCGCGGACCACCCGGATATTGACGTCGGCCTCGAGCAGCGCGAGCCGGACTTCCCGCAGCGCCTCTTCGATATTGCGCTCGGTGATACGCCCCTGGCCCTTGAGCCTCTTGAAGACGCCTTCGAGGCGATCGCTCAGCGTGTCAAACATGATTAAAAGATTGCTGGTGGCAGGTGCTGACGACTACGCGCAGGGGAGGTTTCGCGTAATCGGCAAAGTAAGTGGTTCCAAGCTAGAGAAGTTAGGGGAGAACCGCGGCTTTGTCAACGCCGCGTCCGTCCGTCCAACCCGCGCATGACGATGGCCCCTGTCTTGCGTTTAATCAAGCGCGAAACGCCTCGAGCCGTCCGAATTGCTCAACAATCAATTGCCCGAACGACTTGAGGATAGTGCTCTCGCAGGTTCGGTTGCGCCGGAAATTTCTACTCGATGCCGGGAAGGAGTTCGTCTGAATACACATTTTCGCCACCCCGGTGCGCTCGCGATCGATGGCGCCCCCATCCTTGCGGCCATCTGTATGCTGATACTCTCGGCCACGATCGCCGCCGCGCAGAGCTTCGTTCCAACCGGCAGCATGGCTGATGTGCGCGCCGGGCAGACCGAGACCCTGCTGCCCGACGGCAAAGTATTGATCGCCGGGGGCGCGCTTCTCGGCTCCTTCGGCGGCACCGCGGAACTGTACGATCCCGCGACTGGCACATTCAGTCCCACCGGCAGCATGAGTTTCGCCCGCTATAACCACACCGCGACCCTGCTCACAAATGGCAAAGTCCTGGTGCAAGGTGGAACCTCCACCTGCGTGCCGCCGCCGCCGGCGGAATTGTACGATCCGGCGACCGGGCTCTTTACCGAGACCGGCGGTTCCAACCTCAAGTGCGATAGATCGTTCGCGACCGCCACCCTGCTGACGAATGGAAACGTACTGGTCGTCGGCGGCGACACCCAGATCGGTCCTTTAGATGCGGCCGAACTTTATGATCCGTCGACCGGGACGTTCACCGCCGCCGGTTCGTTAACCATGGTCAACCCGACAACCTACTATGCCCCTTACGGTCACACGGCGACCCTGCTCGGCAACGGCAAAGTGCTGATCGCCGGGGGTGACAATTCGTTCAACGGACCCCAAGGCAGCCACACCTACTCGGTCGCCGAGCTTTACGATCCCGCTAGCGGCACCTTCTCGGCGCCCATTCAGATGGTGGCCGCGCGCGCGGCGCATACCGCCACCGTGCTCAGTGACGGCAAGGTGCTGATGACGGGCGGATATTTCGAAGGTTGCTGCGGGCTGCCTTTTGATCAACGAAGTGTGCAAGGCTCGAGCGAACTGTTCGACCCTGTCACCGGAATCTTCAGCGGCAGCGGCAACCTCAACAATGCGCGCTTTTTTCATACCGCTACCACGTTGCCCGATGGACAGATTCTAGTCGCGGGCGGCACCGACGTAAGCGACGTGACTCAGAGCGGAGGCCCCATCGCATCGGCCGAATTGTACGACCCGGTCGGCAGCGCCTTCAGCCTCACCGGCAGCCTGATTACCGGGCGCGAGAATCAGACCGCGGAGTTGCTCAACAACGGCTCGGTCCTGGTGGCTGGCGGCGAAGACGCGTCGGGCAATCCACTGGCCAGCGCCGAACTCTATACACCGGCCGGTGACCCCCCGGCCGAACCGGCGCGCGCATCGCCGCAAGCCATTTCATTCGGCCGGCACAAGCTCGGCACCACCAGCGCAATCCGGATGGTCACGATCGTCAACCCGCGGGTGAACAAGGCGCCGCTGCTAATCGACGGCCTGTCAATGACCGCCGGACAATTCGCGATCGACGCCGCCCGGACCACTTGCGTCAATGGCCTGAGCCTCGCGCGCGGCAAGAGCTGCCACGTCGGCCTCCAGTTCGCGCCCACCTCGAGCGGGGCGCAGTCCACTACGCTCGTGGTTACCGACAGCTCGAGCAACGGCCCGCATCAGGTGGTGCTCAAAGGCACAGGTATGTAACCGGCGCGCGCATTCAGGTTGGTCGGAGAGCCGGGGCGCAGCAACGTGCGACCAACCGGCGGTCGCGGGGATCCGGTCGCGAGGCATCCCGCACCGCTCGTCGATCGAAATAAGCGCTCGCACGAAAAATAATTCACAGCTCATCAATTTCGCGGAGCTTGGCCTTCTCATCATATAGTCGGCTCCGATTTCCCTCAATTCGCATCCGCCGCGACGCGCCTCCGACCGCCCCAGCGCCTTCGATTGACTCCAACAAACCGTAGGATAACCATCCACGCCGGTGGGAGGATCTCACATGGCATCGATGCGGCGGAGGACTGCCCACGCGGCTGGCATTTCACGACCTGGCGCACTCCGGCTGACGCCGCTCTGGTGTCTCCTGCTGCTCGCCGTGACGTTGACGACGGGCTGCGGCGGCGACACCGGCGGATCGACCTCGCAATCACCAGGGATCGTTCACTTCGTCCCGAACTCGCATCAGTTCTGGAGCGATCCCGCCAACTGGACCACCACTTACGGGCCCGCCTACGCCAATATCCTGCTGACCGGGAGCAATTTCCTGCCGTGCCGCGGCGGACCCTACGCGCTCTGCTATTACTCCGGCCCGAGCACCGGCACCGAAGACCTCTCGTGCAAGCTGACCCCGAACGGGCAATACGCGAACTGCAACTGCTTCACGATCCCTTACGGCGTCTACTTCGTGGATATCAATGCCATCCTGAACCACTCGGTGTATGAAGCGACGGTCGCGCAATGCGGGAGCGACGGCAGCCTGTGCGGGACGATCAACTCGGCGCCGGTATGCAATTCGGTCAACCAGGGAACCCTGATTCCCGGCACCGGTCTGTACTCGGCCTTTAGCTTCGATTGCGTGCCGACCAACGGCATCGGCCAGACCAATTGCGGGCAAGCGCCGTACGTCGGATGTATGACCGCGCCCTGCTTCAAGACCGATAAGCCCGGCATCAGCAGTTGCTCATGCCCAGCCTTCGACGGTCCCTATCAGGTCGGCCAGAACGCGCAGGTCTGCTCGCTGGGCGGCGACCTGGTGTGGTCGGCCGCCTATGCACCGCCACCGCCGCCACCCCCGGTCACGGCCTCGCCATCGATGTCGGGCGATACGCTCAGCCTATCGTCGTCGATTGCGGCGCCGGCCGCCAATACCGTGCCGGCGGCCGTGCCCAGCCCGGGAACCTGCCTGCCCGACGCGCCCGGCGGCGTGGGCTGCCCGCTCTATGTCCCCGGAACCACGACTTTGCCGGTCGGCAGCGGCGTCGACTGCGCAAAAGTCTGCGACGAGTACAACACCTGCCAGCAATCCAGCGGCGTACAAACCGGCTATACCTGCGACGCGACGCTATGCACCGACCAATGCAACGACCGCGACCTGCTTGGAACCGCCTGTTCGGGCCTGAGCAAATGCGACGTCTCGGAAATCATCAAGGCCGAAACGGCGGCCTCATGCAGTTGCTGTGCGAGCCAGCTATGCGGCTGCACCGCGACGCCTAAAACCGACGTGGCGATCTATGGCTTGAACCAGGATCAACGCGCCCGCAGCATCGTGCCGCAATGCGATATCAACGGCACGCTATGCGGCTCGCCGTAGGTTGCGCTGCGCGTTCAACCGGATCGACGACCTCACAACGCCATGCGATCGAGCGAGCGATACTGGATCGCTTCGCTCAGATGATGCGCCGCGATCGGCCCGCCGCCATCGAGGTCGGCGATCGTTCGTGCGACCTTCAGGATTCGCGTATAGGCGCGCGCGCTCAGCGCCAGGCGGTTGATCGCGAGTTCGAGCAGGCGCTCTCCCGCCGGCTCGACCTGGCAATGCTCGCGCAGTTCGCGCGCGCCCATCTGCGCGTTGCAGAAAAACGGCGTCTCGCGGAAGCGATCGACCTGCAGGCCGCGCGCGCCATTGACCCGCGCGCGAATCGCCGTCGAGGTCTCGCCCTCGTTGCGATCGATCAACTCCTTGTAGCGCACCGCCGGCACCTCGATATGGATATCGATCCGATCGAGCAGCGGCCCCGAGATCCGCGAGCGGTAGCGCTGGATGATCATCGGCGAGCAGGTGCATTCGTGCTGCGTGTCGGTGTAAAAGCCGCACGGACACGGATTCATCGCGGCGATCAACATCACGCTGGCCGGAAAGGTCATCGTGCCCATCACCCGCGCAATCGTGATGCGATTATCTTCGAGCGGCTGGCGCAGCACTTCGAGCACGTTTTTGCGGAACTCCGGCAGCTCGTCGAGGAACAGCACCCCGTGATGCGCCAGGCTGACCTCGCCGGGCCGTGGCACCGGTCCGCCGCCGATCAGGCCGGCATCGGAGATCGTATGATGGGGCGAGCGGAACGGGCGCGTCGCGATCAGCGCACGGCCCTCGAGCAGGCCAACCACGCTATGGACCTTGGTGCTTTCGATCGCCTCCTCGAAGGTCATCGCCGGCAGGATCGTCGGCAGCCGCTTGGCGAGCATCGTCTTGCCCGACCCCGGCGGCCCGATCATCAGCACGTTATGGCCGCCGGCGGCGGCGACCTCGAGCGCGCGCTTGGATTGTTCCTGGCCCTTGACCTCACTGAAGTCGACTCCGTAATGGCTGGCCGCGTCGAATAGTTGGTTGAGATCGACGCGGGTCGGCGTGATTTCGCGCAACTCCTCGAAAAACTCGAAGGCCTCGCGCAGCGTATCGACGCCGAGCACCATCACCCCCTCGCCTATAACCGAGGCTTCGGCGGCGTTCTCGCGCGGCAGGACCACGCCGGCCAGACCCTGCGCACGGGCCAGGATCGCCGTCGCCAGAGCGCCCTTGATACCCTTGATGCGGCCGTCGAGCGCGAGTTCGCCGAGCACCAGGTAATCGCGCATCCGCGCGCGCTTCTGCATCACGCCGTTGGCCGCCAGCAGCCCCAGCGCCATCGGCAGGTCGAACGCCGAGCCCTCCTTGCGGATATCGGCCGGGGCCAGATTGATAGTGATTTTGCGGTTGGGAAACTCGAACGCGGAGTTGCGGATCGCCGACTTCATCCGCTCGTAGGCTTCGCGCACCGCACCCTCGGCCAGGCCGACCATGCGAAAGCCGGGCGTGCCGGCGCTGATATCGACTTCGACCTCGACCGCAAAGGCGTCGACCCCGGCGAGGGCGCTGGAAAGTACGCTGGCGAGCAATTTCCGTCCATCCGGACCGCCACGCGGTCCCGTTCAGCGCGAGTCTACCCGAAGTAGAACAATTATGCGGCCTTTAGCGCAAGCGGACGCGACCAGATTCGTCAGAGCCATATCGCCTTTTCGGCAATTAGCGCCTCCCGTTCGGCGCGGCCGAGGCCGAGCAGTTCGCCCAGCACGTAGTCGTTGCTCGAACCGATTTCCGGCGACGGCGTGCGAATCGAGCCGGGTGTGGCCGAAAGCTTCATCGGCATGCCGGTGACCTGCGTCGTGCGGCCGTCCGGCAGCGTGACGGTGCCCCAAAAATTACGCGACTGAAGCTGCGGATCGCGCGCGCACAGGTCGGCGCCGTTGGCAACCAGACCGGCGGCGACGCCCGCGCGCTGCAAGTCGGCCATCGCGGCTTCGGCCGTCTGACCCGCCGCCCAGGCCGCCACGTGAGCGTCGAGTTCGGCGCGGTTGCGGATTCGCAGATAGAGCGTGCGGAATTTTGCCTCGGCGGTCCATCCGGGCGCGCCGAGCGCGGCGGCAAAACGCTCCCATTCGGCCTGCGAGCGAACCGCGAGGGCGAGCCAGCGATCGTCGTCGCCGTCGCGCGGCCGGCATCGGTAGACCCCATGCGGCGCGGCCGGCGCCTCCTGCGACGCATAGCCGGGCGGCGTCTGCACGCGACCGTTCACCGCAATATCGAGGATCGCCGGACCGACCACGCTGACCACCGCCTCGAACTGCGAGAGGTCGACGAACTGCCCCTGGCCGGTGCGCCGCCGATGTCGCAGCGCGATCAGCGCCGCCAGCGCGCCGGTGAAGCCGCCCGACATGTCGGCGTAAGAATAGCCATAGCCGGCCGGCTCGCCATCCGCCTCGGTCATCAGGCGCGTAAAGCCGGCCAGCGCCTGCAGCGTCGGCCCATAGCTGACGTAACTCGCGCGCGGCCCGGTATGGCCGAGGCCCGACATGCTCACGCAGACGATCTCGGGCTTGAGCTTGCTCAGGCTGGCGAAGTCCATGCCCCACGAGCGCATCACGCGCGCCGAGAAGTTATCGATCACCAGATCGCTGAGCGCGGCGAGCCGCCGCGCGATCGCGACGCCGCGCGGATGGCCCATGTTGACCGCGATCGAGCGCTTGTTGCGATGCAAATCGCCCTGCAGGCCGGTCTGCCGCGGACCGATCGGGCCGGGCCGGCGCTCGAGCTTGATCACTTCGGCGCCATGGTCGGCCAGAATCCGCGTCGCGACCGGCCCGGCGACCACCCAGGTGAAATCGAGCACTCTGATTCCGTCGAGCGGCAGCGCTCCCATCGTCACCGGGGGCGGAGCACCCATCGTCAAATGATCCCTTCGGCGGCCAGCGCGGCGAGTTCGCCCGCGTCGAAGCCTAGAGCCTCGCGCAGAATTTCCGCCGTGTGCTCTCCGGTCAGCGGCGGCCGCCGATAGACCCGCCACGGCGACCCGTTGAACAGATACGGCGCGCCCGGGTAGCGGATCGTGCGGCCCAGTTCCAGATGCTCAACTTCGACGAAGTAGCCGCGCGCGGCGAGTTGCTCGTCCTCGAGCAGGGCCTCGGGCTGGCGCACCGTCGCATAGGGCAGGCGCAAGGTCTGGGCGCGCTCGAGCAGTTCGTCACGCGAATAGTCCTTGACCCATTCGTCGAGCACGTCGAACAGATGCTCGGCGTGGGTCGCGCGATAGACCACGTCGTTCCATTCGGGCGCCGTCAGATCTTGCGCTTTGCCGTCGCCGGCCACCCATTCGACCAGCGAAGTCCAGTCGCCCAGCGTGCAATGCATGATGTAGCCGTCGCGGCATTTGCCGACCCGGAAGTAGCGGCTCCAATGCAGCGTGCCGCGGCGCGGCTCAATGCGCCCGTCGCCGAAGTAACTGCCGGCCACATGCTCGACGGCCGCGGCCGTCGCCTCCTGCATGCTCAGATCGATCCATTGCCCGGCGCCGTCGCGGTCGCGCGCGAACAGCGCGCACAGCACCGCGATCGCGGCGTAATAGGCCGACGCGTGATAGGCCTGCAGACCCAGTGGCCGCACCGGCGCGCGCCCCGGCGATCCGTTGACGTAAAGCATCCCGCCGAGCGCCGCGAGCACGGTGTCGTCGGCCGCCCAATCGCGATACGGCCCGCTCTGTCCGAAGGGCGCTATCGAGAGCAGGATCAGCGCGGGATTGACCGCGTGCAGCGCGGCCCATCCAAGGCCCGCCTTGGCCAGCGTCCCCGGCGCAAAGCTCTCGACCACCAGGTCGGCGCCGCGCGCGAGACTCGCCAGGATCTCTCGTCCGCGCGGATTTTCCAGATCGAGCGTGAGCGATCGCTTGTTGAGATTGTAGAACCAGAAAAACAGGCTGCGGTCGCGATGCGGCAGATCGTCGACAAACGGCCCGATCCGCCGCGCGCCGTCACCATCGGGCGGCTCGACCTTGATCACGTCGGCGCCCATGTCGGCGAGCATCCGCGCACACAACTGGCCGCGATAGTCGCTCAGGTCAAGAACTCTCAAGCCGGCCAGCGCTGCCCCTTCGTTCACATTCCTCTCCCGCGATAACCAATCAGCCGCGAATATACGAGAGGGCGATCGCCCTGACAAATCGGGCGCGGCCAAACCCTGCTCACGCCGCATGTGACATTGGCGCGGCGTGCGGTGCTCGCGCGGGGACGAGTTCATCCGCTATCCTGTGCTAGATTATTTCGGTTGAAGATCGCGTTAATCAAAAGGAGTTGACGCGCCTGCCGGCCTCGCGCCGGCGGCGCTCGTACCCGTGCCAGAGACCGACTACAAAGCGACGCTCAAGCTGCCCAAAACGGACTTCCCGATGAAGGCGAATCTGCCCAAGCGGGAGCCCGAAATGCTCAAGCGCTGGAATGACGCCCGGCTCTACGAGCAAATCCTCGCCGCGCGCGCCGGCGCCCCGACCTGGATTCTTCACGACGGGCCGCCCTACGCCAACGGCCGCGTCCATCTGGGCACCGCGCTCAACAAGATCCTCAAGGACTTCGTCGTGCGATCGCGCTCGATGATCGGCCTGCGCACGCCATTCGTGCCCGGCTGGGACTGCCACGGGATGCCGATCGAGTTCAAGGTCTCGCGCGATCTGGGCGCCAAGGCGCGCGACCTCTCCAAGCTCGAACTGCGCAAGCTCTGCCGCGCCGAGGCCGACAAATGGATCGACCTCCAGCGCGCCGACTTCATGCGCCTGGGATGCGTCGGCGACTGGTTCAACCCGTACATCACGATGGACCCGGCGTATGACGCGGCGGAGATCGGCGTGCTGCGCAACCTGGTCGCCGGCGGCTACGTCTATCGCGGCCTGCGCCCGGTGCATTGGTGCTTCGCCGATCGCACGGCGCTGGCCGAGGCTGAAGTCGAATATCGCGACCACGTCTCGCCGTCGATCTACGTCGCCTTCGCGCTCAACGCCGATGTGACCAACCCCGCGGCGCTCGCCGCCGATAATTCCGAGGGCCCCGAACTCGCCGCCGCGCATCGCGCGGGCCAACTGTTCGCGGTGATCTGGACGACCACGCCGTGGACGCTGCCGGCCAATCTCGGGATCAGCCTCAACGCGGCCTTCGATTACGTCGCGCTCAAGTCCGCCGATCGCTATTACATCGTCGCCGCGCGGCTGGCCGACGCGGTCGCCAAAGAATGCGCGCTAGCGGTCGACAAGATCGTCGCGCTCGATCGCGACGCACTCGCCGCGCTCGACGGCCGCGACATCTTTCGCCATCCGTTTATCGCGCGCGACGGCAAGCTGATGTTCGCCGATCACGTCACGGCCGACGCCGGCACCGGCCTGGTGCATACCGCGCCGGGCCACGGCTATGAGGATTTCGTGGTCGGCGCGCAATACGGCCTCAAGCCCTATACGCCCGTCGACACCGCCGGGATGTTCACCGCCGAGGCGGGCGAATGGGCCGGGCGCAACGTCTTCAAGGCCAACGACGCGATCGTCGAGAAGCTCCGCGAACTCGGCGCGCTGCTCCATACGCATAAGTTCTCGCACAGCTATCCGCATTGCTGGCGATGCAAGAATCCGCTGATTTTCCTGGCCGCCGAGCAATGGTTCATGCGCATCGACCATGAGAATCTGCGCGCGCGGGTGATCGCGGGAATCGACGGCGTGACCTGGATTCCGGGATGGTCGCGCGAGCGTATCCGCAACATGACCGAGACCCGGCCCGACTGGTGCCTGTCGCGCCAGCGCGCCTGGGGCGTGCCGATACCGGCGCTCAAATGCACGGCGTGCGGACACGTCGGCCTGTACGACGAAGTAATGCGCCTGGCGGAGAATATCTTTGCCGCCGCGGGCTCCGACGCATGGTTCGAACGGCCGGCCGCCGACTTCACGCCCGCCGGTCTCAAATGCGCGCAATGCGCCGGCGGATCGTTCAGCAAGGAAGAGGACGTGCTCGACGTGTGGTTCGATTCGGGTTCCTCGCAGGCCGCCGTGCTCGGCCGCCGCCCCGAACTCGCCTGGCCGGCCGACGCCTATCTCGAGGCGGTCGAGCAGGCGCGCGGATGGTTCGGGTCGTCGCTCGCCTGCGCGGTGGCAGAGCGCGGCCAGCCGCCGTTTCGCAGCGTCATCAGCCACGGTCTCACGGTCGACGAGCAGGGGCGCAAGATGTCGAAGTCGCTCGGCAATTCCGAGGACGCGGCCGACACCGTCAACCGCATCGGGGCCGACGTGCTGCGGCTGGTCTACGCCTCGCTCGACTACACCACCGAAATCGCGCTCGGCAACACGATCTACACTGCGGTAGGAGAAGCCTACCGCAAGATTCGCAACACCTGCCGCTTCATGCTCGGCAATCTCTATGATTTCGATCCGGCGCGCGACGCGGTCGCCCCGGCGGAACTGCTCGAGTTCGATCGCTACATCCTGGCGCGCACCGAGCGGCTCAAGGCCGAGGTGCTGCGCGCCTACGAGGCCTATGAGTTCCAGGCCGCCTACCAGGCGATTTTGAATTTCACCGTGGTCGATCTGAGTTCGCTCTATATCGACGTGGCGCGCGACCGGCTCTACTGCGACGCGGTAAATTCGCGCGAGCGCCGCTCGGCGCAGACCGCGCTGCATGCGATGCTCGATACGCTGCTGCGGATGCTCGCGCCGCTGATTCCCTTCACCGCCGACGAGGTCTATGCCTACCTGCCGGGCAAGACGGCGGAAAGCGTGCATCTGCTGACGATGCATCCGGCCGACCCGCGTCTGGCCGACGCCGAGCTCGAGGCGCGCTGGCAACGCCTGCTGCAGATTCGCGGCGAGGCGATGAAGGTGCTCGAAGCGATGCGCCAGGCGGGCGAAATCGGCGCACCGCTCGAAGCGCGCATCGAGCTCGCCGCGGCCTCGGCCGAGAGCGACGGACTGGCCACGATGCTGCGCGAAAGCCGCGCGCAGATGCAGGATCTGTTCATCGTCTCCGAGGTCGCGATGCTGGCCGACGGCGAGGCCGCGAGTCTCAAGAGCGCGGCCGACGGCAACGAGGATTTTCGCGCCGACGGCCGCTTCGCGCGGATCGCCGCGCATCCGCCGATCGTCATCGCCGGGCGCAAGGCGGCGGGCCGCAAATGCCAACGCTGCTGGAAGTATTTCGACGGCGACGGCGATCTCGACGCGCGCTGCCGCGCGATCGTGCAGGCCTGACCCGGTGATCGGCGGTCTGGCGACGGCTCCGGCGGATAGCCCCGAGCGTCCGCGCTCATGGACGCGCACGCTCGCGCCGATCGCGCTGGTCAGCGCGCCGGTGACGATCCTCGATCAATTAAGCAAGCAATACGTGAGCGGGCATTTCCGGCTCTACCAGATGCGCCCGATCGTGCCCGGCTGGCTCGACCTGACCTACACGCTCAATCCGGGCGCGGCGTTCAGCATGTTCGCGACGATGCCGGCCGGGTTTCGCGCGAGCTTCTTCGTCGTGCTCTCGGCGATCGCGATCGCGGTGCTCACCGCGCTGATCGTGCGGCGCAGCACCACGCGGCTCTCGGCCATCGCGTTCGCGCTGGTGCTCGGCGGAACGATCGGCAATCTGATCGATCGGCTGGCGCGCGGCCTGGTCATCGACTTCATCTACTTTCATCACGAGGCGTTCCGCTACCCGGTCTTCAATATCGCCGACAGCGCGATCACGGTCGGCGTCGCGATCATCCTGCTGGATTCGTGGCGCGACGGCCGCAAGGCGGCAGCCGATGCGCACCAAACCCACGCCGAAAATCCTGATCCAGCCACTTCGGCGCGGGTTTGACGGGGCGGACGGGGCGGCGTTAGGTTGGCCGCAAGCGCATTAGCGCCGCCGCGGTGTCATCGCGAACCAGCGCGCAGACCGAGTGCATACCGTCGCGCGGGATTTTGCGCAAGGAGCCGAACACGCCCATGAAAAAGATCAACACGGTCACCGGTAGCGTCAGTACCGACCAGCTCGGCACCACCCTGATGCATGAGCATCTGCTGATCGGCTGGTCGGGCTGGGAGCTCGACTGCAAGGCGCCGCGCTTCGAGCGCAAGAGCGCGCTGAAATATTCGGTCGAGCGGCTCAAGGAGCTCAAGGACCTGGGCCTCGGCACGTTCGTCGATCCGTGCCCCAACGATATCGGGCGCGACCCGGTCTTCATGGCCGAGGTGGCCGACGCGGCGGGCGTCAATATCGTCTGCGCGACCGGCCTGTACAAAGAAGATCTCGGCAACACGCCCTACTTCAAGCAGCGCTCGATCGACGAAATCACCGAGGTCTTCGTCACCGAACTGACCGAAGGGATCGGCGAGACCGGCGTCAAGGCCGGGGTGATCAAGTGCGCCACCGGCAAGGATCGGATCAGCGAGTACGAGGACAAATGCCTGCGCGCGGCGGCGCGGGCGGCCAAGGTTACCGGCGCGCCGATCACGACCCATACCGACGAGGGCACGATGGGCCGCGAGCAACTCGACCTGTTCGCGTCGGAGGGGCTGGACCTGTCGCGCGTGATCATCGGGCATAGCTGCGGCGCGTCGGACCTGAAATATCACACCGACATGCTCGACCGCGGATGCTACCTGGGCTTCGACCGCTTCGGCCTGGACTTCCTGCATCCGGACCGGCTGCGGCTGGCGGCGCTGATCGGACTGGTCGGCGTCGGCTTCGAGAAGCAACTCGTGCTGTCCCACGACTCGGTCGCCTGCTGGAAGGGCAAGGGGCTGCCCGCGATGGACGCGAAGACGGCCAAGCTGATCGAGAACTGGAACCCGACGCACATCTTCAAAAATATTCTGCCGGCACTGAAGAAGGCGGGGGTCAGCGATCAGAAGGTCAACGCGATGATGGTCGAGAATCCGCGCCGCTATTTCGAGAGCTGATCGCCGCACGCGAGCGGCGCATCCGGCCGCGGGCGTTGAATCGTCGCGCAGACTGGAGACCTCTGCACAGGGCACATTCTGTCACCCTGAGCGCAGCGAACGGGTCCCGAACCCGGGATTCTTCACGTCGCGGACTCCGTTCAGAATGACAACCTGACGTGCGCAGAGTTCCGGGCGCGCGTGAACGTTCGCGGCGATTCAAGCGAACGGCGCGAGAATCTCCGCGAAACCGAGCGAGCGCGTGAGCGCGTGGCCGAGGCGATCGAGCAGGACGAACTCGACACCGTCGCGAGCGCGTTTCTTGTCGAGCCTGAGCGCCCGCTCGAAGTCCTCCCCGCGCCATCCGGCGGGCATCCGCGTGGGCAGACCAGCCGCCTCGATCAGCCGCACCAGGCGCGCGGCGTCGGCGGCGCCGAGACCGCTATGGGCGCGCGAGAGCGCCGCCGCCGCCGCCATCCCGATCGCCACCGCCTCGCCATGGAAATAGCTGCCGTAACCGGCCGAAGCCTCGAGCGCGTGGCCGATCGTATGGCCGAAGTTGAGAATCTTGCGCAGGCCGCCCTCGCGCTCGTCGCGCTGCACCACGGCGGCCTTGTGGCGCAATGATTGGTCGACGATTTCGGCAAGCCGCGCCGGATCGCGGCGCAGGATCGCGGGCATCGCGGCTTCGAGTCCGGCGATCATCGGCGCGTCCATAATCGCGCCGTACTTGATCACTTCGGCCAAGCCCTCGCGGAACTCACGCTCGGGCAGCGTCGCCAGAGTGACGATATCCGCTACAATCAGTCGTGGCTGATGGAACGCGCCAATCAGGTTTTTCGCCGCCGGATGGTTCACGCCAGTCTTGCCGCCGAGCGCCGAATCGACCTGCGCGGTCATGGTGGTGGGCACCTGCACGACCGCGATACCGCGCAGATAGGTCGCGGCGGCGAAGCCCGCGAGGTCGCCGACCACGCCGCCGCCCAGTGCGAAGACCACGCTCGATCGATCGAGTTGCGCGGCGACCATCCGATCGTAAAGCGCGCCAAGCGTCGCGATCGATTTGCTCGCCTCGCCGGCGGCCACCTCGATCACGATTGCGCTGAAGCCGGCCGCCGCGAGCGCCGTAGCTGCGCGCGCGCCGTAGAGCCGCGCGACGTTGTCGTCGGTGACAATCACGGCGCGGCCGGCGGTCAGGCCCGCCGCGAGCGCGAGCGCGCCCAGCCGATCGAGGAGACCCGCGCCGGTCTCGACGGGATGGGCGTTGGCGCCCAGGTCTACGCGGAAGCTGCCCATTTTGCCCTGCCGTGGAGTGCGTAGGCGGCGATCGTCGCCTCGGCGACCGCGCGCACATTGAGATCAGAGGTGTCGATCGTGACCGGGGCGCGCGCATAGGCGGCGCGGCGCGCCGCGATCAGTTCGCCGATACGGACGGCGAGCGGCTTGCCGCCCTCGGTGAGCATCGGACGCGACGCGGCGGCCGGGCCGATGCGCCGCGCGATCACTTCGGGCCGCGCGACCAGGCAGATCACCACGCCCGCGCGGCTGAGCGCGGCGAAATTTTGCGGATCGACGATCGCGCCGCCGCCGGTCGCAACCACCGCCGGCCGCGGATTACCGCATAGCGCGCAATGGCGCCGCTCGCCGGCAATCTCGGCGATAAGATTGCGCTCGAGCATACGGAAGTGGGCCTCCCCGTGATCGCGAAAGATCTGCGCGATCGGCTGGCCGTGGCGCGCGACGATCATCTCGTCGCAATCGAGCAGCCGCCAGCCCAGGCGCTGCGCGACCACGCGGGCCACCGCGCTTTTGCCGGTGGCCATGAAGCCCGTGAGAATCAGCTTCGGCGCCATGGTCGGTCGCGCACGCTCAGAAGTTGCGCACCTGCTCGAGGTAGCCGTGGTAGTTGCGGGTAATCTCCGCCAGCGAGTCGCCGCCAAATTTATCCAGGAACATGGCGGCCAGCTCGAAGGCGACGACCGTCTCGGCGATCACGGCGGCGGCCGGAATCGCGCAGACGTCGGAGCGTTCGATCGCGCCGACCGCCTCGTCCTTGCTCCTGATATCGGCCGACTTGAGCGGACGCATCAGGGTGGACAGCGGCTTGAAGGCGACCCGCACGCGCAGCGGCTCGCCGGTCGACATGCCGCCCTCGGTGCCGCCCGAGTTGTTGGAATGGCGGGTGAAGCGGCGCAGCTCGCGGTCGTAGCCGATCTCGTCATGCAGTTGCGACCCGCGCACACGCGCCGCCTCGAAGCCGATGCCGACCTCGACGCCTTTGACCGCCTGCAGGCTGGCCAGCGCGTGGGCCAGGCGCCCGTCGAGCTTGCGGTCCCATTGGACGTGGCTGCCGAGGCCGACCGGCAGGCCCTCGGCGATCACTTCGACGACGCCGCCTAGGGTGTCGCCGACCTGTTTGCACTGATCGATCTCCGCGATGACGCGGCGCTCGGCGGCGGCGTCGGCCATCCGGACCTGCGAATCTTCAGTAATGCGCGCAAGATCGTCGAGCCCAAGTTCGGGCGGAGTCGTGGCGGCGATCGCCCCGATACTGGCGACGTAGCCGAGCACGCGCACGCCAAACGGCGCGAGCAACTGGCGGGCGAACGATCCGATCGCGACGCGCGCGGTGGTCTCACGCGCCGAGGCCCGTTCGAGCACGTCGCGGATATCCTCGAGGTTATATTTCAATACTCCTGCCAGATCGGCATGGCCGGGGCGCGGCCGCGTGACGACCTTGGCCTCGGCGCGATCGGCGGGGTCGGCGGACATCCGCTTCTGCCAGTTCTTGTAGTCGCGGTTCTCGACGATAAAGGTGACCGGGCTGCCGATCGTGCGGCCAAAGCGGATCCCCGAGACGACGCGGACCTCGTCCTTTTCGATCAGCATCCGGCCCCCGCGGCCGTAGCCTTTTTGACGGCGCGCGAGGTCGTGATTGATTCCCGCGAGATCGATCGCGAAGCCGGCGGGCGCACCCTCGACCATCGCAACCAGTTCGGGCCCATGGGACTCGCCGGCGGTAAGAAAACGCAGCATAGCGGTCTATCTTAGCGTGAAGCGGGCCGCTCGCGCATCGGGGGCACGGGCGGGAAAGGGAGACCGCGCGCCCGGATTATTTCAGCTCGCCGGATTAACCCGCGCGCGCCTCACGTCTGCCGGAAATTGCGCCCCTTCAGCATGCGCGCGACGGTGCATTCCATCACGTCTTCGCCGTGCTGATTGAGCACGCGATGCCTGAACGTCACGATGCCACGATCGCCCTTGCTGGTCGGCCGGGTGGCCGTCACCTCGACCGTCACGCGCATCGTGTCGCCGGCGAACAGCGGCCGTTTGAAGGTCATCTTGTCGACGCCGACCAGCGCCAGGCCGACGCCGTGGATACATCCGCTAAGGATGATCAGCCCCTCGGTAAAGGCGAAGATTAGCGCGCCGGGCGCGAAGCGCTTGGGGTGGAGCGACTTGTGCGCGACGTATTCGGCGCTCATGAAGAGCTCTTCGTAAAAGCCGCCGAGCGCGACGAATTGCGAAATCTCGGCGTCGCCGACCGTCCGCCCCATCGTCTCGATCGTGTCGCCGACCTTCCAGTCGTCAAAATGCCGCGCTTCCATTTTGTCAATAATTCCTTTCGCTGAGTTACGCGCCGGCGACGATCGCGGAATAATCTCGCGCGATCGAACCGCGGCGCCAGTTGCCGCCCTGCAAGCCCTCAATCCCAGACGAGACCGCCATCGACGTTGAACGATTGCCCGGTGATATTGTCGGATTCGGACGAGGCCAGAAAGGCCGCCATGTTGGCGATTTCGTCGGGCTCGTTCGAGCGGCCGAGCGGAATCGTCGCGTCGAGGCGCTTGACCGCCTCCTCCTGCGTTACGCCGCGCCGCGTGACCATCTCCTGCATCAGCGTCTCGAACATATGGGTGCGGGTGACGCCGGGGCAGATCGCGTTGACGTTGATATTGTGGCGGGCAAGCTGTGAGGCGGCGATCCGGGTCATCGCGATCACCGCGCCCTTGGTGCCGGCGTAGGCGATATTCGAGGTGCCGCGGAAGCCCTTGCCGGCGATCGACGCGATATTGATGATCTTGCCGGATTTGGCCTTGACCATCTCGCGCGCCACGCGTTGCAGGCAAAAGAACAGCCCGCGCGCGTTGACCGAGTACATCCAGTCCCAGTCGGCCTCGGTCACGTCGAACAGGCCCAGGCTGCGGGTCACGCCGGCGTTGTTGACCAGGATATCGACGCGGCCGAAGGCGGCGACGGTCGCCTTGACCAGCGCGTCGATTTCGGCGACCTTGGCGACGTCGGTACGCATCAGCAGGCCGCGCCCGCCGATATCGGCGAAGGTCAAATCGCCGCTGGCGCGGTCGACTTCGGCGATTACGACCTGCGCGCCTTCGCTGGCGAAGCGCAGCGCCATCGCACGGCCCATCCCGCGGCCCCCACCCGTCACGATCGCAACCTTGTTTTCGAGTTTCATCGCCCCGACCTCCCGCTTAAAGCGCGCGCCCGCGAGCGCTGATCCGCTTTTAGCGCGCCGCGCTTGAAATGCACAACTTGATTGGGCGCGCGGCGGCGCGGTGGTTGCGCGCGGGGCCGGCGATATAGATTAAGCCCACACAATGAGGGCGCGAGTGGTAATCGTCGGCGCGGCGGGCGCGGTCACGCAATTGACCTACGCGGTGCCGCCCGCACTAACGGGGCGCGTGCAATGCGGCCATCGCGTGCTGGTGCCGATGCGATCGCGGCGGCTGACCGGGCTGGTGATCGAGGTCGGCGCGGAGCTCGACAGCGGCGGCGCCGAGCCGCGCGCGATCCTGGAAGTGCTCGAGGCGCGGCCGCTGTTCGATCGCGCGCATCTGCAACTGCTCGAGTTTCTCGGCACCTACTACATGGCACCGCTTGCCGAGGTCTACCGCAACGTCGTGCCGGGGATCGCGCGGGTCGAGTCGCGGCGCATGTTCAAGCTCGGCGCGCCGCCTGGGCCGCTCGCGACGGCGGCGCTGACGGCGACCGAGCGGGCGATCCTCGACGCCCTCGACGCGCATCCGCGGACCCCGCGCCAACTGGAGCGGCTGGGCGAGCGGAGCGAGGTCGCGACCGCGATCGTGCGGCTGGGTGCCGACGGGCTGATCGATGCGCATGACGCGACCCGCGGACGCCATCGCGAGACCGCACCGCCGATCGTGCGGCTGTGCGCCGGCGCGACGGCGATAAAATTGCGCGGACCGAAGCAGCGCCAAATTATCGAGCGGCTGGGAGCCAGCGGCGCCGCCGGCCTCCGCCTCGACGCGCTCGAAGCGGCGCTCCCCGGCGCGCGCGCCGCTATCCGCACGATGGTCACTCGCGGCGTGGTTGAGATGACGGCCGGCGCGCCCGACGTATCGACCAACGCGCGCGCGCCGATCGCGGCCGACACTTTCGGCGATACGCCGTCCGACGACGCCGCCGCGGCCGATACTACGTCCAGCGACGCGCCAGCCGGCGATGCGTATATACAGGCCGCGATCGACGCGGCACCGTTCGAGCTCTCGCCCGAACAAATCGTCGCGATTGCCGCCGCCGCGCCGGCCGTGCGCGAACATCGCTTCGAGACATTTTTGCTATGGGGCGTGACCGCCAGCGGCAAGACCGAGGTCTACCTGCGGCTCGCCGCCGAGGCGCTCGCGGCCGGCCGGCAAGTGCTGATCATGGTGCCCGAAATCGCGCTGGCCGATCAGATTGTGCGCTCGTTTCGCAGCCGCTTCGGTGCGCTGGTCGGCGTCGCGCACAGCGCGCAAAACGTCGCCGAGCGCTGGGCCTCGTGGATGGCGGCGCTGAACGGCGCGGCGCGCATCATGATCGGTCCGCGCTCGATTATCTTCGCGCCGCTGCATGAGCCGGGCCTGATCGTGGTCGACGAAGAGCACGACGCGGCCTACAAGAACGAAGACGGCGTGCGCTACAACGCGCGCGATCTCGCGGTCACGCTGGGGCGCTTCGCCAACTGTCCGGTGATGCTGGGATCGGCGACGCCGTCGGCCGAGTCGTACGTCAACACGCGGCGCGGGCGCTATCGGATGCTGCGGCTGCCGCGCCGGGCGGGCGATCGCGCCTTGGCCGAGGTCGAGATTATCGACCTGCGCGAATATCGGCCCGGCGGCGCCCGCGCGGACCCATCGGGGACGTCTCGCGGCGCGCGCAGTATCGCGGCGGCGAACGAAACCGGCGCGGCGAACGGAGCGCACGCGAGCCGCACCGCCATGGCGCGCACCGCCGAGTCATCCGCCGACGCGACCGGCAACGCCGCGGCGGCCGAGCCGGTGCCGATCTCACCGCCGATGGTCGCCGCGCTGCGCGCCAACCTCGCGGCGCGCGGTCAGAGCGTCGTGTTTCTCAACCGGCGCGGCTTTCACAATTTTTTGCAATGCCATCTGTGCGGCAACGTCATCGCGTGCCCCAATTGCAGCGTCAGCCTCACGTTCCATCTGCGCGACCGATCGCTGCGATGCCATTTCTGCGGCGAGAGCGCGCCGGCGCCCGATCGGTGTCCGGAATGCGACGGGCTCGGCCTGCAGGGGCAGGGTTTCGGCACCGAGCGGCTGGTGCAGGCGCTGGCCGAGCTGATGCCCGACGCGCGGATCGAGCGGATGGACAGCGACACCAGCGGACGGCGCGGCGCGCGGGCGGCGATCCTCGATGCGCTGGCGCGCGGCGAAATTGACGTTCTGGCCGGCACACAGATGATCACGAAAGGATTCGATTTTCCCGGCGTCACGCTCGTCGGCGTGGTGCTGGCGGATCTCGCGCTCAACTTGCCGGACTTCCGATCGGCCGAGCGCACGTTTCAATTATTGACCCAGGTGGCGGGCCGCGCGGGCCGCGGCACGCAGCCGGGCCGCGTGCTGATCCAGACCTACGCGCCGCATCACTACAGTATTCGCGCGGCGCGCGATCAGGATTACGCGCGCTTTATCCGGCGCGAACTCGATTTGCGCCGCGAGCTGATGTACCCGCCGTTTGCGCGGATGGCGCTGGTCCGGGTCGAGGGCGCCGACAATGCCCGCACGAGCCAGCTTGCCGCGCGCGCCGCGGGCGTGCTCGGCCGGTTCGCGCGGCCCGACACGATGCGTATCCTGGGGCCGGCGCCCGCGCCGATCGAGCGGATCAAGCAGCGCTATCGATGGCAGGTCGCGGTGAAAGCGCGCGAACTCAACGACCTGCGCGCGGCGCTCACGGCGATGCGCGCGGAGGTGGCCACGGCGGCCGAAGCGGCACACGTGCGCGTGATTATCGACATCGATCCGATCAACATGCTGTGACGGTCGAACACTCTGTACGAATTTATCTCTTTTTGATGATCACGGCCGTGCCGTAGGCGGCGATTTCGCTCATCAGGCCGGCGATTTCGTTGCAGTCGAAACGCATCGCGATAACCGCGTTGCCGCCGCGTTCCATCGCCGCCAGCTTCAGCCGCTCGATCGCCTGGTTGCGGCTGTCGGTGAGCAGTTGCGTGTAGCCGCGGGCCTCGCCGCCGAAGACCGTACGGAGACTTGCGCCGAAATTCGAAAACGCGTTGCGCGCCCGCACCACCAGGCCAAAGACTTCGCCGATCACCTGCGTGACTTCGTAGCCGGGCAGATCGTTCATCGTGGTGACGATGAAATTATCGAGCGTATGCTCCATGTCCATCAGGCGACGATAGCCAGCGGTCCGACTTGCGGCAATCCACGGCAGGCGGCGGCCGGCTGGACGAGCGGCACTGCGCGGTAATTTTGCGCGCGCGGCGATTTGACGCTACCATCGGCGCATTCTCGCGGCCGGCAGGCCTGATTGGTACGGCGGTCGGCGGCAAGGAGAGCGATGTGACGATCGAGGTGCCCGCAGCGCATAGCACGATTGACGCCGTGATGGACGACGGCGCGATCGTCCATATCCGCCGCCACGGCAATCCGGCCGGGCCGCGCCTCGCGCTCAGCCACGGCAACGGGCTGGCGATCGACGGCTACCTGCCCTTCTGGGCGCCATTGCTCGATCGCTACGACGTTGTGGTCTTCGACTTCCGCAATCACGGCCGCAACCCGACGCATCGCCTCGACCATCACAACTGGCCGGCCTTCGTCGGCGATCTCGAGCGCATCCACGGGTTGATCCAGGAGCATTTCGGCGCGAAGCGCATGGCCGGCGCGTTCCATTCGCTGTCGGCGGTGAGCGCCACGATGCATACGCTGAAGCTCGGCGCGCGCTGGAATCCGCTGGTGCTGTTCGATCCGCCGTTCTATCCGCGCGACGGCCATCCGCTGCGCGAGCCGCAAGTCACCGGCGAGAATCTGATCGCCACGCGCGCGGAGCGGCGCACGCCCGCCTATAACGATCCGGGCGAGCTGGCGCGGCAATTCAAAAAGTATTTTCCCCGCTGGCAGCCCGAAGCGTACGAACTGATGGCGCGTGCGACGCTGCGCCACGATGCGGCCACCGGCCAATGGGTGCTGGCGTGCCCGCGCGATTACGAAGCGCACGTCTTCCGCAGCAATCGCGACACCAGCACCTGGCACGGGCTGGGCCGGATGCCGGTGCCGGTCAAGCTGATCGGCGCGGACCCCGACGGCGATTCGGGCGCGCCGGCGCGGATCGGCAAAGCGATCGCGGCGGAGGCCGGAGTGCCATACGAAGCGATTGCCGACACCTCGCATTTCCTGCAGATTGAACGGCCCGCCGAATGTATCCGCGCGATGGAAGCGTTCCTCGCCGAGCACGGCGCCGCCGCCTGACCGGTTCGCAATTTATCTGTGAAAAAAAACCCTGCGCCACCGTCGCCGCGTCCGCGCCGCAAAAACTCACTGACGCCGGTGATCCGCGTCGCCGGGCTTCGCGTCGAGCGCGACGCATTGATCCTCGACGCCATCGATTGGACCGTCGCGCGCGGCGAGCATTGGGTGATCCTGGGCGCCAACGGCTCCGGCAAGACCTCGCTGCTGAGCACGCTGACCGGCTACATGGCGCTGAGCGGCGGCGAAATCGCGGTGCTCGGCGAGACTTACGGCCGCAGCGATTGGCGCGAACTGCGCAAGCGTATCGGGATTTGCAGCTCGGCGATTAACCATCTGATGGAAGGCCACGAGACCGCGCTGGCGGCGGTGATCGGCGGACGCCACGCGATGGTCGGGATGTGGGGCGAGGTCAGCGAAAGCGATCGCGCCGCCGCGACGCTCATCCTGAAGCAGATCGAGGCGAGCAAGCTGCGCGACCGCCCGTGGCGGTTTCTCTCGCAAGGCGAGCGCCAGCGCGTGATGATCGGGCGCGCGCTGATGGCCCGGCCGCAACTGCTGATCCTCGACGAGCCGTGCGCCGGACTCGACCCGGTCGCGCGCGAGCACTTCGTCCAGTTCATCGAGCGGCTGGCGCGCCGGCGCGGATCGCCGACGCTGGTCCTGGTGACGCATCATGTCGAGGAGATCATGCCGGTCTTCACCCACGTGCTGGTACTCAAGGGTGGCACCGTGCTGGCTGCCGGACCCACGCGCGAGGTGCTGACGTCGCGCGTGCTCTCGACGGCGTTTACGGCGGCGCTACGGCTGAGCCGCAAGCGCGGGCGCTACGCGCTGGCGGTACGCGCCGCGCCGACCGCGATCATCTAAAGTGACCAACCGTCTATGGTAACTTGACGATATGGTCCGGATCGCGGACGAATGCGAAGCGAGCCAGAAAGGCTAGAAGTAATGAAACCTCACCCCGCTGTATCGCTTGCGCTCATCGGCTTGGGCGTCTGCCTCAAAGTCTTGACAATATTCGCCGCGCTGCTTGATTTCGGGTTAGAGGGTTGGCCTTTCACGGCGCCCCCAGTCGAATCGTTAAAGAGTCATCTAAACGGTTATCTATCGACGCTTTTCCGCAGTCACCGATGCCAACCTTTTGGTCATAGGCATCAGAGAGCACGTCTGCGAGTTGTTGCACATGAGGATTGCTTACACGTCCGCAAACCGTGATTCCATCGGGCAATTCAGTCGTGGCTAATTCCGACGAAACGTGTATCGCGCCAGCTTTAATCACGTCAACGATTTCTTCCGCTACCTTTGCACGGTCAGGGTAGTAAATGACGGTCAGAAGGTACTCGTTGAAGTCTCGCATCTTATTCCCAAGTAGCCATTTCTCTGTGTCGGTCAAGCGCCCAGGGATATGCGTCTCTACTGCTTGATGATGTGCAAAATCACGATAGTAGATGTCGTAGATTACACCACCCCAAGTGAGGAGCGCGAGCAAGGCGATAATAATCATCTGACTTTTCGATGTACCAGATGAAGGCGTTCGAACCATCTGTTCGCTGGTGATCCGCATTAATCGGTCCACCCACAGCAACGCGAGAATACTGGCGCCGGTGAAAATTGCTCCCCATATCCAATCCTTGTCTCTAAAAAGCTCCAGCCCGAATACGAAGGTTGCTACCGGTATAGCGCCCCAAAGCATCGAGCGATTTTGGAGCTGCCACCAATGATGCTCCCTTTCGTCGTCCTGATATGGCGTCTCAGAGGGTTTTCTGATTGGCGGAGCCGTGGCAGGCGGGGAGGTACCAGAGACCGGCCCAATAAATCTGTTGTATGCGAAATCCAGAAGAAGCTTGAATCTTCTACGGCCCTCAGCCGAAAGCCTGGTAGCGTCGGGGTCTGCGCTCCAATGGCTTTCTGCATGCGCGCGGGCGACGCGCGGAATGACCGCAGCGCCGCACTCTGGGCACAACCCGAGAAGCATTGCTTCGTCGGGTGAAAGTGGCTTGCCATTGACATTCGGCATCGCTTTTCCCTCAGGCACCTCTTTCCCGATGGACAAGAGTAGTGTGCTTGGCGGCTAGCCGCCAGAACGCACGGCATCGTAGATGTGGTCCTCAAACTAGACCACCACCCCGCCAACGCCTGCTTTATGCCCGATGCGCCGTTTGTTAAATTAGCGTGTTGCGGCAGCATCCCGATGGCATTGCTCAGAATACGCAAATTCCCCGACCCGGCCCTGAAAGAGCCGGCGCTCCCGGTCGCGAATATCGACGGGCGGCTCAACGGCTTCATCGATAGCATGGTGCAGACCATGTACGCCGCGCCGGGCGTCGGCCTCGCCGCGCCGCAGGTCGGCGATGCGCGGCGTATCGTGGTGCTCGACACCGACCACGAGAATCCCGGCAAGAGCCTGCTCAAGCTGGTCAACCCGCGGATCGTCGAGTCGCACGGCGCGATTACCTGGGAGGAGGGCTGCCTCTCGGTGATCGATTTCACCGCCGACGTGCAGCGCGCCGAAAAAATCCTGGTGCGCGCCTGGACGCCCGAGGAAAAAGAGATCGAGATCGAGGCCGACGACCTGCTCGCGGTCGCGCTCCAGCACGAGATTGATCATCTCGACGGCAAGCTGTTCATCGATCGCATCAGCCGCATCAAGCGCGAACTCTACCGGCGCAAGCTCGCCAAGCTGATCAAGGAGGGCAAGGCCGATGGGAAGCCTCCCTCCGCCGTCCGCATCTAGCGCCGCGCCGCTGCGCGTCATCTTCATGGGCACGCCGGCGCTGGCGGCGCACATCCTCGACCGGCTCGCCGCAGCCGCCGGCGCCGACTATGCGATCGTGGCCGTGATCACACGGCCCGACCAGCCGCGCAAGCGCGGGCTTAAGCTCGAGCCGTCGGAAGTGGGTGCGGCGGCGGCTCGTCACGGACTCGCGACGCTGAAGCCAACGAAAATCCGGACGGCGGAATTTCTGGCCGAACTCAAAGCGTTCGCGCCCGACGTGCTCGCGATCGCCGCCTACGGGCGCATTCTGCCGAATTCGGTTCTCGACGCGCCGCGGCGGATACCGATCAACGTCCACGCCTCGTTGCTCCCGCGCTATCGCGGCGCGGCGCCGATCGAGGGCGCACTGCTGGCCGGCGACGCGGTCGGCGGTGTGACCATCATGCGGGTGATCGAAAAGATGGACGCCGGACCGATCCTGCTCCAACGATCGATCGCGATCGCGCCCGACGAAACGCAGGGCTCGCTCAAGCGGCGGTTGGCCGAGCTGGGCGCCGGCACGCTGATCGAAACGCTCGCGCTGATGCGCCGCGGCGCGCTCGCCGAGACGCCGCAGGACGAGGCCGCCGCGACCTACACCTCGCCGATCGCAAAGGAACAGGCGATCATCGATTGGCGCGGCGATGCCATCCGCATCGAGCGGGCGATCCGCGCCTACGATCCGTGGCCGGTGGCGCGAACCACGTTCGACGGCGCCGAACTGCTGATCTGGCGCGCGTCGATCGCCGACGGGGCCGATCAACCGAGCGATCCCAACGCCAACGAGGCGCCACCGGGCACGCTCGTCAGCCTGAAGCCCGCGCCGGTCGTGCAATGCGGCGTCGGGCGGCTCGCGCTGGCCGAGGTGCAGGCGCCGGGACGGCGCCGCATGAGCGCGATCGATTTCATGCGCGGGCGGCGCACCGCCGCCGGTGTGCGGCTCGGCGGATGAAGCGGCCGCCGCCATCCGCGGACGCCAATCCGCCCGGCTCCGTGATCCGGCGACGCCCCGCGGCATCGCTGCAACCGGATCACGCACCGCGCAAGGTCGCCCGCTCCCGCGCCGACGCCGACGCCGCCGGTCTCGCGGCGCGCCGCGCCGCACTCGGCATCCTGGTCCGCGTCGCGCGCGAGCGGGCCTTCGCCGACGTCCTGCTGGGCCATCGCCTGGACGAGTTCGCGCCAATCGATCGCGGGCTGATCACGCGGATGGTGCTCGGCACGATCGCCTGGCAGGGGCGGCTCGACTATGAACTGGCGCGCATCGCGTCGCGCCCGCTCGATTCGATTGCGCCAGAGCTGCTGGCGATCCTGCGGATGGCGCTGTTTCAACTGCGCATGCTGGACCGCGTGCCGGCGCATGCCGCGGTCGACACGGCGGTCACGCTGGCACGCGAGACGGCGGGCGGTGCGGGCGGTTCCGGTTTCGTCAACGCGATTTTGCGCAATGCGCTGCGCCGTCCGGTCGAACTGCCGCCGCGCGCCGCCGACGAGAACGGCTACCTGGCGATTGCGCATTCGCATCCGCGATGGCTCGCGGAAAAATTCGTCGAATGGTTCGGTATCGATGGCGCCGAAGCATTGATGCGCGCGAACAACGAGGCCGCGCCCAACGTAATGCGCCTTAATCTCGCCCGGGGCGGCGCGGAGGAAGTCGCGGCGCGCCTTCAGCGCGAGGGTTTCGCGATCGCCGCGCGCGGCCGCTTTCCTGAAACGATCATGCTCGAGAGTGCGCCGCCGCCCGATTCGAGCGCGATTCGCGAGGGGCTTTGCTATCCGCAAGCGGCCGCGTCGCAACTGGTCGCGCGGATGCTCGCACCGGCGCCGGGCGCGACGATCCTCGAATGCGCGGCGGCGCCGGGCGGCAAAGCGACCCATCTGGCGGAACTGGTGGGAGCGGCGGGCCGCGTGATCGCGGTCGATCTCAATTTCGCCGGGCTCAAGAAGATCCGCGTGCTGGCGCGCCGCTTAGGCCTGCGCAACGTCTATCCGATCCGCGCCAACGCGGCGACTGCGATGCCGCTCGGTGTGCAGAGCTTCGACTACGTCCTGCTCGACGCGCCGTGTACCGGAATCGGCACCCTGCGCGAGCATCCGGAGATCCGCTGGCGGCTCGCGCCGGGCGATTTCGCGCGGATGGCGGCGATGCAGGCCGCGATGCTCGCGACGGCCGCCGCGTCGGTCCGTCCGGGAGGCGTATTAATCTACTCGGTGTGCAGTGTGGCGCCGCAGGAAGGCGCCGGGGTGATCGACGACTTCCTCGCGCGCAATGGGGAGTTCGCGATCGATCGCGAGTTTGCGGACGCCGAGCGCTTCGCCGGCCTGATCGGCGCCGACGGCATGATGCGTACGCGGCCGGATCAAGCGGCGATGGACGGATTCTTCGCGGCGCGCATCAAGCGCCGGCCAACTCCCTGACCGTGGCGCGCAATGGGCGGCGCTTCGCGTCAGTCGGGCGGAGCCGCCGGCGCTTCGCTCGCTCCGGAAACCGGTGTGACCTTGACGCGCGCGACGCCCTTCTTCGTGATGCCGATGGTCTTTGCGGCGCGCCTCGAGAGGTCGAGCCCCACGCCGTGCTTGAACGGCCCGCGATCGTTGATGCGGACTTTGACCGAACGGCCGGTGTCAGGATTGGTCACCCGCACGACGCTGCCGAGCGGCAGGGTCCTCGACGCGGCGGTCAGGTGATTCGGGTCGAACTTCTCGCCAGTCGCGGTGCGATGATGGCTGAACTCATTTCCGTACCATGAGGCCTTGACCATGTGGCTCGGGGCCGGCCGCGGCCGCATCGCGACCGGCGGCGGGGGCATCGGCGGGGGCGGAATGGAGTTGCTCATGGTGCCGCACGAAGTCATAACCAGCATCATCGACGCGGACAGCGCTATTGACAGGGACCGCGCAATCGCTTTGGCGATGCCGGGCCGCCCGTCGGAGGATTTGACGGCCGTCGCGCCGCTCGCTGTCAGCCATTTAAGCGGCGAAACGGCGAAGCTGGCGCGCCAGTATTCTGTTGATCGACGCATCGAAGACTAGTTACAGCAACGTCGATGCCATCCGCGAATTCCGAAAAATGCTGTAAATCAAAGCGTTTAGCCGATCGCGATGGCGACGGAGCAACTTACGACCGTGTAATTGCTACCGGGCGCGGCCGCCCGGCGGCGCCTCGCGCACGCGGATTTCCCGACCCATTTAGCGCCACCGCCAGGCCCATCACGGACGCGCTTTGCGACATCTATCGCGAGCCGCTACTCTCGTTGGTATGCGACCTGCCGCCAAAATCGCGCCCTCGATCCTCTCGGCCGATTTCGCCCGTCTGGGCGATGAAATCCACAATGTGGAAGCGGCCGGTGCCGATCTGATTCATTTCGACGTGATGGACGGCCATTTCGTGCCCAATCTCTCGATCGGGATTCCGGTGCTCGAATCGATCCGCAAGATCACCCGGCTGCCGCTCGACGCGCATTTGATGATCGAGGAGCCGGCGCGCTATATCCCGGCGTTCGTCAAGGCCGGCGCCGACGTGATCTCGGTGCATGAAGAGGTGTGCGCCGACCTGCCGGCGATCGCTGCGCAGATGCATGGGTTGGGGATTCGCGCGTCGGTTGCCATCAATCCCGAGAGCGCGCCGGATCGGGTGATCGCGGCGGCCGAACATTTCGACATGATCCTGGTGATGAGCGTTCATCCGGGGTTTGGCGGCCAGGGCTTTATCGCGGATTCGATCGCCAAGCTGCGCGCGATACGCCAGGAACTCGAGCGGCGCGGCCTGCATATCGATCTCGAGGTGGACGGCGGAATCAAGATCGACAATATCACCGACGTGGCGGCAGCCGGCGCCAACGTGTTCGTTTCCGGTTCGGGAATTTTTGGCCATCGCGACTACCGCACGATTATCGCTGAGATGCGCGAGCACGCCGCGCGCGGGTGACGGTGCCTCGCGATGCGAGGCACCCGCCAAGCCCTTGAAGCGCGCGCCGGGCGACTCGCGTTCGCGGCCGCGCGATGCTATAAGTTTTGTCCCGCGTGCGGCGGCCTGAAGCCGCATCCAGGTTGGCTTCGGGAACGGGGTGTAGCTCAGCATGGCTAGAGCACTGCGTTCGGGACGCAGGAGTCGCTGGTTCAAATCCAGTCACCCCGACCATCTTTTATCCCGCGGATAACGGGCAACGGCGACAACCCTGATACTGATGCTGCTGATAGCGGCTGGCTACCTGATGGGATCGGTGCCGGTCGGCATACTCGTCGGGCGCGCGCGCGGCTTCGATCCGCGTGCGGTGGGCTCCGGCAATATCGGCATGACCAACGTAGCGCGGGCCGGCGGCGGGGGCGCGGCGGCGTTAACGTTTGCCGGCGACCTGCTCAAGGGGCTGGTTCCAGTGCTGATCGCGCGGCTGGCGGGATGCTCCGCTGCGGGTCTGGCGGCGGTCGGGATGGCCGCCTTCGTGGGATCGATCGCGTCGGTCTTCATGGGCTTTGGAGGCGGCCGCGGGGTTTCGGCGGCGTTGGGCGTATGGCTCGGCCTGGCTCCCGCGGTGATCGCCCTGGACGGCTTGGTGTTCGTCGTGATAATTGCGGGCACGCGGATAGTTTCGCTGGCCTCGATCGGCGCGGCGATAGCGCTGGTGCCAATCGCCGCCGTGATGCATGTGCCGCGACCGTACCTGATGATCGCGATTGCGATGTCGGCGCTGGTCCTGCTACGACATCGCGAAAATATCCGCCGTCTGATCGCGGGTGAGGAGCCGAAATTCGGCGCGCCCAAGCCGTCGCGATTAGGATGACGTCTGGCGCAGATGCCTAAGTCTTAATCTTTCGCCTGTTAACTGACCATCGGGCGACCGGTTTGGCATGCTACAGAGGGTAAATTGCTCCAATTGGAGTGGCATCGTGATTGCGAATGCGCCGAAGGGGCATACGCCGGCACTCCCTTGATAGGCAAGGGGAGCGGATAGACCACTCATTGTTTGAAAGGTGTACTCTTTAGTTGCCGGGGCTGGTCCCGGGTGGGAATACCACCTCCAAATCCGCCCAGAGGAGAAATATGAAGAAGGTTGAGGCGATTATAAAGCCCTTTAAGCTTGACGAGGTAAAAGAAGCCCTGTCGAGTATCGGAGTGCAGGGTCTCACGGTCAGTGAGGTCAAAGGATTTGGCCGCCAGAAGGGGCATACCGAACTCTATCGGGGTGCCGAATACGTGGTCGATTTCCTGCCGAAGGTGAAGCTGGAAATTATCGTCTCGGACGAGACTGCTGCTCAGGTGGTTGAAACGATCGAGCGCGCGGCGCGGACCGGACGGATCGGCGATGGCAAAATCTTTGTGATGCCGATGGAAGAAGTTGTGCGAATCCGCACCGGCGAACGCGGGACTAACGCACTCTAAAGCATCGAATTCATTGGTCGGCGGCGGCAAGCCCGACTATTGTCCGGTATCTTCCGGATGATAGCCGGGCTTGAACGTTTTCACACCCACCGGGCCGCGGCGGCGACCCGGCCTTGCTCGCGCGCAATATCGGCATCGTGACGCCGGCCGGCTGTTAACCGAATTAACGGCTGGCGCGTCGTTAATGCTGTTATGCTCATTGCGATGCGCAACGCGGGGATAATGGCCGGCAATCCAAGCGACGACGACGCGCTCTATCGCGCCCATCACCCGCGAATCCTGCGGTTGTGCCGGATGATGCTGGGCAATCCAGACGATGGTGACGAGGCGGCGCAAGAGGTCTTCGTCAAGATGATCGGCCAGCGCAACCGCGGCCCCGAGCCGGCCAACTGGAGCGCATGGCTGACGCGCGTGGCGATCAACGGCTGCCGCGATCGGCGTCGCTCGGGATGGTGGCGATGGTGGGGGCGCGACGGCCGCGAGTTGCTCGACAGCGACCTGACGACGCTGCGCAACGCCGAGGACCTGGCGATATCGCGCCAGGAGCAAGGGGCGGTCTGGCGGCGCTTCCGCAAGCTGTCGCCGCGCCAGCAGGAGGTCTTTGTCCTGCGCCACGTCGAGGGTTGGTCGACGCGCGAGGTGGCCGAGGCGCTGAACCTGTCGGCGCAGGCGGTGAAACTACATCTTTTCCGGGCCACACATCGTTTGCGCGCGGCCGTGCGGAGTGAATCATGAAGGGCTGTCTCAACGAAAACGATCTGATCCGGATTCAGCAGGGCGACGATTTCGAGTTCGCCGCCGAACGGCTCCATCTGCGGAAATGTCCGGCCTGCGCCGCGCGCGCTAACGAACTTGCCAGCGACACGCGGCGGATTGCCGCCGCGCTGACCGCCACGGCGGCCGACAGCCGCGCGCTGCGGCATTCGCGGCGCGCCGGCTTTGGTCGCACTGCGGGGCTTGAGCGCGGGCGCTTGCGCAAATTCGGCGTTTACGCCGGCGCGGCGGTGTGCGGCGGCACGGTGGCTTTCGCGATCATGATGGCGCTGGGATGGCGGCCGCTGCCGGGTAGCCCAATGCAAACTGCGCGCGCCACGATGACCAGCACACCGGAGCGCAGTGCTCATCTGAACCGCGATCAGGTCACGAACGGGGCGGCGGCGCCAAGCTACGGGACAGTTTCCGATCCTGTCTCGGATGTCGTCTATGGCGAAAATAGCGACCTCGACAGCGACAGCGGTGCCGCGTCGGACGGATCGGAATCCAACGGAGAATTGCTTTTTTGCGCACCCGGAGAAGACCGGATGCTCTGCGCCGACTCGGCGGACCAGGGCTGAGCGCGATTGCGAGCGCCTCAGGCACAAACCTTTCAAGGAGAATTTTGTGTTGTTACGGAAACCAGGGTTATTGGCGATAGCGCTTGCTTTACTGATCCTGCCCGGCTTGGCCGTCGCGCAGATGATGGATCACGGTGGCGCGATGGAGGGTCCAATGGACACTCCGCTGGGTGGCCATATGATGGGCGATCACATGGACGGTCCGATGCACGGGCATATTGACGATGGCATGACGCCGTTCCCGCTGTTCCTGCGCGCCGCGCATCTGACGCCCGATCAGGACAAGCGGGTACACAAGATTCTTGGCGACAGTCATGTCGCGTTCGACAAATTGTTCGAGCAGATGCGGACGGCGCGTGGGCAGATGGCCGCGAAGCTGCTATCGGCCGGCCCGGTGAGCGCGAGCGACCTGTCGGCAGAAACCGGGCAGATCAACCAGGCGCAGCAGCAATTGCTGGCCGCGGAAGTCGGTGTCGCGATGAAGATCCGGGCGGTGCTCAAGCCCGACCAGTTACAGAAGATTGCGACCTTCCATCAGCAGATGAAAAGCCTGCACGATCGGATGCACGCGCTGATCGCGGCCAACTGCGGCCCGTCTGAGTGGCCCAAAGGAGTGCCTCCGCCGCTTCCACCTCCGCCTGGGCAATGATCACCGGCGCAATGATCGGCCCTCGGTAGTAATCGCTTCGGCAAAGATTGAATAATCGAACGCGCGGTCGGCTGCGGGTCAAGCAAGCGGGGGAGCCGGCCGCAGCGGTGCTAATCGACACTATCTTTCGAGACGTAGCCGCGCAGGCCCTTGCTTGCCCCGTCAAGGACTTCGATTTCACAGCCCTCATCGTCGCTGGAGAGGATCTTGATCGGCGCGCCGTCGTCGACCTTGCGGGTGACCATGCTCGCGCCCACCCCGCCCAGCAGGCCAGCCGGTCCGCCCTGGCTTTGCATCGATTTCAGGTGATCGAATGAGGCCCGGTCGGGGTAGACCGCAACAGTGGTGTCGCCGTTATGCGCGACCAGCTTATGGCCGCATCCGGCGAGCGCGAGAGCGATCACGATGATTCCGGCGCGGAAGCTGAGTTTGGCGATTTTCACAGGACGATATTCCTCCCAAGCGATTTAGAGCCGAGTCGCGGCGCGCTTGGCAAACGAAGATTCGGCCGGACCGGGCGCCGGGCTTACGTCGGCCGTCGCCGTTAGCCCATCGGCGTGCGCCGGCGGCTCAAATTGCCGCCGCCCATAACGCATGATAACTTGGACGGTCTCGCTGCGGAAACCCCGCACGGCGGGCTCATGCGAATCGGACTCATCTCGGACACCCATATACCGGAGGCCTGCGAACATCTGCCGGCGCCGGTCTTCGACGCCTTTGCCGGGGTCGACCTGGTGCTGCATGCGGGCGACGTTTACGTCAATCGGGTGCTCGACGAACTGGCGCGGATCGCCCCGGTGATTGCGGCGATCGGCAACGGCGATGAGGGCCTCGACGGCCATCGCTTCAAGCTCGCGCCCGACCCACGCGTGCGCACGGCCCATCTGATCGAAGTTGAGGGGCTGCGGATCGGTCTGGCGCACGCGCTGCCGACGCCCGACGAAACCTCGCAGCCGGTCTTCGAGCGGGCGATGCAGCGCCATTTCGGCGGCCCGGTCGACGTGCTCGTGATGGGCCATAGCCATCTCGAGGGTATCGTGCGCTACGGCGCGACGCTGGTGGTGAATCCGGGCAGTGCCACGCTGCCGCGCAATCTGGTCGATGTGCCGGGCACGGTCGCAATCCTCGAAATAGCCGCGGGTGGCCGCGTGACGGCGGAAATTATCCGGCTTGGCTAGCCGGCCGCCGCGGCGCATCGAGCTCAGCGCAATCCCAGGAGGACTCATTTTGTCCGCTCAAAATGCCCCCGAATCGACCGACGCCACCGCCCGCGCGGTCACGATGGAGAAGCTGGTCAGTCTGTGCAAGCGCCGCGGGCTGGTCTTTCCGACCAGCGACATCTACGGCGGCCTGGGCTCGACCTTTGACTACGGTCCGCTGGGCGTCGAGCTCAAGCGCAACGTCAAGGAGGCCTGGTGGCGCGACATGGTGCAGGGGCGGAGCGACGTGATCGGCCTCGACAGCGCCATCCTGCAGCATCCGCGGACCTGGGAAGCGTCGGGCCATCTACAGAACTTCACCGACCCGCTGGTCGATTGCAAAAGCTGCAAGCAGCGCTTCCGCGCCGACCATCTCGAGGGCCCGCGCTGCCCGGCGTGCGGCGGCGAGCTGACCGCGGCGCGCCAGTTCAACCTGATGTTCAAGACCTTCATGGGTCCGCTCGAGGACACGGCCAACACGGTCTATCTGCGGCCGGAGACGGCGCAAGGGATTTTCGCCAACTTCGCCAACGTGATCGACACCCAGCGGGTGAAGCTGCCGTTCGGCGTGGCGCAGACCGGCAAGTCGTTTCGCAACGAGATCACGCCGGGCAATTTCATCTTCCGCACGCGCGAATTCGAGCAGATGGAGATGGAGTTTTTCGTCAAGCCCGAGGCGGTCGAGGAGCAGCGCTGGTTCGACTACTGGGTAGCCGAGCGCTTCAACTGGTACGTCAAATACGGCATCGCGCGCGACCATCTGCGGATGCGGCCACATGCGCAGGACGAGCTGTCGCATTACTCGCGCGGCACCACCGACGTCGAGTTTCTCTATCCGTTCGGATGGGGCGAACTCGAGGGAATCGCGCGGCGCGGGAGCTACGATCTGGATCAGCATGCGCAGTTCAGCGGCAAGGATTTGACCTATTTCGACGAGGAGGCCAAGGCGCGCTATCGTCCGTGGGTGATCGAGCCGGCGGCCGGCGTCGATCGCGCGATGCTCGCGTTCATGATCGACGCCTACGACGAAGACGTGGTCGAAGACGAGACGCGCATCGTACTGCGGCTCGACCCGCGGCTGGCGCCGGTGAAGGTGGCGGTCTATCCGCTGCTGCGCAAGGGCGGCCATCCGGAGAAGGCGCAGGAGATTCGCGCGACGCTCTCGCGCTATGTGACGACGGCCTACGATCAGGCCGGATCGATCGGTCGGCGCTATCGGCGGCAGGACGAAATCGGCACGCCGCTGGGCGTGACGGTGGATCATCAGACGATCGAGGACGGCACCGTGACGATCCGCGATCGCGACACCACCGAGCAGCAGCGCGTGCCGATCGCGGGGCTGGTGGGCACCGTGATCGAGCGCATCGGATGGTACCGGTAGGCGCGGCGGCGATCGAAGGATGAGCGCGACGCGGCGATGAGCGGAGCGGGATTCTTCGCGCCGGCAGCATGCGCTCAGAATGACAAACAATTGGCGGCCGAGGAAATTATTCGGCCGGTAACGGGAGATTGAAGATCAATGGCGCGGGTTCATCCTGAAATTTACTTCTTTGGCGCGGGCGTGGCGGAAGGGCGCGCCGGCATGCGCGATATCCTGGGGGGCAAGGGCGCGAACCTGGCCGAAATGGCCTCGCTCAAGCTGCCGGTACCGCCGGGCTTTACGATTTCGACGCAAGTCTGCAATTACTTTTACGCGCACGGCGGCAAGTACCCGAAGGGGCTCGCCGAGGGCGTGGCGAAAAGCGTGGGGCGGATCGAAAAGGCGCTGGGCCGCAAGTTCGGCGACGTGCGCAATCCGCTGCTGGTCTCCGTGCGATCAGGCGCGCGCGTGTCGATGCCGGGGATGATGGACACGGTGCTCAATCTGGGATTGACCGACGCGACGGTGGTCGGGCTCGAGGCGGCCAGCGGCAATCCGCGTTTTGCGTGGGATTCGTACCGGCGCTTTTGCCAGATGTACGGCGACGTGGTGCTGAAGCTCAAGCCCGAGAACAAGAACGATCGCGATCCGTTCGAGGAGCTTATCGAACACAAGAAGAGCGCGCGCGGCGTGATCGAGGACGTCGATCTGAAGGTTGACGATCTGAAGGAACTGGTGGCGGACTTCCGCGCGCTGATCCGCCATCGCGTGGGGCGCGACGTGCCGCAGGATCCGCGCGAGCAGTTGTGGGAAGCGATCGGCGCGGTCTTCGGATCGTGGAACAACGATCGCGCCGAGACCTATCGCAAGATCAACAATATCCCGGGCGACTGGGGCACCGCGGTGACCGTGCAATCGATGGTCTTCGGCAACCTGGGCGCGGACTGCGCAACGGGCGTGGCCTTTACGCGCGATCCGTCGACCGGCGAAAAGGGCATCTATGGCGAGTTCCTGGCCAACGCGCAGGGCGAGGACGTGGTCGCGGGCGTCCGCACGCCGCTACAGATCAGCGTGAAGGCGGGACGGGCGTGGGCGGCGCGCAACGGGGTTAGCGAGAGCGACCGCGCGGCACATTTTGCTACGCTTGAGGAGAGTTTTCCGGCGGTCGGCAAGGAGTTGCTCAAGATCGCGGGCCGGCTGGAAAAGCATTTCCACGACATGCAGGACATGGAATTCACCGTCGAGCGCGCGCGGCTGTTCATGCTGCAGACGCGCAACGGCAAGCGCACGGCGGCGGCGGCGGTGCGCGCGGCGGTCGACATGGTGGACGAAAAACTGATCGACCGGCGTACCGCGCTGACTCGTGTCGACCCGATCCAGCTCGAACAACTGATGCATCCGCAGCTCGACCCGAAATCGGCCAAGGAGATAATCGCGCGCGGACTGCCGGCCTCACCCGGCGCGGTCTACGGCGAAGTCGCATTTTCCGCCGACGAGGCGGTGATCGTGCATCAGGCGGGACGGCCGGTGATCCTGGTGCGGATCGAGACGTCGCCCGACGATATCCACGGGATGCAGGTGGCGGAGGGCATCCTGACGGCGCGCGGCGGCATGACCAGTCATGCGGCGGTGGTGGCGCGCGGGATGGGCAAATGCTGCGTGGCGGGATGCGGGGCGCTGGAGATCGATTACACGGCGGGGGCGCTCAAGGTCGGCGACCGGGTGATTCGCCGCGGCGAGTACATCACGCTCGACGGCACGGCGGGCGAGGTGATCGCGGGGCGGGTACCGACGGTGCCGGCGAAGATCTCGGACCATTTCCGCAAGTTCATGAAATGGGCCGACCAGGAGCGGCGGCTGGGCGTGCGCGCCAATGCCGACACGCCCAAGGATGCGCAGGTGGCCAACGAGTACGGCGCCGAGGGGATCGGGCTGTGCCGCACGGAGCATATGTTTTTCGGGCCGGGGCGAATCGAGGCGATGCGCGAGATGATCATGGCGGAGAACGCCGAGCAGCGCGCGCGCGCCTTGGAGAAGATCGTGCCGATCCAGCGCGGCGACTTCGTCGCGATCCTGCGGGAGATGAAGGGCAAGCCGGTGACGATCCGGCTGCTCGATCCGCCGCTGCATGAGTTTTTGCCCAAGGAAGACGAAGAGATCCGCAAGCTGGCGCTCGAGATCGGCACCGATCCGGCGCGGCTCAAGCAGATTCGCGACAACCTCGAGGAGGTCAACCCGATGCTCGGGCATCGCGGTTCGCGCCTCGGGATAAGCTATCCGGAAATCTACCAGGCACAGGCCCGCGCGATCCTGGAGGCGGCGCTGGAGTTGAAGCGCGAGGGGGTCGATGCGCGGCCCGAGATCATGCTGCCGCTAATCGGCGAGCGCAAGGAGTTCGAGATCCTGGCGGCGGAAATCCGCGAGGTCGGTCGCGCGCTGATGGCGGGGAACAAGCACAAGATTCATTATCAGATCGGCACGATGATCGAGGTGCCGCGGGCCTGCATGGAGGCCGATCAGATTGGCGCGGTGGCGGAATTCTTCTCGTTCGGAACGAACGACCTGACGCAGATGACCTATGGGCTGTCGCGCGACGATTCGTCGAAGTTTCTCAACGACTACATCGAGCGCGGGGTCTACAAGAAGGATCCGTTCCAGGAACTCGACCCCGACGGCGTTGGCGACCTGATGCGCATCGGAATCGAACGCGGGCGCAAGGCCAACAAGAAGATCAAGATCGGGATTTGCGGCGAACACGGCGGCGATCCGGCCAGCGTCAAGCTGTGCCATCGTCTGGGCCTCGACTACGTTTCGTGCTCGCCATACCGGCTGCCGGTGGCGCGGCTGGCGGCGGCGCAGGCCGCGATCGAAGAGCGCAAGTCGAAGCGCGAATTCAAGGACGTGTAGGCGGCCGGGCCGTTCGCCAGGACCGTCGCGGGCCGGCAGGAAAACTCCGCACAAGCCAGCTTGTCATGCTGAACGGAGTCTGCGGCGTGAAGAATCCCGGAATTTTTCGCAGCGCTCAAAATGACCGAGTAGACCTTGTGCAGAGCTGCCCTAGCCGAGGAAGTCGTCCACGATAATCGCCGGCACCTCGATATTGTGCACCTGGTTGGCGCGCAGGATGCGGAGCTGAATGCGATCGCCGGGACGATGGCGGTTGATCGCTTCGTAGAGCGCCCGGCGTTCGTGAATCTCATCGCCGTCGGCGCTGAGCACCAGATCGCCCTGCTTGAGGCCGGCCTTATCGCCCGGACTACCGGGCATCACGCCCGCAATCACGACGTGCTCGCGCAACGTGTACGAATAAAGGCCGAGCCACAGGCGCGGCGGCGAGCTGGTGCGGCGGCCGTTGCGCACCAGCTCATCGCGGCCCGAGAGGAAACATTCGCCGGGGATGCCGAGGATCGGGCGAATGAGATCGGCAAAGTTGAGATAGGAAACGGCGATGAGCTGACCCCTGGAATTACAGATGGGGCCGCCGCTCAGGCCGATATTGAGGGCGGAGGCGGTGACACAGACGCAGCGCTGAAGCACGAATTCCCACGCCGCGTCGAACGGCCCCAGGTAAGTGATAAGGCCGGTGTCGGCGCAGCGCTTTTCGCCGCCGATGCTCGAGGCGATCAGGACCTCCTGGCCGAGCTCGCAGCTCTCCGAAGAGGCCACGTCGATATAGCGATGGTCGCGGCCATCGATGCGCAGCAGGCCCAGGCTGGTGGTGAAATCGCGCGCGACGATCTCCGCGGTCATCTGTTCGCCGCTGGCGAGCGTGACGATCGCGCTCGAGGCGCCCATGATCACGTAGTTGACGGTGAGGATCAGGCCGTCGGCGCTGACCAGCGTGCCGGTGCCGCGGCGATCGGTGCCGAGACCGATGGCAACGGAGGGATGTTCCGGCGGCACCTCGCAGTGAATGTTCACGGTGGCGCGGCCAACTTTTTCGAGCAATGGTACTGAGGCGTTCACGAAAGAGGCTCCTGCGCCACCCTATCAGGCTGGCGCGGCTTTAACATTCCCGGCCGCATCGCATCTCCGCGATCGCCACGGCCGGCGCGGACCTGGGGGCGCAAACACGATAGTCGGCGCGGCTGGTCAGCGCGGCGGATGCACCCGAATTATCCAACTGCGATCGGGCGGCGAATGCAAAGCGCGGCGGCGCATTCGCGCAATGCGCCGCACTTGACTTTTAGCGACGCTGGGGCTTACGCAAATGAATCCGAGCTCGCCAGAGGTGAAATCGCTGATGCCGCACGATCTGATTATCAAAAACGGAACGATCGTCGATGGCACGGGCGCCGCGGCGCAGCGCGCCGACCTCGCGATCGCGGATGGACGAATCGCGGAAATCGGCCGCGTGAGCGGAGCGGCCGCGCGCACGATCGACGCATCGGGGCTGATCGTCACACCGGGCTTCATCGACCCGCATACGCATTACGACGCCCAGATCTGCTGGGACCCGCTGGTGACCTGCTCGTCGTGGCACGGCGTTACGACGGTGCTGATGGGCAATTGCGGTGTCGGACTGGCGCCGTGCAAGCCGGCCGAACGCGATATCGCGATGTGGAACCTGGTGCACGTCGAGGCGATACCGCACGAGGTGCTGAGCCGCGGCATCACGTGGGACTGGGAGAGCTTCCCGCAATACATGGACGCGGCCGAGCGGCGCGGACTGGGGATCAACGTCGGTTTTCTCGCCGCGCTCTCGCCGTTTCGGCAGTGGGTGATGGGCGAGGAGGCGATGGCGCGGGCGGCGACGGCGGACGAGACCGCGCGGATTCGCGGACTGCTGCATGAGGCGGTCGTGGCGGGCGCGTGGGGCTTTTCGCTCACCGTGATGCCGCAGCATCTGGGCTACAAAGCGCAGCCGCTGGCCTGCCGGCTGGCGAGCGACGACGAACTGCGCGCATACGCCGGAGTGCTGCGCGAGCTGGGGCGCGGAGCAATCGAGATCGCGCTGACCAAACAGCCGACCAGCGTCTCGGCGCGCGAATACGCGCTGCTCGATCTGCTTTCGTCGGCGAGCGGGCGGCCGGTGACGTGGCTCAACCTGCGCGATCGCGACGATGAACCCGGCGCGTGGACCGAGACACTGGCGGCGGTGGCGCCGCTGCTCGAGCGCGGCTGCGTGCCGCAGGTTGCGGTGCGTCCGCTGGTGATCGAATTTCACCTGCGCAATCCGTTTCTGTTCGGCAGCATGAATTCGATCAAGCCGGTGTTCGGCGACAAATCGATCGATGCGCAAAAGCAGGTCTACGGGAGCGCGGACTTCCGGCGCGCGTTCGGCGACGAGCTCAAGCGGCGCACCGTGTTTCACGACCTGTGGGAACGCACGCGGGTGAAGGAGACGGCGAGTCCGGCGCTGCATGCGGCGGCATGGAAAACGGTCGCGGAGATTGCGCACGAACGCGGCGTCGATCCGCTGGACGCATTCTTCGACCTCGCGGCGGAGGACGACCTGCATACCGTATTCATGATCGATCTGCTCGATATCAACGAGGCGCGCGTCGCGGCCAAGTTCAGCGACCCGCGCACGATGATCGGAATTTCCGACGCCGGCGCGCACGTCGATATGCTGTGCAACGCGGGCTATCCGACCTACCTGATCGGCACGTACGTGCGCGAGCGGCGCGCGATCGCACTGGAGCACGCGGTGCGGCGCATCACCTCCGAGCCGGCCGCGTTCTTTGGGATCAGCGATCGCGGCGTGCTGAAGCCCGGGATGGCGGCGGACGTGGCGATTTTCGATTTCGACACGATCGGATCGGCGGAGCGGCCCGAGCCGCGCGACGATCTGCCGGGCGGCGGCCGGCGGCTGGTGGCGCCCGCGCGCGGGATAAAGTACACGATCGTGAACGGCGAGATATTGTTCGACCACGATCGTCATAGCGGCGCACTGCCCGGCCGGGTGCTGCGCTCGGGACGCGCGGCAAACTGATCGATTCGGCGCAAGGGAGCGTGGGCAGATGAAAGCATTACGGGTGGTTTCGGCGGATTCGCACATGACCGAGCCGGCCGACTTATGGGTCGAGCGGCTCGATCGCAAGTATCGCGACAGCGCGCCGCGGGTGATCAAGAACGAGAAGGCCAACGGCCCGGCCTATCTGTTCGTCGGTCCGGGAATCCATCCATTGGCGGTGGCGGCGGCGTTTGCCGCAGGCAAGAGCGGACGCGAATTGCGCGAGCACATGAATCACGGTTACGAGGCGGCGCGCCCGAGCGGATGGGATCCGGTGGAACGGCTCAAGGATCAGGACCTCGATGGGGTCGCGGCCGAGGTGCTCTATTCGACGCTCGGAATCGCGGTGTTCAACGTCAAGGATATCGAGTTGCAGCTCGCGTGCCTGCGCGCCTACAACGATTGGGTCGCCGAGTTCTGCGCGCACGATCGCAAGCGGCTGATCGGCATCGGCCTGTACTCACTCGCGGCGCTGCCGGACGTCACGGAGATCGAGCGATGCGCGCGGCTGGGCCTCAAGGGCATCATGGTGCTCGCCTCGGAAAGCAACGAAGTGGCGTACAGCGACGAGCGCTACGATCCGCTGTGGCGCGCGGCCACGGCGGCCGGCCTGCCAATCTCGCTGCACAAACCGCTGGTCTCCGGGATGCCGCTGACGCCGGCGATGCCGACCATGGCCGACCTGCAAATCCATGTGATCCATGTCGTCGAGCAATGCATCACGCGGCTGGTATACGGCGGCGTGCTGGAGCGCTTTCCGGCGCTCAAGATCGTCTCAGCCGAGAACGACGTCGGCTGGATTCCGAACTGGGTGAGCCGTCTCGACCATGTGCATTCGAAGATCGCGAATCCGCGGCGGCTGCCGCTCAAGCCCAGCGCATACGTGCGGCGCAACGTGTGGGCGACTTTCCAGGACGACGCGCTGGGACCGGCGACCTATCGGTTCTTCGGCGAGGACAATTACATGTGGGCATCGGATTTTCCGCATGCCGACTCGACCTTTCCCAATTCGCTCAAGGTGATTGAAGACAATTTCGCCGGCGTGCCCGAAGCGATCACGCGCAAAATAGTCTTCGACAATGCGAACCGGCTTTACGGGATGGGTCTGGAGTGACTATTCGTTCCGCGGCACGGTTTGATACGGCGCCGACTTGCGGGGTGGGCCTCAAATACGCTTGCTGAATAGTACGCCGGAATGCTCCAGTTCGTGGATCTGTTCGGGGGTATAGTCGAGCACCCGACTGAGTATTTCACCATTATGCTCGCCGAGCAGCGGCGCCTCGAGCTCGAGATTTTCCGGAAAGGCCGAGAAGCGCAGCGGAAAGCCCGGCAGATCGAGGTCGCCGAGCAGACGATCATGCACGCGCGTAACCGTGCCGCGCTGGCGCAGGTGCGGATGATTAATCGCCTCCTCGACGGACAGTACGGGCGCCGACGGCACGCGGAACTCATTGAGGCGCGCCATGATCGCGTCGTCGCTGGGCAGCGACAGCAGCCAGCCCTGGATGATGTCGAAGAGCGCGTCCATGTTGTCGACGCGAGCGGCGCCGATGTGAAAGCGCGGGTCCTCGGCCAGGTCCGGCCGGTTCATCGCGTCGCACAACTGGCGCCATTGATGCTCCACGCCACCGATGATGATGATGTAGTGATCGTGGCCGCGGTAGATACTGCATGGCGCACCATACGGCAGATGCCGCCCGGAGCGCGTCGGCTTGATGCGCCCGTCGCTCAAACTATACATCTGAACGGCGGTGTGGTGGCAGTAGAAGTAGGAATCAAGCAGGGCAATATCGAGATACTGTCCGACGCCGGTTTTTTCGCGGTGCAGCAGCGCCGCGACGATCGCCAGTGCGCCGTTGATCCCGGTACCGACGTCGCCCAGCGCGGCCGTCGGGAAATAGGCCTGGCCATCTTTTTCGCCGATCATCGAAGTGATGCCGGAGTAGGCCTGGGCAATGAAATCGTACCCCGGCAGGTGAGCCAACGGACCGCTCTGGCCGAAGGTTGAGATCGAACACATGATGATGTTCGGATTGAGCAGCTTGACGGCGGCGTAGTCGAGGCCCATCCGCGCGACGACACCGGGGGCGAAGTTTTCGACGAAGACGTCGGCCTTGGCCACCAGCTCCCTGAGTAATTTGAGTCCGGCGGGCTGCTTTACGTCGATGCAAATGCTTTTCTTGCCGCGATTCTGCTGGACGTAGTATCCGCTGCGCCCGTTTTTGTGCAGCGGCAATTCGTGCGTGCGATCGCCGGCGGTGGCGATTTCCACCTTGATGATCTCGGCGCCCATCTCAGCCATCATGCGCGTGGCGGTGGGTCCGGCGATGTACTGGGTAATGTCCAGAACCGTATAGCCGTCGAGCACGTGGCGGGGCGTCGTCATCATAACCTCGTCTTTCGCGCGAACTGGGTAGCCGAATTGGTCTGACGCAAATTCGCAACTGCCGCAATGCTTTCGCTTGCCCTGGATGCGCGTTGAGAATCGAATTTATCCCCTGTCATCGGATTGTCAAGGACGCGTCGCATCGGTCTTGGCGTGACGATCAATTGCAGCAGCACTCCAGCTGCGATTGTCGGCCAGTTCGCGGCTCGATTACAATCATGGCATGGACCAGGATGCGGCGATCGACGCCGCCAGCTATCAGGCCGAGGAGATTTTGCGCGACGGCAGTTCGATCCACGTGCGCGCGATTCGCCCTGACGACGGGGAGCGGCTGCTCGCGCACTTCAACGGTCTCGGCCAGCAATCGAACTATTTCCGCTTTTTCGGCTTCCGGCGTTCACTCAGCGACGCGGAGGTGGTGCGCCTGACGCGGCTCGATTTCGATGTTCACGTGGGGCTGGCGGCGACCCTCAAGGACGCCGACGGCGAGCGCTTTATCGGCGTCGCCCGTTATATCCGGGGCGCGGAGCGATCGCGCGCGGAGGTGGCGTTCGCGGTAATCGATGAGCATCAGGGGCGCGGAATCGGCACCGTACTGTTGGAGCATCTGGGGCGCGTGGCGCGCAGTGCGGGCGTGACGGAATTCGAAGCCGACGTGCTGGGCGACAACAACCGGATGATCGAGGTGTTCGCGAAGACCGGGTTCAAGGTGCGGCGCTCGACCCAGGCGGGCGTGATTCACGTCAGCTTTCCGACCGAAGAGACGGCGCAATCGATCGAGGCGAGTAGTGCGCGCGAGCGATCGGCGCGGGCGCAGAGCGCCGCCGGAATTCTGCGTCCGCGATCGGTCGCGGTGATCGGCGCGTCGCGCGACCGGGCCAAGTTGGGCGGCGCGATCGTCGCCAACCTCATTCGCTTCGGCTTCACCGGTCCGATCTATCCAATCAATCCCGCGCCCGGCGACGTGCAGGGGCTGGCCAGCTACGCGGCGACCGGCGCGGTCGGCGCACCGATCGATCTGGCGGTAATCGCGATACCGGCCGAAGCGGTCGAGCACGAGATCATCGAATGCGCGCGCGCCGGAGTGCATGCCGTGATCGTAATCTCGGCGGGCTTCGCGGAGGTCGCGGGCGAAGGCGTCGCGCGCGAACGGCGGATTCGCGATCTCGTGCGGCGTTCGGGGATGCGACTGGTCGGGCCGAATTGCATGGGGGTGATCAACACCGATCCGGCGGTGCGGCTCAATGCGACGTTTGCGCCGGTCGATCCGCCGAGCGGAAATATCGGGATGTTCTCGCAAAGCGGCGCGTTGGGTATCGCGATCCTGGATCACGCGCGGCGCCGCAGCCTGGGACTGTCGGCATTCGTGTCGGCCGGCAACCGCGCCGATTTGTCGAACAACGATCTGCTGGCCTACTGGGCCGACGATCCGCGGACGGCGGTAATCGTGCTGTACCTCGAGAGCGTCGGCAATCCACAGATGTTCGGGCGCCTCGCGCGCGAGGTGGCGCGGCGCAAGCCGATCGTCGCGGTCAAATCCGGACGATCGGCCGCCGTGCGGCGCGCCGCGCGCAGCCATTCGGCCTCGCTGGCGAGCCTCGATATCGTAGTCGACGCGCTGTTCGAGCAGGCCGGGGTGCTTCGCACCGAGACCCTCGAACAACTATTCGATATCGCCGCCTTGCTCTCGAGCCAGCCGGTACCGACGGGCGCGCGGGTCGGCGTCGTCACCAATGCGGGTGCCCCCGCGGTATTGCTGGCGGACGCATGCGAGGCCCACGGACTGCGATTGCCGCCGCTCGATCAGGCGACAGTCAGCCAGTTGCGCGCGAATCTGCCGGAGAGCGCGGGCTTTGCAAATCCGATCGACATGACGGCCGGGGCCAGCGCGGAGGACTTCGCCCGATCGATCGCGGCGGTCGGCAACGATCCGAATATCGATGCGCTGGTGGCGGTCTATATTCCGCCGATCGTCACCAATTCACGCGACGCGGCGGCGGGTATCGCGCGCGGTGCGGCGGCGGTGCCAGCGCACAAACCGGTGCTGTCGGTTTTCGTTTCCACGGCCGGCGCGCCGGCAGAGCTCAACCAGGGCGCGCGTGGTGCGATTCCCGCCTACAATTTCCCCGAGAATGCGGCGATTGCGCTGGCCGCAGCGGCGCGGTACGGGCGCTGGCGGGCGCGGCCGCGTGGCGAGGCGCAGACGCTCAGCCGCTTCGCTCGCGAGACCGTGCGTGCGGTTATCGATCGCGTGCTGACCGGCGCCGACGGCCCGCGCTGGCTCTCGCCGGGCGACCTCAACACCGTCTTGCGCGCGGCAGGAATCGAAATCGCGCAGGCCGAGCAGACCACGGTCGGCGAGGCGCGGGATGTCGCCGAGCGGCTGGGCTACCCACTGGTGGCCAAGGCAATCGCGCCCGGCCTGGTGCATAAGAGCGACGTCGGCGGCGTGATCCTCGGACTGACCTCGGCGGACGCGGTCGCCGCCGCGGCACGATTGCTCGAGGAGCGGATAAGCGCGACCGGCGCGACGCTCGACGGCGTGCTGCTGCAGCGCGAGGTCAGCGGTGGAATCGAGATGATGGCCGGCGTCACCAGCGATCCGACCTTTGGTCCGCTGCTGGTCGCCGGCCTGGGCGGAACGATGGTCGAGCTGATCCGGGACGTCGCGTTTCGGCTGCAACCGGTGACCGACGTCGATGCCGACGACATGATCGCGAGCCTGCGCTCGAGCCGGATGCTCGACGGCTATCGTGGCACGCCGTCGGGCGATCGCGCGGCGTTTGCGGCGCTGCTCACACGCCTGTCGGCGCTGGTCGAAATCGTTCCGGAATTAACCGAACTCGATCTCAATCCGGTCAAGGTCCTGGCGCCGGGCAAAGGCGCAATCGCGGTCGACAGCCAGATGCGAGTGCGGCCGGTGGCGGCGCTGCGGGATTGATTTTTACGCCGCGATGGCGCGCAATTGCGGCATTGGCGCGGAGCACCGCACGAATCGCCGCGGCGGGCGGCGAGCGTGCGCCGAGAGGCCGCGCGCGGTTTCACTGGACGTGACAGTTTGACGCAAAATTAGACAACTCGCAGGAGTGCGCCCATGCCTTACGCCCGCATCAACGGTATCGAACTGTACTACGAGAGCCACGGCGAGGGGCCGGCGATCGTCCTCGCGCACGGCGGCGGCGGGAGCCATCTGAGCTGGTGGCAGCAGGTCCCGGTGTTGGCGCGGCACTTTCGCTGCATCACCTTCGATCATCGCGGGTTCGGCCTCTCGCGCGACCTGGCCGACGGTCCCGGACCGGCAGCATTCGTCGAGGATCTGCGCCAACTGCTCGATCACCTTAGCGTGGAGCGCGCGGCGCTCGCGGGGCAATCGATGGGCGGATGGACGGTGCTCGGCTTTGCGATCGCGTATCCGGAGCGCGTCACGGCGATTGCGCTGTGCGATACGACGGCCGGGATGGACGACGCGGAGGTGATGCGCGAGCAGGCGAAGCTGCGCGAGTCGGCCAAGGGCGGCCTGGCGGAGGTGCTGGCGCGCGCCTACGCGGCGGATTTTCCCGAGCGCGAACCGCAACTGTGGTTCCTGTACCAGCAGATCTCCGGCCTTAATTTTCACGTGCCGCCAAATCTGCTCGCGGCCCTGTTCAGCATCCGCAACCAAGTCCAACCGATCATCGACCGGCGCGTGCCCACGATGCTGCTGGTCGGCGAGCAGGACGCGCTGGCGCCGGCCCACGTGATGGAAGTGATGGCGCGGCGGATTCCGCATTCACGCTTCGAGCGGGTGGCGGGCGCGGGCCATTCGGCGTACTTCGAGAAAGCCGGGGAATTCAACCGGCTGATGATCGATTTTGTCCGCAGCGCGAAGATCCGTTAGCGTGGGCCGTTATGCGGCCGATAGGGTATCTCGATTAGCCAGTCGGAATAGCCATTGACGGCGCCGCAAAGCGCGCGTCATTTTGATAGATCGCGGCAGCAGAGCCGATCGATGACCTCGAGGATCATCGCCGGACCGCGCTCGAAAGCGCCGCGCCCGATCGATTCGTTGGGCTGATGGGCCTGATCGAAATCGCCGGGGCCGCAGATCAGCGTTGCGATACCGGCGTGCGCGAACCAGGCGCCGTCAGTGGCAAAGGGCGCGCCGGCCGCGGTGGTGGCGCCGGTGACGGCGAACAGCGCCTGCTCGAGCGTGGTGCCGCGCGGCGAGAGCATCGCGGGCGCGATCACCGGCGGTCCGAGTTCGATTGCCGCGGCGACATCGGGCGAGCCGTAATCGTGCGGATCGATTTGCGCCAGGCGGCGGCCGACTTCGCGGTAGAGATCGAGCGGGTCGACGCCGGGCAGCGAGCGGTAGGTCATGCGCAGCGAGCAACGCTCGGCGATGACGTTGGTCGCGATACCGCCGGCGATAATACCGAAGTTCATCACGTCGTGCGGTGACTCCGGAAAGATTTCGGCGAACTTGGCACTGCGGGAGGCGCGCCGCTCGGCCTGCAGACGGCCAATCGTCTCGATTACCTTGCCCATCACGGCGATCGCGTTGACGCCCATTTGCGGGGCGCCGCTATGGCCGCCGCGGCCGCGGACCTTGACCTCGAAGGCGCAGACGCTCTTGTGCGCGTGCAGCACGGCGTAGGACGTCGGCTCGCCGATCCAGGCGAGATGCGGACGTGGAATGTCACCCAGGATTTCGGCGAGCAGCGGCGCAATCCGCTCGGCGCCGAGCATCCCGACCTCCTCGTCGGCGGTAAAAAGGAAGACCAGCGGACGCTGCAAGCGCTGGCGATCGAGCGCGCGCGCCGCATCGGCGCATTGGGCGAGAAAGCCCTTCATGTCGGTGGTGCCGCGACCGAAAACGCGATCATCGACGATTTCGAGCTTGAGCGGATCGCGATTCCATCCGGGCTGCCCGGCGAAGGGAACGGTATCGACGTGGCCCGAAATAATCAGTCCGCCCTCGCGCGGCGGACCCGCCCATGCAACCAGGTTGGCCTGGGCCACCCCGCCGACGTCGATACGATGCAGTGAAGTCGTGAACCCGGCACGCTCGAAATGTCCGGCAAGGTATTCGATCGCGGGAACGTCGCTGTTGACGCTCACCGTGTCAAAAGCGACCAGGCGATCAAGAACCTCATACAAGTAGGTACTCATTTTCGATCACCCACCCTCGGTCGCATTGCCAGCCTCATTACTCATTCACTACTCAGTAGTTATTCACGGGGCGCCGCGCGTCGTTCGCGCGAATGTCAGGGATCGCGTGTTACCACGATCGCGCTGCCGCGCAGCATCGGCGAGCCGTCGATCGCGCAGACCGCGGCGGCGCCGGGAATCTGCCGCGGACCGGCCGCTCCGGTGACCTGGCGGACCGCCTCGGCGATATGCCCCATGCCGTGCATCCGCCCCTCGCTCAGGCTGCCGCCAAAGGTGTTCACCGGCAACTCGCCTTCAAGCGCGATACGGCCGTCCTGCACGAACGAGGCGCCCTCGCCCTCGGCGCAGAAGCCCGCCGCCTCGAGCCAGTAGAGCGTCGATGGGTTGAAGCCGTCGTAGAGTTGCGCCGCGTCCATCTCGCGCGGACCGAGTCCGGCCGACGCCCAGAGCTTGCGCGCCAACGACCCGCCACAGGCCATGTAGTCGTCGAGCGTGTAGTAGAGCAGCGTGCGGCGGCGGGCGGTGTTCTGCCCATAGCCCGCGATGAAGGCGGGAGGATTACGCAGATCGCGCGCGCGATCGGCCGTGGTGACGATCATCGCGACGCAGCCGTCGACCGGCACGTCGCAGTCGAACAGGCAGAGCGGCTCGGCGATCCAGCGCGAGTTGAAATAGTCATCGCGGGTCATCGGTTCGCGATGAAAAAACGCGCGCGGATTGAGGTTGGCGTTGTGCCGGCTGTTGAGCGCGAGCGCGGCCAGCGCATCGCGCGTGGCGCCGTAGCGATGCATATAACGCTGCCATGCGAGCGCATGGGTCTGCACGATCGAGGCGCATCCGTAGGGTGCAAGAAATTGTGCGTCGCCGGATGCGCGCGGCGCGCCACGCGATGCGGCAGCGCCGGTCGCGCCGGCCGCGCGCGACGCCGGGCGATGCAGCGCGCGCCAGACCAGCACGTACTCGCAGGCGCCCGCGATCAGCGCATTGACGGCCTCGATCAGCGGGCTCGCGATCATTCCGGTTTCAATCTGCGCGTACCAGCGGAGGTCGGGCGCGAGTGCGAGATGATTGAGTATAAAGGCGACGCTGACGACGTCTTCACCGTCGCGATTACCGGCGCCGGCGAAGGGCGATTCGGGATAGGTGGCGAGGCCGTCAACCTGTTCGGGCGCCAGGCCCGCATCGTCGATCGCCGCGCGGCAGGCGTCGGCCGCGAGGAGACCAAGCGGCTTTAGCGGCCGGCGGGTAATCTCGGAATAGCCGATGCCGACGATGGCGGTTTTTCCCCTGCCCTCCCACATCTCGAATAGCTCCGATGCGCGCGCCGCGCGCGTCACTTACAGTATGCGAAATTGCGGGATCACCGCATCGCCGCGATCCTCGAAATATACTTCGACGCTGGCGCCGATCTGGACGCTCGCGCGAACGGCCGCCGGCACGTTCGCAACCATCAGGAGCATCGGCTGCTCGGCGAGTTCGACGACGATATTGACGAACGGCGCTTCGTCCTCGTAGCCCACGACGTCGCGCTGATGCATCACGGTAAAAGTATGGATCCGGCCGCGACCGCTGACCGGCGTGAAACTCAGTTCGCGGCTGAGGCAGGCGTCGCAAAACGGGCGTGGCGGATGATTGTAGTAGCCGCACGACGCGCAGCGCTGGATGACCAGGCGGCCGGCTTTCGCGCCGTCCCAGAAGGCGCGGCTCAAATCGTCGGCTACCGGAGTCGGTTTTTTCGCGTTGTCACTCACTGCTCGGCTCCACGACGGTGCGTCGCTCGAAGCTTAAGGTTTCGCCACCCGCGTGGCACGGCGCGGCGCGGGCCGTCGTCCGGATTGCATTGCGGGTCCGCGCCCTGGTCTGGGCTTGTAGCAATTTGCGGCGTGACTCGACAAACGGCGCGCCGAGGCCGGCCGGCGATGGCTAGCTAAAGTTGGCCGGATCGAGGCGGTCGCGCAGGTGATCGCCGAGAAAATTGAACGCCATCACGGCGACGGAAATAAAAATGCCGGGAATCAGCACCCACGGATAATGCTCAATGTTCTGCGGATCCATCGCCTGCGCGAGCAGGTTGCCCCAACTCGAAGCGGGCTCCTGGATGCCCAGGCCGAGTAGCGAGAGCGCGCTCTCGCCGAGGATATAGCCGGGGATCGAGAGCGACGCGTTGACCGCGGCGAAGCCGAGCACTGCTGGAATCACGTGGCGCATGAGCAGACGCGTGCGCGACCCGCCGAGCGCACGCGCAGCCTCGACGTAGGGGGCGGAGCGCAGGGACGCCGCCATGCCACGGATCACGCGCGCGAATCCGGCCCATCCGATGAACGACATGATCGCGACGATCATGAAAAATGTCGCGACCGTACTCATCCCGGACGGAATGACGGCGGCGAGTGCGAGCAGAAAATAAAAGCTCGGCAGCGACATCTCGATTTCGCACCAGCGCATGATCAGATTGTCGGTGCGGCCGCCCACCAGGCCGGAGAATGCGCCGACGCTGATACCCAGCGAGAAGCTGATCAGCACGCCGACCAGTCCAATACACATACTGACCCGCGCGCCGTAAACGATGCGCGAGAAGAGGTCGCGGCCGAGGCCTTCACTGCCCAGGATGAAACAGGGATCGTCGGGCGACTCGGTGGTGAGGAAATGCCCGCGATGGAAAAAGCGCAGCCAGATCTTGCGCGAGCGATCTTCGACGAAATGGCGCGCGAGCGCGTCGTCCATCTTCATCGGATAGGCGAAGAGCAGTCCGTGCGACCAATCCGCGGGCGCGCTCAGATGCGGCCGCATCGGCGGACAGTCGGGAAGATTGCGGTATTGATGAGTCGGATCGTAGGGCGCAATCAACGGCGAGGCGGCGGCGAAAAGATAGAAGATCAGCAGGCACAGGACCGAGACGCGCGCGGTGAGCGGCGCCAGCCGCCATTCGTGCCGCGCCGCGGACGCCAATTGGCCAACACGCGAGCGATCGCCGCGACGCGCGGACTCAAATGCGGGCGTGAGCGACGGCCGCGGCAGCGCGCTCATTGCGAGGCCAGCGTGGAGAAATCGACGCGCGGATCGACCGCGACCAGCGCGATATCGGCGAGCAGATTTCCCACCAGCAGCAAGATCGTGCCCATCAGCACCGAGCCCATCACCAGCGGCACGTCGAGCGAGCGCACGGCCGTCAGCAACAGCAGGCCGAGGCCTTGCAGATTCATCACGGTCTCGACCAGCGCGGCGCCGCCCAGCAGATCGGCCAGACCGTAGCCGGCCATCGTGACGAACGGGTTCAGCGCGTTGCGCAGCACGTGCTTGTACATGACGCGGCTTTCGGAGAGGCCCTTGGCGCGCGCGGTGCGCACGAACTCGGCATGCTTGATCTCGAGAATCTGCGACCGCATCAGGCGCATCAGCGAGGCCACCCCGGCGAGGCCGAGCACCAGTGCCGGCAGGATGAGATGGTTGAAGCGGTCGGCGACCTGGCTCCAGGCGTCGAGCGTAGCGTAATCGGGCGAGAAACTGCCGCCCACCGGAAACCATCCGCTCCACAGCGCAAAATCCATGGCGAGAAACGCAAGGAAAAATCCCGGCACCGACATGCCCAGAAAAGAGATGAAGGAAAGCGTACGATCGAGAATCGAATTCTGCCGCACCGCGACGATGATGCCGACCGGGATCGCGATCGCCCACGACAGGACCATGCTCGCGAGCGCCAGCAGCACGGTATTGGCCGCGCGCGAGGCGATGAGGTTGGTGACATTGACGCGATAGGCCAGCGAGACGCCGAAGTTCATATGCACGACCTGCCAGAGCCAGCGCAGGTAGCGGATCATCAGTGGCTGGTCGAGTCCAAATTCCGCTTCCATCTGCTTGAGCACCTGGGGCGAAATCTTCGGATCGAGCGCCAGGCTCGAGACGAAATTGCCCGGCACCAGCGACATCGCGGCAAAAGAGATAAAGGTGATTCCGACGATCAGCGGAATCATCAGGAGCAGCCGCTTGAGCAGAAACCGGCCCATCGGATTACTCGCGGATACCCGCGCGCGGCGATATGGTCATTGCGCGCGAAACTCCATCCATTCGGGCTTGTACAATCCCCACACCGTCGGATTGTACCCGACGATCGTATTGCGATAGGCGATATACTCGACCTGGCGAACGGTCTCGATGATCGGCAATTCGTCGTGCAATATCCGCTGGATGCGCCAGTAAAACGGCGCGCGCTGACGCTCATCCATCACAGTGGTGCCCTGGTCCATGAGGCTGTCGATCTCGGCCTCCCACGGCGTCGCGGGTTTGGGCTGCGACGGATTCCAGACATGCAGATTGCCGGAGGATCGGAGAAAGTTGGAGGCGTCGTTGGGTTCGATCGTTCCGCCGAAACCAATCAGCACGCAATCCCAATCGAATGACGATTCCAGCGCCTTGACCAGCGAGATGAACTCCAGCGGCCGGTAGTTGACCTGAATTCCCAGCGTCGCAAGATCCTGCTTGAAGATAGCGCACATCTGATCGCGCACCGGCACGCCGGTGTTGGTCGTGAGATTGAAGATCAGCGGATGGCCGCCGGGGTCGCCGCGCACGCCCGGCCGCAGCATCCGGTAGCCCGCTTCGTCGAGGATCCGCGCGGCCAGATTCAAATCATAGTCATACGGAGTGAGGTTTGGATTGTAGAATATCCTGTTCTCCGGCGAGGTATCCGAGATTGCCGGAACCGCGAGTCCGCGAAAACACAGATTGATAATTCCCTGCTTGTCGATCGAATGAGCCAGGGCGCGCATGAAATTCGGATCGGTGAACCATTTATACTTCGGATTAGTCACTGAACCAGCTACATAATGACGCGGATTGCGGTTGAAGACGAAAAACAGGGAGCCCGTGTCGATACCCACATCCTTGACCGTGATATGCAGTCGCGCGGCATTCTCGCGCAGGCCGTTTACCTCTTCGGGACGCGGCGAATAGACGTCGGTGATGCCGGCCATGAAGCGCAGGTATTGGGCGTTCTGATCGGGCACGATCAGGCGCACCTGGCCACGCAGGCGCGGCAATTCGCCGCCGCTCTCGTCGCGCATCCAGTAGGCCGGATTGCGCCGGTAGGCAAGCTGCTGGGCCGGCACGTAACGCGTCATCAGGTACGCGCCGTCCGAGACCAGCTTATCGGGCGGTGTGTCGATTCCCCAGGTGTGGATAAACGCGCCCGAAGCGACGTCCGGCTCAAGAATATGCGCCGGTATGATCGGAAAGCCTACAGAGTAGAACAGCGGCGCGAACGGCCGTGGCAAGCGCATCACGACTGTGTAATCGTCCGGCGCCGCGACCGCGATCGGTTGGCCATCGATCAGCATCGACGAGACGGTCGAGTTCGGCACCTTGGGGTTGTAGATCGTGCGCATTGTGAATATCACGTCGCGCGAGGTAAACGGCACCCCGTCGGACCAGACGACGCCGTGGCGCAAATGGAACGTGATCGTCTTGCCGCCATCGCCAAGATCCCAGCTTGCGGCAAGGCCCGGTTCGGGCAGGAGCGTCTGCGGATTGATGCGCACGAGGCTCTCGAACAGATCGCCGATCGCCGCATTGGACGCCGAGTCGGTCACCAGCAGGGGATTGAAGGTGCCCGGATCGCTGGACATTGAATCGTACAGCGTCTGGGTCGCCGCGTGGTCATTGGGCGGCCGGTTGACGCGGCATCCCGCGGCCAACATCAGCGCGGCGAGCGCGAACAGAACCGGCCGGATTCGGATCACGCGCGATCAGCCCCGCCCGGCGGTCACTGCGCCGCCGATCATGCCGAGGTCGAGATGCTTGACCACGTGGTCCGGCGCGAGCAAGAAAGTTGAATCGGGAATGTCCTTATTGATCAGCGGATTGTCGTAGCGGAAGGTCACGCTCGCACCGGTAATCGGAAAGCTGGCGGCGATCATGCGGGGAAACTTCTGTCCGCCGCCAATATCCTGATAGTCACTGTAATTTACTTCGTAGTTGACGCGGCCGTCGGCGCGCGTCTCGCGCACTTGCGCCAAATAGCCGTCGGGACCGAAGCCCAGGTCGTCGGTCACACCCAGCGGTTCCTTATACCGCAGGATTTCAAGTCCGTTCGGATCGGTCGGGTGGATCATCAAATCGGGCGGAAAGGCGAGCATCCCGGCGTCCGGCGAGAGCCCCATCAACAGGCGTACAGCCGCTTCCGGAGCCATCGGGATGCGTGCGTAGCGATCGAGCACAGCGGCCGTCGCCGGCCCGTGCATCAGCGTATTCCTGCCCGGATCGTAGATTGTCACCTGGCCACTGTCGGCCGCGAGCACCAGCGCGACGCCGAGCGCGGAGAGCGCCTCGACGCGCAGACTGGCTGGCCGCCGCACGACGATATTTTCGCGCAGCTTGAAGTGCTGGCCACCGCCCGTGTACTCCATCACCGCGCCGGTCTGCATCGAGAGCAGCATCGCGTCGGTGTCGGCAAGCTCCGCGGCATAGGTATGCGCGGTCGCCATGTGCAGGCTGACGTTAGTCTGCGCGGCGCACGCCGCGAGCGCAACGCTCGCGATGAGCGCCGCGGCGAGCGTCAGCCGGTGCGGCGCGGCGCTAATGCTGGGCGCGCTGTTGATCGCCGCGCAGAGCGGCAAGTTTGTTCTTGAGGCGCTGGATCTGGTCCGCATCCTGAGCTTTCCTGAGCGCGTCTTCGTACTGATGGCGGGCGTCGCGCGGCTTGCCCACCTTGGCGTAGGCGTCGCCAAGATGTTCGGTGATGGTCGGATCGTCACCGGTCAAGTTGACCGCGCGCTCGAGTTGATCGACCGCCAGCTGGTATTCGCCCTTCTCGTAATAGACCCATCCGAGACTGTCAACGTAGAATCCATCCTCGGGTTCAATCACCAGCGCGCGCTTGATCAGCTTTTCCGCCTCGTCGAGGCGCGTGCCGCCTTCGGCGTAGGTGTAGCCGAGATAGTTGAGGGCGGGGGCGTTGGCGGGATTGATTTCGATCGCCTTGCGCATCTCGTCGGCGCTGAGCTGCTTTTCCTTGGCCTCGTCGTAAAGCGCGCCGAGCGTGAAATGGAATTTGTCGTTGCGCGGCTGCAGCACTATCATCTGTTGCGCCAGGTCGATCGCCCGCGGGTAATCCTTTTGCTCCTGGTAGACGCCCACCAGGTAGCCCATGATTTCCGGATCATTCGGCTTGCGCGCCAGCGCCTGCTGCAGGTTGGTGACCGCCGTGGCGTAGTCGCTCTGCTTGTCGTGGAGGTAGGCAAGCTGGAGGCGCGCCTCGACGTAATGTTCATCGGTCTCGGGAATTGCCTGGAACTCCGCGATCGCCTGGTCGCTCTCGTTGAGCTCGGTGTAGACCGTGCCGAGATAATAATGAACGCGGTAATTTTTCGGCTCGGAGCCGAGCACCAGGTTGAACTCGGTCGCGGCGCGATCGAAGTCGCCGCGCTCAAAGAACAGCAGCCCGATCTTGGTGCGCGTGTCGGCCGGATTGGTCTCGAGCTGCTCCTGGCGCTGGAGCTGCTGGCTCAGCGCCAGATCCACGCTCTGGTCGCCGCCGTAGAGTTCGGCCAGCCGCTTATGAACTTCGTCGTTGGTCGGGTCGGTCTGGAGAATCTTCTGGTAGAGCGCGATCGCGTCCTTGGGCTTGTTCTCGAGCTCGCGCAGCACGGCCAGGTCGAGCAGCACGAGTTCGGATTGCGGATTGAGCTCGAGCGCCTTCTGGTAGTAGGTCTCGGCGGCCGGATAGTTCTTCGCCGCGACCATCACGCGGCCGGCGTAGTAGTAGCCCAGGAACGAAGTCGGATCGAGCGCGATAAGCCGCTTGAAGATGCCTTCGGCCGTAGTGTACTGGCCCTCTTTGGCGTAGAGCGTGCCCAGGAACAGGTAGGCCTCCTGGTTGTCGGGCTCCAGCTTGATCACTTCCTGGTAGCGCTTTGCGGCGGTGGCGTCATCGCCCGTCGCGGTGTCGATGCCGGCCGCGAGCAATTGCGGACGAGCGTAGGTCGGATCCAGCGCGATGGCCTGTTCGGCCTGATCGAGCGCCTCTTTCAGGTGACCGTCGCGGACGTAGAGCGTCGCCAATTGCACGCGCAGCGCCGCATTATGCGGATCGTATTTCACGGCGTCGGCGTACTGCCTCAGCGCTTCGGCGCGGTCGCCGTTCTGGGTGGCTACTTCCGCCTTGAGATACGCGCCCATTGCAAAGGCTTCCTGCGGAATCGCCACTGGCGGGGCGCCGCCAAACGGATGGCCCTGGTCGCCGCCGACCGCCGCCATCGGCCTGCCGCCACGCATTGCCGCGCATCCGACCATCGCGACTGCGGCGATCGCGAGCACGGCGTGTGCCCAATTAGCAATCAATTTCATATAGCGGTGGGAACCTTGCGGCTGCGCGGGAACCCTAGTTAACATAGCGGATTCTGACGCTCAACGTGACAATCTCTCCGGGTGGGCCGCCGGCTTCGCCGGACGACTGCGCTTTAGCCAACACTTAATGGTGCGCCGCTCAATAATACCGCGCAATCCCCCCTCTCGGAAACGGCCCGGGCGTAGATTTGGCGCCGGACGCCGGACGGCCCGAATCGGCGAGGCGACGGCGCCTTGAGCGACGGCGGCCCGCGCACCGATCGCGAAGTCGGCGGCGCTCCACGCGGCGGTGCCGCCGGGCCCGCATTGCCGGCCCGCGGATCGCCAGGTGACGGGCCCGCCGCGCGCGTCGGCGTGCTCGCGCTGGCAGCCCTGATGTACCTGGTGGTCAGCGGCGGTGCCTACGGGATCGAAGACGCGGTGCGGATCGCGGGTGCCCGACTGACGCTGCTGCTATGCCTGGTCGTACCACTCGCATTGAGCCTGCCGACCGCTTTGATGGCCGCCGAACTGACCGCGCTGATGCCGCTCGAGGGCGGATTCTATTTCTGGGTCAAGGAGGCGCTCGGACCGTTTGCCGGCTTCGCCGAGGCCTACCTCACGATCCTCTATACGCTGGTCGACATGGCGATCTACCCGGTGCTCTTCGCGTCATACCTGTCGTTCGCGATTCCGTTCGGCGCGCCCGCGCAAATCGCGATCGGCGTCGCCCTGGTATGGCTCGCCGGCGGGCTCAACCTGCTGGGTATCCGGCCGGTCGGAGGCGCCTCGATCGGACTGGCGGTGGTGCTGATCGCGCCGTTCGCCGCGCTGGTGATTGCCGGGATGCCGCGCCTGATCCATTGGACCGCGCCCATTCAACCGATGTTCGGGCGTGACGCGCTGGGCGCGCTGGGCGGCGGCCTCAGCATCGTGATCTGGAATTACAGCGGATGGGAAAATCTGAGCGTGGTCGCGGGCGAGATCAAAAATCCGCGCCACAACTACCTGCGGGCGATCGCCATCGCGCTACCGCTGGTCGCGCTCGGCTACCTGATGCCGCTCGGCGTCGCGCTCGCGGGCGCCACCTCGACGGCGGCGTGGCAGGCCGGCTACTTCGTCGAAGTCGGCAAGCGTATCGGCGGACCGCTGCTCGGCCTGGCCCTGGCGATCGGCGGCGCGATCTCCGCGTTCTCGATTTTCGAGGCCGCGATGCTGTGGGTCTCGCGGATGCCCTACGTGCTGGCGCGCGAAGGCTATCTGCCGGCGGCCCTCGGCCAGCTTCGCGCCGGCCGCGGCATCCCGGTGCAATCGATCGTCGTCTGCTGCCTGCTCTTCTCGATCCTGGTGCCGATCGGCTTCATCGCGCTCGTGCTGCTCGACGTTTTTTTCTACATGGGCGCGCTGGCGCTGGAGATGTGGGCGTTGATCCGCTTGCGGCGGACCCATCCGGATCGCGCCGGGCTGTTCGTGATTCCGGGCGGGCGCGCGGCACTGATCGCGGTCGCGGCGGCGCCGATGGCGACGTGGATCGCGACGTTCGGCCTGGCCGTCTCGCATAACGCCAGCGGCCGGCGCGACTTTATCGTCGCGATCGTGCTTGGCGTATGCGTATGGCCGGCCTATGCGATCGCGCGCCGGCGCTTCGGCGGTCCGCCCGCCCCGTGACCAATTCGGCACCGCGCGCAGTAGGCGTGCGGCGTCTTGGTTCGGCAATAATTATTTCCGATCCACCTGACTGCTGTGCATTGATTGGCGATCATGCAGAACCACTTCCTTGAGTCCTTGGAGCAAACATTACCCCACTTCGCTATCTGTTCGCGGGTGCGTCTACCAATATGCTAGATAGCCTGGACAGACGGTCGTTGGAGATGGAGCTGATATGGAGCTATCAGGAATGGCAGACAACATAGAAAAGAGGCGACAGCGTGCCGGGTGACAGTGGGAACAGAGGAGTCAATCGGATAAATCCCGACTTATGGAAAGCCGATATTCTTCGTTCAGTTGATATGTACAACAAGTGGTTTATGGACTTCGCGCCGGTTGCTTATCGAGCGGCTCGCATTAAAGCTACGAAGGACGTCACAGCGACTCTGGACAAAACGCGAAACCTCACAGACGTGAGCGCCGAGTTACTACGACGGGAGCCCAATGTGTTGCCAACACTGCGGATGTCGACGTGCCCACCTATCGCGGTCGACCGCTTGGTTGGACTGGCTGGAGTATCAAAAACACTTGTCTCGTCTATGGAGGAGGGAAGAATACCGCTGCGGATAATGCCCGAAGCTCTGGAAAGCCAACTTAAGTGCATCGGCACTATTCTTGAGAGGCTTGCTGATCCGGATATTTTCACTTGGCTAGGTCGCAGGATGGCTGCAACCCAGAGTGAGATTCAGCGGGCCGCGACTATTGTCGCTGATCGTCTCTGCGGAGCGGTCGCTAATCCGACAATTCGTAACGCGCAGGAAAAGCGCCAATTGGCTGCAATTGAAGCCTGGTTACAAAAGCGCGGATACCGGCGGGTTCCACCTAAAGTTAAATTTGACGCGATGCCGTCGGGCACTTACGCCAACCGGCTAAATGTTCCGGTGAAGCGGCCTGACCAGAAGAGGCTCAACATTCCCGTCGACGCGGTGGTTATGCCGAAGAGTGCGAAACCGGGCGAGCTACCGCTTTTGATTGAGGCTAAATCGGCCGGTGACTATACCAATGTAAACAAGCGGCGCAAGGAAGAAGCGACCAAAATGAATCAGCTTCGTGATACTTACGGCAAAAACATGCGATTCATTTTATTCCTCTGTGGGTATTTCGATACTGGCTATCTAGGCTATGAGGCCGCGGAGGGAATTGACTGGGTTTGGGAGCACCGGATTGAAGAGCTTGCGAAGTTCGGATTGTGAGACCATGCTCGCTATAACGTCAGTCGAGGCACGGCGGCTTGCACTGCAAAGCGATCTGGACGCCGCAAAAACACAGAAAGAACGAAACCGGCTAGGGCAGTTCGCCACGCCGACGCTGTTAGCTTCGGATGTGCTTGCGTATGCCCGGACCTTGCTGCCGGCGAATGCGCCGGTACGTTTCCTCGATCCTGCATTCGGTACAGGTTCTTTCTACGCGGCATTGCTAAGTCAGTTCCGAGTATCGCGGATCGAAGCTGCAGAGGGATTCGAGATTGATCCGCATTATGGGAAGCCGGCGCGGAAACTTTGGAACGGTTTTCCCGTGAATTTGACGCTTGGTGACTTCACCAGGGTGACAGCGCCACGAGAAAGCAAACGGTTCAATCTGATCATCTGCAACCCGCCTTATGTACGGCACCATCACATGGACAAAACGGAAAAGGCTCGTCTGCTCGCTGCGACGACAATTGCGTGTGGTGTGAAGATGGGCGGGTTGGCGGGTCTTTACTGCCATTTTCTTGGCCTGGCTGACGCCTGGCTTGCCGAGGACGGAATTGCCGGCTGGCTGATCCCGAGCGAGTTCATGGATGTGAATTACGGGCGGGCGGTAAAGCGCTATTTGCTCGAGCGGGTGGAACTTTTACGGATACACCGATTTGACCCTAACGATTTGCAGTTTGGTGATGCTCTCGTTTCCTCAGCGTTAGTGTGGTTCCGCAAGCGCCGAGCAGAACAGGGAAAGGGCGTGGAATTCAGTTATGGAGGAACGCTTGCGAAGCCAACACACATGCGTTTCCTGCCGACCTCAGCCCTGCAAAGCTCCGCTAAATGGTCAAGCTTAGCCTCATCGGGCATGAAGACCACAAACAATGGATTCCGACTCGCCGATTTCTTTTCGGTTAAGCGCGGGCTGGCGACCGGAAATAACGGCTTCTTCATCATGTCGCGCAAGGAGATCGAAGCACGAGAACTACCAACGGAATTCTTTAAACCAATCCTCCCAGGACCACGCTACTTGGAAAAGGATGTCATCGAAGCGGAAGCTGACGGTCTGCCGAAAATCGAGCGACAACTCTTCATGCTCGACTGCCGATTACCGGAAAGCGAGATCAAATCTCGCTATCCGGCGCTATGGGGTTACCTTGAAACGGGCAAGCCTAAGGTGGCCGGAACGTATCTGTGTAGACACCGGAAGCTTTGGTACGCGCAAGAGATTCGCCCACCGGCGCCGTTCATTTGTACATATATGGGCCGTGGGCTCGCAAAGCGCGTCAAACCCTTCCGCTTCATATTGAACCTGTCCGAGGCGACGGCGGCAAACGTCTACTTGCTGCTTTATCCAAAGCCATTACTGAAGAGGGCATTAACCAATAACCCGGAACTTGCGCGGCGCATTTGGAAGTTTCTGGATTCGATCCCGCCTGACACGCTCCTTGCGGAGGGCCGGGTCTATGGTGGTGGCCTCTACAAGATGGAACCAAAGGAGCTCGCGAACGTACAGGCTGCTGAGATCGCGGCACTCCTACCAATGGCGGCCGACCGACCGGCCTCGCAACTTGAAATGTTCCACTGAAACTACATGCCGAAATCACACCTTAGTAGTCCGACCTGAATTCGGATAGCACCGATGTGTGCCTATCGTTTGTGTGAGCGCGCGGCAGGCGGCGGATTGTAGACATCGAAAAAGGCGAACGCGGCGATCACCAGGGCGTGGCTGATCGCGCCGCTCGCGATCAATCCCTTGATGCTTTTCAGTGGCACGATCACGACCTCGGTCTCCTCCGATCCGTCGAGGTTCGGATGCGGCTCGTCGATCTTTTTGACGTTGCGGGCCAGGAACGTGTAGCAGAAGTTCGGCTGAATCGCCGGATTCGGATGCACCCGGCCAAGCGGGATCACGTCGTCGGTGTCGTAGCCGCATTCCTCCTGCATCTCGCGCCGCCCGGCGTGCGCCGGATTGGGGTCCTCGAGATCGACCATCCCGCCCGGAATCTCGAGCGTAAAATCGCCGATCCCGTGGCGGAACTGACGCACCAGCACGACTTCATTCTTCGGCGTCAGCGGGATGATATTGACCCAGTCGGACGGATCGATGACGAAGAAATCGCGCTCGCCGCGATGCGGATGGGCGGCGCGGCGGCGATGCAGATTGAAGATCGGGGTCTGATAAACGCGCTCGGTCGCGAGCGTGCGCCATTTGCGGGCCTTCAATGGGCGAAGTCCTCCCTGATGCGATGCGGGCAACCTAAAATGCAGCGGCCGAGTGCGCGGGCGCGGATTAACCGGAGCGAACCTTGCCCGATTTTCGCGCTTTTGACGGCGCGAGGCTACCGCCCGCGCGCGCGGTGGCCCATTCGCAACGAATGCGGATAGTTGTGGCGGTGATCAGCGATGATCCGCCGTGATCGAATGGTCCGGAGCGATCGGATTATACGGAGTGATCAGAAGAGGCGGCGGTACTCGATCGCCGGACAGCGATCCATCACTACGGTGAGGCCGGCCTGGCGGGCGGCGCGCGCCGCCTCGAGATCGATCACGCCGAGCTGGCACCAGAGGACTCGCGCGCCGCGCGCGATCGCCGCGCGCGCGATCGCCGCGACGTATTCGGAGCGGCGGAACACGTCGACGATCTCGACCGGCTCGGGGATCGACGCGAGGTCGGGATAGCAGCGCTCGCCGAGGGTGCCCATCAGCGCGTCGGGCGCGAGCTGCGGATTGACCGGAATCACGCGAAAGCCCTTGCGCTTGAGCAGCATCGCGATCGACAGGCTGTCGCGATCCGGGTTGTCGGAGCATCCGACGACCGCCACCGTGGTCGGGCGCGAGAGAATGGCGCGAATCTGATCGTCGGATGGATTCATGGAGTCCATGGGCGCCTCGCAAGTTTGTACAGACTCATCCAATCAGCCGATCGACCACCAGCGGAATCAGCCGGCTAATTTCGATGCGGCACTGGGTGAAGGCGATATCGCCCTGCTCGAACGGGTCGTCGATATCGCCCGCCTCACCGGCAAACGATCGCAGCGTATGCACCGGCAGCGCCTCGGCCAGGGTGAAGCGTTCGCGCAGTTCGCGCGCCTGCTGCGCGGTCATCGCGATGACGAGGTCGGCCTGCTCGATCAGTTCCGGGTGGCGCTTCAGGTCGATCGAGGTCGCCTCGTCGCCCAGATCGATGCCGACGTCGCGCAGCGTCATGCGCGTGTCGAGCGAGATCAGGGCGCCGTCGCGGGCGTAGGGCGCGATGCCGGCCGAGCGCACGCGGACCAACTCGAGCGCGCCGCGCGTGCGCAACTCGCGCACCATCAGATGTTCCGCCATCACGCTGCGCGCGGTGTTGGCCGCACAAATCAGCAGGACGGAACGAAAGCGCGGCCCATTGCGGGCCGCGCTCGAAGAATCACTTGCCGCGCTCACCAGGTCAAACCTTGCCGGTAAGCACCTCGGCCAGGCCTTCTTTTTTGGTCAGGCCCTTGGCCAACTGCTCTTTGACCTGCGCGCCGAGTTCGGCCGGATCCCAGAACTTGAGCGTTCCGGTCTGCGATACACGGGTCGCGGTGTGCCAGCCTTTCATCAGCCAGACCGTACCCATGCCGACGCGAAACACCTCGCCATGCACGTCCTTGGCGTCGTCGCTGCCGAGCCAGGCGACCAGCGGCGCGACATGCGCGGGGCTGAAACGATCGACCTCGCCGCCCTTGGGCGTGGGCATGGTGGCCGCGGTCTGCGGCGTGGCGTCGATCGTCAGGCGGGTGCGCGCGACCGGCGCGATCGCATTGGCGGTAACGCCGTAGCGCGCCATCTCGCGGTCGACGATGATCGCAAAGGTCGCGACGGCGGCCTTGGCGGTACCGTAATTGGCCTGGCCGGCGTTGCCGAGCAGACCCGAATCGGAACTGGTGTTGATCAGGCGACCGTTGAGCTGATTGCCGTTCTTGTGCTGCTCACGCCAGTAAGATGATGCGTGGCGCGCGAGGTTGAAGGTGCCCTTGAGATGAACAGCGAGGACCGCGTCGAAATCCTCTTCGCTCATGTTGAAGATCATGCGATCGCGCAGGATGCCGGCGTTGTTGACGATGATGTTGACCTTGCCGAAGTTATCGATGGCGCATTCGATGATCCGCTTGGCCGATTTGAAATCCGAGACGCTCTCGAAATTCGCCACCGCCTCACCGCCGGCCGAGCGAATCTCCTTGACCACCTCTTCGGCGGGAGAGCGCGACTGGCCGGTTCCGTCGAAATGGCCGCCGAGATCGTTGACCACGACCTTGGCGCCCTGCTTGGCCATTAGAATGGCCTCTTCGCGGCCGATGCCGCGGCCGGCGCCCGAGACGATTGCGACTTTGCCTTCTAGTAATGCCATCGTGAATGCTTCCTTTTTCGCATCAAATTGAAATCTCTATCGAATCCGTGCGCGGCGCATCGTCGATGCACCGCGGCATGGCTATCCCGTCGTTCTACCATACCGGGCGCCGGAAATGTCAGCGGCGCCCTCTGCGGGACGCCGCGCCATCTGGCACGTGACGCCACGCCGCCGGTCTAGCGCGCCGCGGAACCACTGGCGTCAAGTCCGCGCAGGCAGGCACCCCGCGGGCCGCCGCGCCGTTCATATCCCGATCATGCCCCGTCGATCTGGATAGTCTCGCGAGGTGCTCAAAGTCAAGGCGCCGGGCGCGCCGTCAGGCCCGCGATGGACGGCGATCCGGGTGCCGGAAAATGCGGACCGGCTGGTCCATAATGCTTGTCGCTTCACGCCACGAATCGAAGTTCGGCGTCGCAGCGCTAAAAATCGTACTTGACAGGAACGATTATTTTATAGCACTTGGGCAGGCTTGGAGCGGCGGGGACGGCCGCTCCTCCAAATCTATACTCGCTTGTTCAGGATCAGGTGATGCAGAGCCAGTTCAGCATTATCTCGATGATCATGCAGGGATGGTACGCGACCTACCCCCTGCTGCTGATTTCGGTCGCCTGTGTAACCATAATTATCGAGCGTATATGGGCCCTGTGGGGACTCGGGACGCGCGCCTCGCGGAAAGCGGAGGGCCTGATCGGGCCGCTGCGCCAAGGCAAATTCAAAGAGGCGCTCGAGCAGGTGCAGAGTCCGCGCAACCCGAGCGAACGGGTCTTTCACGATCTGATCGTCGAGGCTGCCTCGAGCGATCGAGCGCGGCTCGAAGACGTCGATGAAGAGCGCCGCTTTGCCGAAGTGCTGCAACTGCGCGGGCTCATCTGGGTGCTCGCAACCTCGGGCGCGTCGGCGCCATTTATCGGGCTGTTTGGCACGGTGGTCGGAATCCTGGCGGCGTTCCAGTCGATGGCGATCATGGGGACGGGCGGATTCTCGGTCGTCGCCGCCGGGATCTCGGAGGCGCTGATTTCGACCGCGCTCGGCCTGGCCGTCGCGATTATCGCGGTTATTTTCTACAATTACCTGTCGCAGAAGGTCGATCGGATCAACGCGACGATCCATATCTGCGCGGCGCGGCTGATCGACGCCGTGGTGCAGGGCAAGGCGGCTAATGGCAATTAGCACGCCGTCAAGCGGCGGCGGCGGGATGTTCTGGGAAATCAACATCACGCCACTGACCGATATTTTTCTGGTTCTGCTGATAATTTTCATGGTCACCGCTTCGGTGGTGGTGGAATCGGCGACGCACGTCAACCTGCCGCGAGCCGAAAACACGTCGCCCGAGAACAAGGGCGTAATCGTCACCTACACCGCCAATCACGAGCTGTTCGTCAACTCCAAGGACGTGCCGGAAGAAGACCTCGAACCGGCGCTGGCCGAGGCGCTCGGCCGGGTCGACGCCAAGATCGTCATCTTCCAGGGCGACCGCACTGTGCTGCTCGGCGACATGGTGAAGATCCTCGACGTAGCCAAGGCCGCCGGCGCCGATCAGATTGCGATCGCAGCCCAGCGCACGGCCACCGCGAGCGCGCCGACCGGGAGCTGACGCGGCGCCCCGGGCGGCACGCGGAGAGCAGGGAGACGATCGCGATGGCGATGCATGGCAGTAACGAACCGGGCGGTATCTTCGCGGCGATCAATATCACGCCGCTGACCGATATTTTCCTGGTCCTGCTGATCATCTTTATGGTCGCGACCGCGGTGACGATCGAGTCGGCCGCGCACGTCGATCTGCCCAAGGTGCAGGCGCAAACCGCGATGCAGCCGCCCAAGGGCGTGACCGTCACCTACACGGCGAGCCACGAGATTTACGTCAACCAGAAGCAGGTCGGCGAGGACCAGTTGGGCGGCGTGCTCAAGGACGCGCTCAGCCATACGCCGGAAAAGCTCGTCATGTTCAACGGCGACGCGCGCGTGATTCTGGGCGACATGGTGAGGATTCTCGATATCGCCAAGGGCGCGGGGGCGACCCAGGTGGCGCTGGCGGTCTCGGGCAACACGGGGGACGAAGCCGGCGGCGAGACCGCCCAGGGCCAGTCGGCGCAACCGACGACGCCCGACGCACCGCAACCCGAGTCGGTGGCGCCGGCCGAAGGCGGAATGCAGTAGGCGCTAGCCGGCGGGGGTTAGCATCGGCGCCGATGAATTTATCTGGCGGAATCCGAGTCTGGTTGTGGTAGGCTCCGAACGGGGCAAAGGCAGCTTGGAGACATGACCGAAACCATAGCCGTGGTGGTGGCCGTCTCGGTCTTCGCATTGGCGATCGCGATCTATGCCCTGACGTCGCGCGATCGCAGCGCTATCGCGGCGGCCACCGGCGAACCGACCGAACGCTGGCGCATGATCAAGAACGCGCTGCGATTCATGGCCGGGCCGCTGCCGATCTCAGTCACGATTCATGTCCTGATCCTGCTGTTCCTGCTGTGGGGCGTACACGTCGAAGCGGGCCGCAATCTGATCGCGGTAAATTTTCAATCGGCGGGCGGCGGCGGTAGCCATGGCAGCGGCGACGAGCTCAAGGAGCTCAAAATGCCCGAGATGCCGATGCCGGAGATGGCCGCGCCGATGCCGATCGAGCGGCCCATGGTGGCGACCAGCGGCACCGAGGCGGTCGCCGCCGCAACCCATTACGTGCGCTCGATTGCGGGCGGCGGCGAGGGTATCGGACGCGGTGGCGGTATCGGATCGGGCTATGGCGAGGGCATTGGCGCAGGCTTCGGCGGATTTATTGGCGGGCTGCGAAAATCGGGCCTCGACGTCACCCTGGTAATCGACGGCACGGGCTCGATGAAGCTCATACTTGACGACGTCAAGGACCGGATGAAGCAATTGGTGCTCGCGATCCATCGGCTGGTGCCGACCGCGCGCATCGGAATCGTAGTGTTCGGCGGGCGCGGCGAGCCGCTTGAGACGGTGCCGTTGACGGTTTCGCCGACCCAGTTGATCACGTTTCTCAATACCATCCGCGCGCACGACGGCGGCGAATGGCAGGAGGATACGCTGGGCGCGGTGCGTACGGCGGTCAGTCGGATGGGCTGGCGGCCGGAAGCGAAGAAAGTCATCGTGCTGGTCGGCGATACGCCGCCGTTCGATGAAGACAACGAACCGGTAATGCAGAGCATCGCGCAGTTCCGCGCCGAAAACGGCACGTTCAATACGGTCGATGTGACCGTCGAAGAGCATCAGCGATTCATGGCGCAATGGGCGAAGAGCGAGGGCGTCGTCCAGGCCGACGATACTGGTCTGCCGGACTTCTACCTGCAGACGCAGCACGCCTACAAGGCGATGGCGGCGGCCGGGGGAGGCACCTGGCGCAGTTTGACCAAGGATCAGCAGATTAATCAGCAGGTCTTGATTCTCGCCTTCGGATCGCAATGGCAGACCGAGGTCGCCTCGTTCGGCCGGGTGATTTCTTCGTCCCACGAACCATGACCCGCGACTCACGATCCGTGACCCGTAGCCGGCGGCGCGCCGCAAGACTCGGCGCTGACCGCGCGTATTCGCCACGGCCTGGTGCTCATTAGCCGATGAAAGCTGGAACCCTCGTCATCACCGTCGCGGCCGTCCTCGTGGCGATCGCGGTTGCCGGATGCGCCCCGGCGCAGCCTAGCGTCACACGCTTCGCACCGCCCAACGCCGCGCCAAGCGGCGACCTCATCGACTCGCGCTTCGCCGCCACCGCGACGACGCTAAAGACCGGCCAGGTGCTGATCGTCGGCGGCGTGGCGAGTGAAGGGTCGGCGAGCGCCTCGGCCGAGATCTACGACCCGGCGACCGGCGCCTTCACGCGCACCGGCAGCCTGGAAGTTGGCCGCGCCTATCATACGGCGACGCTGCTCGCCGACGGTCGCGTGCTGATCGTGGGCGGCCTAGCGGGGAGCGGCCACCCGGTCGGACCGGCCGAGATTTACGATCCGTCGATCGGCCGGTTCTCGGTGACCGGCAGCCTGACCAATCCGCGCTACAACCATACGGCGACGATGCTGCGCAATGGCAAGGTGCTGATCGCGGGCGGCGACTCGACCAGCGAACACACGACCAATCTCGACACGGCCGAACTCTACGATCCGGCCAGCGGCACTTTTTCAGGTACGGGGAACGTCAAACGCTTCTACGATCCGGAAGCGGGCAAATTCTTCACTCTGGGCAAAATGAACGCGGCCCACGGCAAGCATACCGCGACCGCGCTCGACGACGGCAACGTGCTGATTGCGGGCGGCGGCGACACCGGCGGACAATCCGAGGCGACGGCCGAAATCTATGACGCGGTCAGCGGCAAGTTCCGGCCGACCGGCTCGTTGAACGTGGCGCGCCAGGCACAGCGCGCGACTCTGCTGCGCAATGGCGACGTCCTGATCACCGGTGGTACGGACGCCGGGGGCCACGTGCTTGCGGTGGCCGAGCTGTACGACCCGGCGACCGGCCGTTTCAGATCGACCACCGCGGCCTTTCGCGGCAGCGGCACGAACATGACCGACGGCCGCTACGAGCATACCGCGACGATGCTGGCCGACGGCCGGGTGCTGATCGCCGGCGGCGGCGACAATGCCCGGATCGTCGACACCGCGGAGCTTTACGACCCGGCCCGCGGGTCGTTCAGTTGCGTCGGCGGCGCGAGCGGCGCGGCGGGTATGCAATGCCCCACCAGCATGACGATACCGCGCGATTACGCGGCGGCGGTGGCGCTGCCCGACGGCGAGGTTCTGATCGCCGGTGGCTACAACTTCCAGTTGTCGATGGCGCGCAATCCGGTAGCGGCGCAGGGCGCGACCGGCGGCACCTCGGTGCCTTTCGCGGTGCTTTGGACGGCGGAGGTTTACAATCCGGCGGCGGGCGCTTTCGTTTCAACCAAGTCGATCGCGCACGCGCATTTTGGCGCGGGTGGCTCATGATCACGCGGCGGCCGCCGCACGTATCGGCCGGCTGAATCAGGATTTATGCGCGCGGGCGGGTTCAGAGTTCGCGGCGACCATTGAGCGCGCTGCTTAGCGTTGCCGCGTCGCTGTATTCGAGATCGCCGCCGGCCGGCAAGCCGCGCGCCAGCCGCGTCGCCTTGAGGCCCAGGGGTTTGAGCATTTTCGCCAGATAGAGCGCGGTCGCCTCGCCTTCGACAGTCGCGTTGGTCGCGATAATCACTTCGCTGACGGCGCCCCCATCGCGCAGCCGCACGAGCAATTCGTCAATCTTGATATCGTCGGGGCCAATGCCGTCGAGCGGCGCGATCGCGCCGTGCAGCACGTGATAGACGCCGGCGAAGCTGCGCGCGCGCTCGATTGCCATCAGGTCGGCCGGCCCCTCGACCACGCAGACCAGGTCGTGGGCGCGCGCCGGGTCGGCGCAAATCGGACAGGTGACGGCGTCGGACAGGCCGAAACATTCGGCGCACAGGCCGACCCGTTCCTTCATTTCGAGCAGCGCTTCGGCCAGCGCCAGGACCTCGTCGCGCGGGCGATTGAGCAGGTTGAAGGCGAGCCGCGACGCGGTTTTCTCGCCGATACCGGGCAGGCGCGCGAGCTCCTTGACGAGCCGCGTCATGGCCGGCGGCAGGCCGTCGTTGCGCTTGAGATTATCCGTCATCGCCGATGCACCGCGGAACGCGCCGCCTATTCGCCACCGCCCATCAGGCCGGGAATCTTGAGACCGCCGAGCGGGCCCAGTTTGCCCATCTCCTCGGCGACCATCTGCTGGGCGCGGCGCAGGCCGTCGTTGACCGCGACGACGATCAGATCCTCGATCAGCGCCTTGTCGTTGGCGGCGAGCAGGGCGGCTTCGATCTCGATTTTGCGCACCTGCATCGAACCGTCGACAGTAGCCCGGACCATCCCGCCGCCGGCGTTGGCCTCGACCGTGCGGGCGGCCGCGAGTTCCTGCATCTGCTTGAATTTTTCCTGCAGGGCCTGCGCCTGCTGCATCAACGCCGAGAGATCCATTTGTGGCATCGGGAATTGCTCCTCGAGAAAAATGATTTGCCGCACGCCTAGCGCTTGCGCTGAGCGGCCGCGCCGTCGCCGGGAGTGACCGCAGCCGACGGCCGCACCTCGACCAGGCGCGCCTGAAATTCGTCGAAAATACGGCGTACCACCGGATCGGCCATCACCGCCTGTTTGAGCTCAGCCGAGGACGCCGCCGCCGTGCCATTGGCCGCGCCAGGCCCGTCGGGGGACGCGCCGTTCGGCACGATGGGCGCGGCTGCGGAGTTATCGCGGGCATCGCGCTCAATCCGCGGTGCTATGCCGTTTCCATGCGCGGCGCCAATCTCGTCCGGTTGGTCGTCCGCCGATGCGCTACCGATCGGCGCGAGCGGCGCGATTTCAGTGACGGCCGTAACCGCCGGGCTGGCGATCGCGGCGGGGGACGCCGACGGTGCGGCGTCGTTCGAGACCTCGACCCGGATCCGCCGCGCGTAAAGTTCGCTCGCCAACTCGGCGATCACGTTGCGATTATCGGTCAGGTAGCGAATGTAAATATCGTTGCGCGGGTACACCGTCACAACGTCGCCGTTGAGCACCAGCAAGGCGCCCTGCTCCATGAAACCCGAGAGTGCCGCGCGGCGGCCGCGGATGAACTCGCGCAGGTCGGGCAGGTCGGCGCCGGGCGCGCCCGCGGCCTTGATCGGCGCGGGGGCGTTGCTCGGCGTCGGAGCCGATGCGGGCGGGGGACGGCGCAAGGGCGCTGCGGCCTTGACCTCGCCCTCGACCCGGATACGACGTGCGGGAGCCGGCGCGAGTTGCGCTTCGAGGGGGCCAGGCGCGGCCTGGGTGGCGCCGCTTTTCGGGACTACGCCACCGCCCGCTGCGACGGGGGTCGGCGGGGCCGACGCGGGCGCGGTACCGCCGCGTGGCGCGACCGCCGCGGAGGGCGCCGCGCCGATCGCGCGCAGCAGTTCGTCGGCGTCGATCACCGACGCCAGCGTCGCCATCCGGATCACCGCCATCTCGAGCAGCAGGTCGGGATAGGGTGAGCGGATAAGCTGCTCCTGGGTATCGGCCATCAGGCGAAACAGGCGCATCAGGTCGCGACTGCTCGCGCCGGCGGCAATTCGGCGGAGTTCCGCGGCCTCCTGATCGGGCAGATCGGCGAGCGGACTTTGCGCGCCCTCGATGTCGGGCAATTTGGCGACGGCGAGATTGCGCAGCACCTCAAGGATATCGCGGCCGAGCGATTCGAGATTGGCGCCGCGCCGATGTAGGTCGCGAATCGTGCCGAGCGCCGCGGCGGCGTCCTTGGCGAGCATCGCTTCGATCAGTCCGAAGACCCGGCTGCGGCTGGCCACGCCGAGTATCGAAGCGACTTCACCCTCGGTGACCTTGCCGTCGAGCGAGGCGATCGCCGTCTCGAGCATCCGCTCGGCGTCGCGCATACTCCCGCCGGCCTCGCGCGCGAGCAGTCCGAGCGCGGCTTCGTCGGCCGCCGCCCCCTCACGCATGGTGAGTTCCTTGAGGCGGGCGAAGATTACCGCAAAGGGAATCCGGCGGAAGTCGTAGCGCTGGAGCCGCGACAGGATCGTCTCGGGCATCTTCTGCGGCTCGGTGGTCGCGAGGATAAACTTGACGTGGGCGGGCGGCTCTTCGAGCGTCTTGAGCAACGCGTTGAAGGCCTGGTCGGTGAGCTGATGGGCCTCATCGATGATGTAAATCTTGAAACGATCGCGGGCCGGACGGTAGCTCAGGTTCTCGATAATCGCGCGGGCGTCGTCGATCTTGCGATAGGTCGCGCCGTCAATCTCGACCACGTCGAGCGCCGCGCCGGCGCGAATCTCGAGGCACGCGGCGCATTCGCCGCACGGCTCGGGCGTCGGGCCGTGCGCACAATCGAGGCATCGCGCCAGGATCCGCGCGGCGGTGGTCTTGCCGACGCCGCGGATTCCGGTGAAGAGAAAGGCATGCGCAATCCGGCCGCTCTTGAGCGCCTGGATCAGCGTGCGGGTGACGTGCTCCTGCCCGACCAGTTCACTGAATCGCTCGGGGCGCCATTTGCGCGCGAGCACGAGATGGGATGACGGACTCGAGGCCATCTATGGGTCTTCTCAAAACACTGCCCGTCGAATGATAGCCAGGCTCCCCTGCGGCACAGGTCGTGGGCCGGTACCGTTGCTTCCTTCCGGACCTGGCGGGGTTCGCGGCGCGCCCTTGCGCAGGACCCGGCTATCAGCGGCGGGCAGTGTTGCCGTATGCGCGGCGCCGCGGCTCCATCGCCACGGCGACCGGCGCTCGAAAAGTGATCATACTCCCTTGAGTCCGTGCGCCCGAACGTCGGCACCTAGTATTAAATTATCACATCCCGCGAGTTGCAACCGATCGGCGCAGGTTGTTTGGCGCGGCGCGGGGGCGGCGGGTTTGACCACGCGGCGCGCATGTGGAATCGTTCCGCCTCGCCAAAGCGCGGCGCGCGGCGCATCGCGGACGCATCGGGGAGGAACGGCCATGGAATTCGGCATCTGCGTGGACACGCATATCGACAAGTGGGATCTGGTTCGTTACGCCGAGGAACTGGGCTACGAACGCGCCTGGATCCCCGATTCGCAGATGATCTGGTCGGACTGCTACGCCGTGATGGCGCTGGCGGCGCAGGCCACCAAGCGGATCAAAATTGGCACGGGCGTGGCGATTCCGGGCACGCGCATTGCGCCGGTCACCGCTCATTCGATCGCGACGATCAATCAGATTGCGCCGGGGCGCATCTTTCTCGGTATCGGCACGGGCCATACCGCGATGCGCGTGATGGGTCAGAATCCCATGAAGCTCAAGGACTTCCGCGAATACCTGCGGGTGGTGCGCGCGCTGCTCAACGGCGAGGCGGTCGAGTACACTTTCGGGGGCCGCACCCGCGAGATCCAGTTTCTGCATCGCGATCGCCATTTCATCAACCTCGAGCAGCCGATTCCGATCTACGTCGCGGCCAACGGGCCCAAGGCATGCGAGGCGGTCGGCGCCTTCGGCGACGGCTGGATCACGGCAGTCGGCGAACACGGCGTGGTCAAGGCGCAACGGGGCCTGATCGAAGAGGGCGCGCGCAAGGCCGGGCGCAAGCTGCCCAACCCGTTCGTCACTACCGCGCTGGTCAGCGGATGCGTGCTGCGGCCGGGCGATCGCCTGACCGACGACCGTGTGATCGAGGAGACCGGCTCGTGGGTCTCGGCGATTTTGCATTTCAACTATGAAATCTGGAAGGACATGGGCAAACGCGACGAGCTGATCCCGCCCTACTTTGCCAACGTATGGGAGCAGTACATTGCGCGGGTCGAGGATTTCAGCCTGCCCGAGCATGCGCGGTTTCGCCAGATCCACGACGGCCATTGCACCTTCCTGCAGCCGGGCGAGCGCAAGTTCATCACGCCCGAGGCGATTAAGGGCACCTGCCTGGTCGGCGCGCCCGAAGAGATCGCGCATCAATTGAACGAATTGGAGCGCGGCGGGATTCATGGCATCAGCCTGCTGCCGCCGGCCGAGTATCAGCGCAAAGTGATCCGCGATTTCGCCGAGCAGGTGATGCCGCTGATGCGTTAGGTGGGTGGCGCAGGCGATGCGCGGCTGCTATCACGATCGACCATGGACGCGGGCATTCTTCGCATCGGGCTCATCCAGATGAGCTGCGCGGCCGACCCCGCGTTGAACCTGGAAAAGGCGGCCAGCCTGATCGAGCAGGCGGCGGCGCGCGGCGCCACAGTGGTCTGCCTGCAGGAGCTGTTCGGCTCGCAGTACTTCTGCCAGAGCGAGCGGATCGAGGCGTTCGATCTGGCCGAAGCGATTCCGGGGCCGACCACCGAGCAGCTGGGCCGGGTCGCCGCGGCGCGCAAGGTCGTGGTGATCGCGCCGGTCTTCGAGCGGCGCGCGGCCGGCGTCTACCACAATTCGGCGGTGGTGATCGACGAACACGGGCGCCTGGCGGGCCATTATCGCAAGATGCACATCCCGGACGATCCCGGCTACTACGAGAAGTTTTATTTTGCGCCCGGCGATCTCGACTTTGCCGCGCATCGCACGACCCATGGCGCGCTCGGCGTGCTGATCTGCTGGGACCAATGGTTTCCCGAGGCGGCCCGTCTGACGGCGCTGGCCGGTGCGCAGATCCTGTTCTACCCGACGGCGATCGGATGGAGCGGCGAGATGACCCCGGCCGTGCGCACCCGGATTCGCAACGCGTGGGAGACCGCGCAGCGCGCCCACGCGATCGCCAACGGGGTGTTCGTCGCGGCGGTCAACCGCACCGGCGTCGAGGGTGAGCTGGAGTTCTGGGGCAGTTCGTTTGTCGCCGATCCGTTCGGCGAAGTGCTCGCGCGGGCGGCGGCGGCGGGCGACGAAACGCTGATCGTCGATTGCGATCTGAATCTGATCGAAGAGACCCGGCGCAACTGGCCCTTTTTGCGCGACCGGCGCGTCGACGCCTATCACGATCTGACCCGCCGCTTCCGGAGCTGACGTGGCCGCGCCCGCCCGTGAGCATCGCCGGCGCCTGGCCGCCTATCGCATGCCTGCCGAATGGGAGCCGCATCGCGCGACCTATCTCGTATGGCCGCATAATTTCGACACATGGCCGGGCAAATTCGAGCCGATTCCGCAAATCTTCGCCCAAATGGCGGCGGCGATCGCGCACTTCGAACCGGTGCGCATCCTGATCAGCCATGCGGGCCTCGCCACCGGCGTGCGCGCGATAATCGAGCGGGCGCCCGCCCCCGACGGTGGCACGGTGCGGATCGATCGCGTCGAATTCGCGGTCGTGCCGACCAACGACTCGTGGATCCGCGATCACGGTCCGATCTTCGTCAATCGCCTCGGCGCCGCGGACGCGGACGCGCCGGCGCAGATAGCCCTCGACTGGCGTTTCAACTCGTGGGGCGAGAAGTACGGCGGCTATGATCTCGACGACGCCGTGCCGCGCCGCCTGGGCGAGCAGTTCGCGTTTGAGGTCATCGAACCGGGCATCGTGCTCGAGGGCGGATCGATCGACGTCAACGGCGCCGGCACGCTGCTCACGACCGAAGCGTGCCTGCTCAATCCCAATCGCAATCCCACGCTGATTCGCGGCGAAATCGAGGACTACCTGCGCGCGTATCTCGGCGTGACGAAGATCCTGTGGCTGGGCGACGGTATCGCGGGCGACGACACCGACGGCCATGTCGACGACCTCGCGCGCTTCGTCACGGCGGATACGATCGTCACGGTGATCGAGGACGATTCGGCCGACGCGAATTACGCCGTGCTGCGCGACAATCGCGAACGGCTGCGCGCGATGCGCGACCAAAAGGGACGTCCGTTTACCATCGCCGAGTTGCCGACGCCGCCGGCGCTCTACTACGACGGCACACGGTTGCCGGCGTCGTACGCAAATTTTCTCATCGTCAATCAGGGCGTAATCGTGCCGACCTTCGGATGCGCGGCCGACGCGGTCGCGATCGAGACCCTTGCGCGACTGTTTCCGGGGCGGCGCATCGTCGGGATACCGTCGGCCGATCTGGTCTGGGGCCTGGGCGCGGTCCACTGCCTGACGCAGCAGCATCCGGCGCCTTACTCCGGCTGACTGTCGATCACGATACCGTCGCGGCGCAGCGCTTCGAGCCGATCGTCCCCATAGCCGCACAGTGAGCGCAGCAGGCCGCTGGTATGCTGGCCGAGCTTCGCGGCCGACGGCGGATCGAGCGGCGGCGTCCTGGAGAACTTGTGCGGCGACTTGAGCAGGAGCAGTTCGCCGCCCGCGCCATCGGGGATCCGCGCGACCATCCGGCGGCTCAATTCCGGGTCGCGCGTGTACTGGCCGACCGAGAGCACGCGGGCCGCCGGCAGGCGCAATTCGTCGGCCAGGATCGCGATCGCGGCGTCGTCACCGGGCAGCGTCACGAGCCATTCCTCGATGATCAGCTTGAGCGCGTCCTGGTTCTGGAAGCGGCCGCCGGCGTTGTTGAACTCCGGCACGTCGAGCAGATCGTCGCGCCCCATGCGCCGCGCCAGCGCGGCCCATTGCGGCTCGGTGAAGACGCCGATGCCGATGTAGCCTTCCTTCGACTTAAACACACCGTAGGGAAATGCGCCCGTGCGTTGGGTACCGCCGCGCTGCGGATCGAGCGTGCCGTCCGACGCGCCGTAGGCGGCGAGCTGCCAATCGTGCGAATTGAAGGTGCAATCGATGAGCGCGAGATCGATATGCTGTCCCACGCCGGTCCGTTCGCGATGGAACAGCGCGGCCGAGATCGCGCCGAACGCATTGATCGCCGTCATGTGATCGGCGATCGCCGAAGCCGGGTAGACCGGATGGCCGCCGGGTGCGCCGACCATGTGCAGAAAGCCGCCGGCGGCGAGCGCGACCAGGTCGTTGCCGATGCGCGCGGCGTGCGGGCTATCCTGGCCGTAGGTCGAAATCGAGCACATCACGATTTTCGGATTGACCGCCGCGATCGCCTCGTAGCCCAGGCCGTAGCCGCGCAGGACTCCCGGCGTGTAATTCTCGATGAGCACGTCGGCCTTGCGCGCGAGATCGAGCACCACGGCGGCGCCCGCGGAGCGTTTGAAATCGACGCACACGCATTGCTTGCCCCGATTGTGCATCGCGAAGTAGACCGGCACGGCGCCGTCGGCGCCGTCGGTCGCGCTGAAGCGCAGGCGGCGCGAACCGTCGCCGGTCGGCGGCAACTCGACCTTGATCACCTCCGCGCCGAGGTCGACCATCAGGCGCGTGGCTACCGGTCCGGCCAGGTACTGGGTCACGTCGAGCACCCGCACGCCCTCGAAAATCCGTTGGTATTCAGCCATCGCAAGCCATCCTTTGGTAGACCGTTCGGCGACGCACAAACCGATGCGCCGCCAGGCGCCGCGCCGCGCGCGGATCGCATCCACGAGTAACACGATTCCGCCGCGGCGGGTTAGCCGGGAGCCGCGCGCCCGGCGTCGCATTCGGCGCGGTCTCGCGCGGCCGTTCAGCGGCAGGCGAGGGGGAGCGGTGCATAATCCCGCGCGGCTGTTTATGCAGCGCCGCGCTTTTATGAAACGCGATTTTTATATGACGCGTCCGCATCAATGATGCTAAATAGATGCCCGAGCGAAGCTTACGCTAGGAGGACGCCCCGTGCGCCGCGCGAAACCTATCCGATCAGCCCTGTTTGTTCCCGGCAACCGCGAAGACCGTATGCGCAAGGCGCCGCGCTTCGGCGCCGACGCCCTGATTCTCGACCTCGAGGACGCGGTCGCCGCGCCGGACAAGGCCGCCGCACGGGCGACGGTGCGCAAGATGGTCGAAGAGCTGGGCCGTGCGGGCCAGAATATCTTCGTGCGGGTGAACGACTTCGAGACCGGCCTGACCTGGGCCGACCTCGACGCCGTGGTCTGCGCCGAGCTGTACTGCGTAATGCTGCCCAAGGTCACCGGTCCCGAAGACGTCAAGCGCGCCGACACGATCATCGAATTTCTCGAGCGCAAGCACGGGATCGAGCCGGGCACCGTGCTGATCGATCCGGTGCTGGAGACCGCGCAGGGGATCCGCCAGGCGTACGAAGTGGCGATCGCGTCGCCCCGCGTGACCCATCTTGGCGGACTGACCGGCAAGGACGGCGATATTGCGCGCGCGATCGGCTTCCAGTGGTCGCCCGAGGGACTCGAGGCGTTTTACTACATCTCGAAGGTCCTGCTCGACGCGCGCGCCGCCAATATCGCGTATCCGATGGGCGGGCGCGGATGGTGGGATATCCAGGATCTCGACGGGCTGCGCGCCGAGGCGATTCGCACGCGCCAGTTCGGCTACAACGGGATGCTGCTGATCCATCCGTCGCACGTCGCGATCGTCAACGAAGTCTTCACGCCCACCGCCGAACAGATCGCTGACTGGAAGGATCTGATCGCGGCCGTGGCCAAATGCGAGAGCGAAGGCAGCTCGGTGCTGATCCGCAACGGCATGATGATCGACACCGCCCACGTCAAGGTCGCGCAGGAGATGCTCAAGTGGGCGGCCGAACTGGGGATGGCGTGACCGCGCGGCGCTGAGCCCTCCGCCCGTGCGCCGCGATTTTATGCGGGCTTGCGCCTCATCATGGCGGTACGCCGCGACTTGACCACGATCTCGCCGCGCTGATTGACGCCGCGATGCTCGAAGATCACGATGCCCCATTGCGGGCGCGACTTGGATTCGCGGACCTCGATAACCTGGGTTTCGGCGGTGATCGTGTCGCCGATGAACACGGGCTTGGGAAAATCGGTCTTGTCGAAGCCGAGATTGCCGACCGTGGTGCCGAGCGTGAGGTCGCCGACCGAGAGTCCGACGACCAGGCCCAGGGTGAAGATCGAATTGACCAGCCGCTGGCCGAACTCGGTATTTTTCGAGAATTCAGCGTCCAGGTGGAGCGGCTGCACATTCATCGTGAGTGTCGTAAAGAGCAGATTGTCGGTTTCGGTGACGGTGCGGCTCGGCTGATGCTTGACCACGTCGCCGACGCGAAATTCCTCGAAGTATTTTCCTGCCATCTGAGCCTCTTATGAACGGATTCGTGTAACTGATACCAGAACTTCCGCGCCGAGTGCGAGCGCAAAGCGACGACGGCTGGACTAGTTCGCCTCGACGGCGGCGGCTGGTGCTTGAGGCGGGGGGGCGGCGTGATCTTCGGGCGACAATTCCTCGAGCGTGAGGCCGCGCGTCTCGGGCACGTAGCCAATGATCAGAATCAGCCCGAGCAGCGGTCCGGCGGCGAACAGCGACGCCGCTTTGCCCAGTCCGCCCATCGGCGCGGCGAGTAGCCCGACGGCGAGCGGCGCCAGCGTCCAGCCCAATTGGCCGAAGACCTGCACCGTCAGACTGTAGCCGGTGGCGCGCGCGCCGGTCGGAAACAGCTCGGACGACAGCGCCGACATGGCGGTGCGGGCGGCCTGGTACGAGAACATCGTCATCATCATCGCGAGCATCATCACGTGGTCGCTCGGCGTGCGGAACAGCACGGCCATCGAGACCGACGAGGCGGCGAAAAACAGCGCCGTGGTCACGCGCCGGCCGACGCGGTCGAGCAGCAATCCGCACAGCAGCGTGCCCATCGTACCCGCCAGATACGCGACCACGATGGTCAAGCCGATGCGGCCCGAAGTCCAATGGTGGTCGCGTTTGGCGTAGAGGCTGAAAAAGGAAATCGTTGGGCCGCCGACCAACCCGATGCAGTTGCAGAGCGTACCGGTGACAAGCATCCGGCTGCGATAGGTGGGGTCGGCCCGCTTGAAGCATCGGCGCATCGGATCGAGCATCCCGCCGTGCTCGCGGCCATGGGCGCGCCGCTCGGTCTCGCAGGCTTCGAAGCGCGCGGTTTCGCGGATGCCGCGCCTGAGCCAGGCGACGGCGAGCAGCGGGGCGATGCCGATGAGGTACATCCCGCGCCAGCCCCAATTCGATTCGGCGACGTAGCCGTAGAGAATGCCGGCGGCGGCCACGCCGAGAAAGGCGACCATGTGCAGAATCGAAATGGCGCGGCCGCGCAGTTCATCGGGAAACTCCTCGCAGATGATTGTCACCGCGATGCAGAATTCCGCGGCCAGAAACACCTGCGAGGCGCTCTGGAAAAGCGTAAACGAGAGCATCCCGGTGGACAGCGCCGTGCACAGCGTGAAGAGCGCGTAGAGCAGCACGGTGTGCGCGATTACCGGCTTGCGCCCATAGCGATCGGCCAGCGTCACGACGAAGAACGAGAGGATGCCGCCGAAGCGGACCACCGTCGCGATCGCGCCGATGGCGGCGTTGCCGAGATGGAACGTGCGCGCGATGTCGGGCGTGCAGAGGTGAAAGATCGTTATGTCGTAGCCTTCGAAAATCGTCGCCGACATGAGCATCGCGAGCAGCGACCAGAGGTAGCCGCGCGATGGCCCGCTATGCGGCGCCCGATCGGTCGCGGAGGAGATTGGTACGGCGGCGTCCATGCGTCGATTCGGAACGCGGTCCGAATCACCAATACGCTTTCAGATAGCCCGCACGGCGGCAAGTCGAATTGTGCGGGCCGCAAGCTGCCCAGCGGCATTTGCCGAGGCGGTGACTGAGGAAATCATGGTGTGCGGCGGATCGCCGCGCGTCCGGCTTCAATCAGCGAACCGCCATGGGAGCTCGACTTCAAGGCGTCGAAGGTCACCTGATAATCGGCGCCGCCGAAGGTAAAATCGAGCGGATGGCCGCGGCTGGAGACGTGAAACGGCTGGCCCGAGTAATAATTGGTCAGGGCGCCGGCCAGCGCACCGCTCGAACCGGACAACGCGATAGCTTGCCCCTGGCATTGCATGCGCGCCATCAGGTCGTCCTGGTTGCAGTTCGCCGCGGGCGAATCGAGGGTGATTTCGCTGACCGCCAGATCGCCCCCCTGGGCGCGCATCGACGCATCGTAAGCCATCGAGCGGTAAGCAATCTGTCCGGCGACGGTGAGCAGGTTCTCGCCGCCGTTGACGGTGACATTACTGGCCGTCAGGGTCTCGGTAACGCCCTGGACCGGAATTGGAATGTCGAAGGTCGGAGCGTACAGCCGCAGCACCTGGTTGATAAATATATAGTTGGCGTCGGCAGCCACATTACTCATTTGCGGCGCGGCGGCTATCTCGTTGTCGATCGCCGCGCCAGTGAGTAATGGGCGTGGATCGCCAATCTGGCCGATCGGGATTGCGACGACGGAAATTGCCTGGCCGGGAAAGCCGATCGCGAGATCGAACGCGACGTTGCGGCCGGCGCCGGTCAGAACGCGCAGACCCGAAGTGCTGTAGCTCTTGACCTGTCCGAGGCCGCGCAGATTCGGCGCGGTGTAGCCCGGCCGGGCGGCGCCAGCGGCGTCGACGACCGTCAGGGTGAGTCGCCACGGAGTCCATGCGGCACGGATGCGGACGACGCTGAGCCAGTCGGGCGCGCCGGCGGATTCGAGCATCCGCGAGGCGATGCGCGCGAGCGATGTGCCGCATTCGGCAGGGCCGAGCGGAGTCAGCGCGGAGGCCACGCCGGGATAGATCACGCCCAGGGCGTCGGCTCCACCGCCGGCGCTCGGACCGCAGTAGACGATACTCACGATGGATAAGTTTTGCGGCACAACGTCGGTGGCCGCGCCCGGCGAATCGATCGCAACGGGCAACATCTGCGTGATCGCATTCTGAATCAGTGCGGGCAGCATCACGACCCGGAGAGGGGGCGAGCTTTGCGCGAATGAATCACGCGGCGGGAAAGCCAGGGCAATCAGCACTGCGGCAATCGTGACGGCGACGCGTGAAATACCCGCAGCTCGCAGACGGATTGCGACGCGCATTTTACAGGCGAAAGCTTTTTCTCCACGCATAGCCGTGACTCACGGATTATCGCCGCAATCTTCCCGCCCCACCGGCGCCACTCACGCGTCATCGACTCGGGTCCGATCGAACGGCAGAGCAGATCGATTCTGCCACGCCGAATGATTCGGCGACAGACGCGGAGATTTACCAGGCGCCACATGCCCTTCGATTCACATTGCACCGATGACAGGCATGATGATTATACGCGGCAACCGCCAACGTATGCTGGCGGGCCTCTACGATTTCATTCAAAGGGATACAGACGCGAGAATCGCGTGAATGACGCACTGTATGCGAGGCTGGCGGCGCGCTTCCGCAACCAGGCGCTATTTCTTGCCGGTAAATCCGCCGCTGATCCGATTGACGTCGGTCGGATTAATCAGGTCCAGAACGCGCCAGCCGTCAAGGTCGTACTCGGACATGAACCGATCCACCGAGGCTTTGAGTTCGCCGGCAAGACCATTGGCGATCGCCATCGGCAGATTTTCGAGCCTGATATTTTCATAGTTGCCGGCGTAATTCCGTTCATACAGTTCGTGGCGTCCGCCGAATTCCGTGCCGACCGAATCCCAGAGTACCTTGAGCAGCTTGACGCGCTCGAGGGCGTCATAGCCATTCGACCCGCGAATATATTTATCTATGTATGGACGGAGTTCGGGCGTCTTGAAATCCACCGAATGGGAATTCAGATAGATTAGTCCACTCGAGATAGTCTGTTCAGCAATCTCCTTGATTCGCGGATAGGCGGTCGTCGCCAGGAACCGGTACGCCATTCCATACTCGGTATTGGGCTGGACGGCGCCATTGACCCAGGCTTCGGGCGATTTGACCATCGCATCGCTCAAACCCCAGAAGATGCTCCGCCATGCGATTACCTCGCCGATCTGGACTTGGGCGGAGCGCAGATCCTGGGCGCCGATCGCGTCGATCGCCTTGAGCAGTACTCCCGCCAGAAAATCGAGCTTGACCGCCAGCCGGGTGCATCCGTGCAGCGTAAAGCGCGGGGTGAAACCCGAGGCGGGGAAAAAGCTGTTGGCCTTTTCCAGGTCGCGGTAGACGAACAGGTTTTCCCAGGGAATCAGTACCTTGTCGAGCACCAGGATGGCGTCATTTTCGTCGAAGCGCGAGGACAGTGGATAGTCGAACGGACTGCCCATGGTCGCCGCCATCAATTCGTACGACGGGCGGCAGATCAGCTTCACGCCGGCGCTGTCCATCGGGAGGATCGCGAACAACGCGGCTTCGGGCTTGCCGAGCGGAGTCGGCCCGTAGAAGCCGATGAAATTGCAGTTGGTCAGCGCCGAGCCGGTCGCGACGACTTTTGCGCCGCTGACGATCACGCCGGCATCGGTCTCCTTTTCGGCGTGGACGAAAACGTCGAGCACCTCGTCGGGCGATTTGCTCTTGTCGACCGGCGGATTGATGATCGCGTGATTGAGGAACAGGCAACGCTCCTGCACGCGGCGGTACCAGCGCAGCGCGTTTTCCTGATAGGGCGCGTAAAATTCCGCATTCGCGCCGAGCGTACCAGTGAGACTCGCCTTGTAATCGGGCGAACGGCCCATCCAGCCATACGAGATCTTCGCCCACTCGGCGATCGCGTCGCGGTCCGCGACCAGCTCTTCGCCGCTGTGCGGAATCTTGAAATAGCGATGGGTAAAGCCGCCATTGCCGGTATCGGTCGGAGCGGTGAGCCGCGCGCTCGATTTCGGATCGTGCAGTGCGTCGTACATCCGCGCGAGCATCCGCGCCGAATTGCGGAACGCCGGATGCGCGGTCACATCCTTGACGCGTTCGCCGTAGATCCATACTTCACGCGAATCACGCAGGCTTTCGAGGAACTCGCGGCCGGTGAACGGACGCACGGCGTTCGCGCCTTGACCTGTTTTGACGCCGGCGGCGGCCGACTTATCATCTTTCATGCGAGCACTCCATGACGCACTGCCGATATGCCGTCGCGTTCGTCTGCTGCGCGATTATGCCTGGCGCGAGCGGGCGCCGTGGCATTAGTTAGTGTGAATCGCCGCCGGGGCCGAAGCCACCATCCTCGGGCCGATGACCATAGACGTCCTCGACGTAGTATTCCGACTGATGCGTCGCCGGGCGGCCGCCATAGCCGTACTCGATCATCCATCCCGAAGGATTGCGCAGGTAGAATGAATACATGTGATCGTTGGAATGTTTGCCGGGTGTAATCGTCACTGGAATCTTCTGCTTGCGCACCAGATCGTAAGCTAAGCCGACGTCATCGAGATTATCCACTTCAACCATCAGATGGTTGATGCGCCGCTCCTGCGGGCCGATACCGAACGCTACGGAATGGTCGCGGTCGTTGCAATGCATGAAGACCGGCGCGACGGTGCGCTTGCCCATGCGAATTTTGTATTCAACGCCGCCGCGCATTCCGAGCAAACTATAGAAGCGGTAGGCGGCGGCGGTATCGTCCTCGCGAACTATGCAATGGCCGATTCCGCCCGTGCCGGTCTTGAAGCGGCCGTGCATGCGGCGCCCCGGATGAAACGGTTTGCTGTACTGGACTTCGGGACCGTGGAAGATTTCGATCGGATTCCCCGACGGATCGCTGAGCATCAGGAGTTCGAGCACGCGGCGTTCGGCGGCCTCGTCCTCCGCGCCGACGCGGTACTTCAAGCCCGCCTCGGACAATTGGATCTGCATCGCGCGAAATTCCTCGGCCCCCGCGACCCGGAAGCCCAGGTATTCCAGGTCGTCGGCACCGTTGGCGTGCAGCACCAGTCGATGGTGCCAGTAGTCCATGCGCAGATAGCAGCGGTCGCCCTCGCCTTCGTCGGCCACTTCCATGCCGAGTGTCTGGCCGGCAAACGCCTTCCATGCGTCGATATCCTTGACGCCAATCCCCATGTAGCTCAGTTCGGTTACCTGGACCATTTCGTTCTGCCTCCGCGGCTTTTTCGCCGGCTATTTGGCACGCATGCGCACGGGGTCCGCCTGATCGAATCGTTCGTCACCCCATATAATTCATATAGCCGGAAAAATGACCAGCGCGGCACGCGGCATAATGGGGGGCGGTGCGCGAGGCGTCGATCGCTGAAGTCGGGGAGCAGGCGGCACCCACCGTTGGCAGACGCGAGCGGCTTGGACTAGCATCACCGGGCGGCAAGCGCGGGCGAACGATCGCGGCTGCGCACAACATCTCCCTTGACGCGGCGCGCCCGATTCCTTCACTTAAGCACTTGAACGAATGTCCAAGAGAGGCGGGAAACGACGATGAAAACCTTCGTGATGAAGGGCCTGGGACAGGTTGGTTTTGCCGACAAGCCGATGCCGACGGCGGGGCCCAATGACGCGATCATCAAGACTACCAAGGCGCTGATTTGCACCTCGGATTCGCACACCGTGCATGGCGCGATCGGGCCGCGTGAAAATCTGACGCTCGGCCATGAGGCGGTCGGCATCGTCCACCAGGTGGGCGCGCAGGTGAAACTCTTCAAGCCGGGCGATCGGGTGGTGGTCGGCGCGATCACTCCCGATTGGGGCGATCTGGCGTCACAGGCGGGCCATTCGTCGCAATCCGGCGGACCGCTCGGCGGCTGGAAATTTGCCAACACCAAGGACGGCGTCTTCGCGGAGTTTTTCCACGTCAACGACGCCGACGCCAACCTGGCGCTGATTCCCCCCGGCGTCAGCGACGAAAGCGCGGTCTACTGCTGCGACATGCTGTCGACCGGCTTTATGGCGGCCGAAAATGGCGACGTGCCGATCGGCGGCGCGGTCGCGATATTTGCGCTCGGACCGGTCGGCCTGATGTCGATCGCCGGGGCAAAATTCCGCGGTGCCGGGCTGATTATCGGCGTTGACTCAGCGCCCCGGCGGCAGGAGTTGGCGCGCTACTACGGCGCGGACGCGATCGTCGACCATACTGCCGGCGACCCGGTCAAAATGATCATGGATCTCACGGGCGGCGCCGGCGTCGACTGCGCAATCGAGGCGCTGGGCGGCAACGAACCGTTCCAGAATGCCATCCGTGTGACCAAGGCCGGCGGCACGATCTCAAACGCCGGCTATCACGGCGCCGGAGAATACGTCGCGATACCGCGCGTCGATTGGGGCGTCGGAATGGCGGAGAAGACGATTCGTACGGGGCTATGCCCGGGCGGGCGCCTGCGGATGGAGCGCTTGATCCGGATGCTGCAAGCCGGCCGGATCGACCCGACCAAGATGACCACCCATACGTTTCGCTTCGCGGAACTCGACAAGGCGTTCGAGACGATGGACAAGAAGCTCGACGGCGTGATCAAGCCGTTGATCGTCTTTTAGGGAACCTCTGCACAAGGCTCATTCTGTCACCCTGAGCGAAGCGAATGGGTCCCGGATCCGGGATTCTTCGCTGCGCTCAGAATGACGACCTAACTTGTGCAGAGGTTCCTTAGGGCAGGCACGCAGCGCGAGCCGATCATGGCGCAGTGCGATTCGCGCTATCGAGATTACGCCTCGATAGCGCGCAAGGCTGGAAATTAATCCCGGCGGCGGTCAGGCCGGTTTCTTGGGCGCAGGCGGAATACCGGCCTCGACGGTCATCGGCAAAGTGAATTTGATCTCCTGCGGCATCTCGCAAACTGTATCGCTACAGGCTTGAAAGCGCAGCGTGCCGCCGATCTGGTAAAGTCCCGGCTTGATCGTGGTGGCGATCGCCTCGAGGAACGGCACCGGCATCGGCGGACTCCAGCGCACACGCAGCTTGCCGAGCGCACGGACTGAACCTTCATAGACCGAGAGGTTTTCGCCGAGTGCCTTCAGCAGCTTGCGCGCGGGCGCCGGAAATTCCAGCGATTGCTCGTCGATGAGATCGCTGTCGAAGATCAGATCGGTGACCTGATAGTTATCGGGCAGCGGGCTCCCGTAGATATGCCATCCGGGCTTCAGCCCGATCTTGAGGGCGACCCCAAGCTCCTGGCCCGGAAAGCATCGATCGGCCGACAGCGCGACCGTGGCCTCAAGCATATCGGCCTCGATGCTCACCGTGTTGCCTCCCTTAAAGTCCTTGACATGGCGCAGAAGCACCTGCGAGGCCGACGGACGATATTCATAGCTGCGCAGGAAGGTTTTCTCCCGCACGACGCCGGTGGGCGTCAGCAGGTAATCGCCCGGCCACGGCATCCCGTACATCATCTTGTGATCTTCGGGGACGTTGGTGTTCAGGATCCCGAAGGCCCGAATGACCTTGCTGCCGAGGTCCGACAGCATCGGGAAATCGATCTTGTAGGCGGTACTAAAACGGTTCAGCACTTCGCGCGAGTCAAAGGTGATCGATGCGGCGTTGATGCCGTTGGCCTTCAGCGTACCCAGGTTTTGTTGCAGCTCGACGAGCTGGTTGCGGCAATAGGGTCACCAATCGGCACTGCGGCTGAAAACCAGCAGCAATCCGTTCGGCCCCATCAGATCATGCAGGGCCCAGCTCTTGCCGTTCTGATCGCTCAGCGTGAAATCGGGAACCTTGTCGCCGACCTCGGGGCCGGTGCGATAGCCGTCATTTTGCGCTTCAACGAAATCGAGCCAATCGGGCGTCGTGATCGGCGCCCCGCCACCGCCCATCCGGGCGATCATGCCGTGTAGAATCTGAGCCTTGGTAGCTACGTCCATTGGCGTGTTCTCCCCATGGGTGCGCGATTAGGTGCGCGCGCGGCGCCGCGGTTGATCGACGCCCACTTGTGCCCGATGGCCAACCGTAATAATTCTGGAACGATCAGTCAAGGAATCGCGAGAGGCGATAAAAAGATTGATGTCTGGCGGGGCAATGATGAATCATGGGGGTGCGGAGGGGTTTTCGGCGGCGGCCACCGCGCGGTTCGTAATGGCTCAAGCGCATGTCTGGCGTTAAACAATTCAAGACCGGCGACGTCCTCGACCGGGCGATGGCCGTGTTCTGGCGGCGCGGCTATCAGGCCACCTCGATTCAAGATCTGATCGAAGCGACCGGCATCAATCGCGGCAGTCTGTACGCGACCTTCGGCGACAAACAGCGCCTGTTCCTGGCGGTGCTCGATCATTACATGGAGCAGGTCGGCAAGCCGATGCTGGCGGAATTGAATGAGCCGAATCCACGGCGCGCGATCGAGCGGCTGTTCGCCGCAATAATTCGCCGCAACTCCGATCCGGCGTGGCCGCGCGGATGTCTGGCGACCAACACGGCGCTCGAATGCCCGGGCGCGGGAGACGAGATCAACCGCAAAATCGCGGCGAATCTGGGACAGATCGAATCGGCGATTTACCGTGTGCTGCGCCGCGCCCAGACCGACGGTTCGCTCGAACCGAACCAGGACGCGCGCTCGCTGGCGCGGTATTTTCTCGGCGTCGCGCAGGGCTTGAACGTGGTCAACAAAGCCTTCGCCGATCCGGCGATCCTGCAGGACATCGTCGAGACCTCGATGAGCGTCTGGAAGGCTCCACAAGCCGAGGGCGTTAAGCGAACGGCGCGATCCGGACCGACGGTCTGAACCGTCGCGAAAGCGATCGCAGATCGATTTCGCGCGCCATACTCCGCCGCTCATCAGGGAAAATCCACCAGGTCATTTTCGAGCAGCATGGTCGCCAGGTGGCGGCGCGCCGGACCGGTCGCCCGAACCACCGGCAAATCGGTCGTCGGGTCAACGATTTGCGACGGCTTCACCTCGACTTCATCGTAAACATAGGTGAGGCCTTGCGCCGCGAGAAATGAGGGCGCATCGGCGATTTGAAAGTGGAGATGCGGCTCGGTCGAATTGCCGGAATTACCCAGCCGCGCGAGAACCTGGCCACGCTTCACCACGTCGCCCAGCTTCACCTTGAGTGAGCCCGGAATCAGGTGGCCGTACAGCGCGTAGCGATGAAAGCCGATATCCAACGCGATGTAGTTGCCGCCCGCCGTTTCCATCGTCATCTCGACCGCGCGCGCAACCGGATCGGGGGTGTTCTCCGGCAGGCCGTCCTTTAGTCCGACGACGTTGCCGTCAGCGACCGCCAGCAGGTCGGCGCCATAGCAGAGGTAACTCGTATTTTTCTTCGGGTCACCGATATAGGTTTGGCCCTGCGGCGAAATCTTCACAAAATCGATTGCAAAGCGCTGGGCAAAATAGACCACGCCATTGACCGCCATACGCGCGCGCCGATGATACGACGTGTTCGACGGACCGCCGCCTGCAAGCCAGTCGCCGCCGCGGAGCGGAGCGCCAATCGAGATTGGCGGCGCGTTGTCGACGGTAATCGGCGCGGCGCGAATATCATATTGCTCGTCGATCCGCCGCTTCACCCGGCATTCGACGACGTTCGCAAGACGCCGGGGAACCGCGCTCGGATCGGCAAACGGAATCCACACGTAAACGATGCTGGTCTGGCCCGATTCGATTTTGGCAGGCGCGCCTGCGTCGCTCGCCGCACCGACGCGAAGAATCATTTTCGCGAGATCCGCGCTGGAGAAAGTGAAAACCGTCTGCGGATTGTCCGCATCGGCGACCCGCAGGCCGGTCACGTCGATCGGACTCGAATCGTAGCTGGTCAGAACCAATTCGTAAACGACGTAGGCCTTGCCGAACGCGACCATCGGATCGGGATTCCGCACGACTTCAACGGCGAGCAGCGCCGGACGCGCGTCCGCGGCAGCAGCGTTACGCAATAGGCCGCAGAGCACAGCGAACAGGATCAAAGGCACAATCAGGGCGGACACCGTCGAGCGGAGATTCGCGCGCCGACGTTCCCGAGACCGTGGATGAAAAGCCGCGGCGATCGTCCGGCGCGCGGTTATCATCGTTCGTGTTTCGCAATCGGTTAGGTCGATTACCAAGGCCGTCTCATTCCCGTAATTCGCACTCGTTCCGCAAATCACATGCACTTCCGAGAACGCCTCGTATAGTCATTGAGATTTGCTATTTCAGTTGCTTGAGAAAATCGATCATCAGCCGGCTCACCTCTTCCGGACGCTCCTGCTGAGTCCAATGGCCGACGCCCGGCAGCACGATTTTCCTGGTCAACTTAGGCACGGTAGTTTCCATCGCGTCGAATTCAGCTTTCCAGAACTCCATCACAACGTCGCACTCACCGGCAACGAACAGCGTCGGTTGAAGAATCCGCGCACCGTCGAGAAATGGAGTCAGCGACCAATTGCGGTCGACGTTGCGATAGTAATTGAGCGGGCCGGCGAAGCCGCCGCGTGTGAACTCCGCGGTAAAGAAATCGAGGTCTTCATCGCGAAGCCAGGCCGGCCGCGGAGCCGGCGGCGTCACCGGCGGCGGCGCCTTGGGATCGGTCACGTAATTCCAGCGCATCGCGGGCGTTGGCTCGCCAGACGCGTAATAGAGGATATTAAGCAGCATTCCCCGGACGTCGGCCTCGAAAATCCGTTCGGAGCCGGGCGCACGGAAGATCTGCTGATAAAAAATCTTGCCCGGATACTGCTGCCGCTCCCATTCGCTCGGACTGATTGGGCTGCGCGGCAAAAAGGGCACGCTCAGCAGGACCACCGCGCGAAACAGATCGGGCCGCAGCATCGCGGCGTATTGCGTGACCCATGCGCCCCAATCGTGACCCGCGATCACGACCGGCTGTCCGCCCAGCGCGTTGAGCAGGCCCACCAGGTCGCCGGTTAACTGAAAGATGTCGTAATCCTCGACGGCGGTGGGCCGATCCGACTGGCCGTAGCCGCGCAGGTCGGGCGCGATCACGCGAAAGCCCGCGGCGGCGAGCGCGCGAATCTGATGCCGCCACGAATACCACGACTCCGGAAAGCCGTGGCAGAGCAACACCAGCGGACCCTGGCCCGCCTCGACGTAGTGCATCCTGATGCCGTTGGTCTGGACGAGTCGATGGGCGAATTCGCTCATTGTACTATATCCTCGTACTATTTCTTCGCACTATTCTCTCGTTCACCGTGCGCGCGATCCGCGACTGACCACCGTCGCGCGTTTCAGTTGTTCGCCCGCATCCAGTCGGCGACCCGTTCGCCAATCGCGATGCAGGTCAAGTTGGTATTGGCGCGAACGATGTTCGGCATCACCGACGCGTCAACCACCCGCAAATCCCTGACGCCGCGCACGCGGCATTGCTGATCGACGACCGCCGCGGGATCCGAATCAGGACCCATTTTCGCGGTTCCGACCGGATGATAGATGGTGCCGCAATTGTTGCGCAGGAAGTCGGCCGTCGCCTGGTCGGAATTGACGGTCGCCTGCGAGATGCCGACAAATTCCTTGACGTACGGGGCGAAGTGCGGGCCGTTCATCAGGCGCCACGCAATGCGCACGCCTTCGCTCATCCGGCGCAGGTCTTCAGGATCGCCGAGGTAGTTCAGGTCGATCGCGATCGGGACGTTAGGATCGGCGCTGCGCAGATTAAGCCGGCCGCGCGATCGCGGCCGCTGCAATCCGGGGACGACACCGACGCTCGGGGTGGGAAGATCGAGCGCCGACCCTTGCCACAACGCGCCGTTGAAGAAATTGAAAATGTACATCTGCATGTCGTTGAACTCGCTCGAACCCGCGGCGGTATAGCGAATCCCGATTGGGTTGGTGACGAGCGGATCGTGCACGAGGCCGGCCACCGGTACGGCGACCACCGGTGCGAGCACGTGATCGATCAGGTTCTTGCCGACGCCCGCAAGGTCGACGATCGGCTTGAGGCCGAGCGCCTGGAGTTCCGCGCGCGGACCGATGCCCGATCGCAGCAGGATGGCGGGCGAGTTGATGGCGCCGGCGGACAGGGTCACGCGGCGCGCACGCACGGTCTGGACGACCCCGCCGCATTCGACTTCGAGGCCGGCCGCGCGGCCGCCTTCGACGACTACACGATGCACGTTGCAGAACGGGCGGATAGTCAGATTGAGGCGATGGCGTGCGGGATTGAGATAGCCAATCGCGGTCGAGATGCGCACGCCGTCGCGCCGATTGCGCGGCCACGGACCGACGCCGGTCGAACGCGGATCGTTGTGGTCCCAGACCTCGGGAAAGCCGCTATCGCGGCAGGCATCAAAGAAGGCCCGGTTGATCGGCTGCCAGTCGGCACGCGGCGGCCGTTCAATCCAGATCGGACCGCTGGTGCCGTGGAAATCGCCCTGCGCGTCGCGATCGTTTTCGAGCTTGCGAAAGCACGGGAGGATTTTCTCGAAGCTCCATTCGCCATTGCCCCACGCCGCCCATTCGTCGAAATCCTCGGGCGTCCCACGCAGGGCGATATGCCCGTTGACCGCGGACGAACCGCCGGTGACCTTGCCGCGCGGGTAGGCGATCTCGCGATCGGCGGTCGCTTTGGCGACGAAATTCCAATCGTGCGGCCCGGCGGAAATCCACGTGCGCAGAAGATCGTCGGGCGTACTGTCGACGCTCGCGTAATCCGGACCCGCTTCGAGCAGCAGTACGCGGCGATTCGGATCCTCGCTCAATCGCGCGGCCAGGACTGCGCCGGACGATCCAGCGCCAACGACGACATCATCGTATTCCATACACGCCTCATCGCTCTCGGATGGATGGGCGACGATAGCCCCGCGCGGCGGCTACCGCAATCGGAATGCGCGCAAGTTGGGCGGACGTGCCCGAACGCGACGGAGATTATCTGGCGACGGGGCGCACCGGCTACGCCATCGGCACCTCTTCGGTTATGAACGAGATGCAATTCGCGACGTCGACGAATTTCAATTCGTCGGGACGGATGATCTCGAGGTAGCGCGGTTCACTGAACGCGCGCGTAATCTCCTCGGGACTGTCGAACCACAACTCCGCGACACCATCGTAGGCCGCTTCCTTGCCGAAAGCCAGCGCGCCCGGAACAATATGATACTGCACGTACTTGCGCACGTGACGCATAAATTCGGGGACACTCGTGACCAGCGGGCCATGCTGGTTGCGCCAGTAGGCGCTGAACTCCGCGCGCGTCATGCCGGGTTTGCGCTTTGCGCATATAATAAAATTTACCATTGCGATAGTCTCCTCGCGATCACGGGTCCGAAAGCGCGCGAGCATTTCCCGGCGCGATCGGACCGCGGTATTGGAATCATCGTTCTCGATTCGCATTGAGCCCCGCGCGCAACGCGAATCAGTCGTCGTCGAGTGCCGAAAAGGCCCGATCCAGCAGCTTCATCTGAGCCGCGGACAGGCGCCATCCCGCGGCGCCGCAATTCTCGGCGACCCGCGCCGCTTTGTCGGATTTGGGTATCGCGACGACGCCGGGATGCGCGACGCACCAGTTCAGCACGACCTGCGCGTTACTCTTATGCGTCTCGGCGGCGACCTGCTCGAGCACCGTCATCGCCGCGGGATTCGACGATGAACCCGCGTCGCGGGCGAGCCGGCCGCTGTCGAGCGGCGTATAGGCGAGGATCGTGATCCGGTTGGTGTCACAATACGGCATCAAGTCGATCTCAATCTGGCGCCGATTGAGATTATACAGTACCTGGTTGGCGGCGATCGGATGGTTAGTCATCGCGGCTTGCGCCGCGCGCAGTTCGGCGGTCGAGAAATTGCTCACGCCGATATGCTTCACCAGTCCGCGATCCACCAGCGCCTCCATCGCGCGCATCGTCTCGCCGATCGGCACCATCGAGTTGGGCCAATGGATTTGGTACAGATCGATATAGTCAGTATTGAGCCGCTCGAGACTGGCTTCCGCCGCGCGCAATACCTCGTCGTGCCGCAGATGGCTGCCGGATACTTTAGTCGCAATAAATACACGATCGCGGATATTCCGGACCGCCTCGCCGACGACCTTTTCGGTGCCGTAGGCCTCGGCCGTGTCGATCAGCGACGCGCCCAGATCGATCGCGCGTCTGAGCGGCTCGACCCCGCCACCATAACGCCATACGCCCACGCCAATCTCGGGCACCATCACGCCAGTGCTACCAAGCGGTTTTTGATCCATCGCAAATCACTCCGTCAGCCGCGGATCCGGCGGCGCGCGCCGATGGCGTATTCAAACCGAGCGGATCGAACCACCGTCAAGCCGGATCATCGAGCCCGTGATGTAGCCGGCGAGCGGACTCGCCAGAAAGGCCGCCATCGCGCCGAATTCCGCGGGCTTGCCCATGCGGCCCACCGGGATAGTGCGTGCGGCGCGCTGCGCGAATTCCTCGAGCGTGATGCCCTGCTGCGCCGAGGTCGCACGCTGGACCTGCAGCACGCGGTCGGTCTCGAACGCGCCCGGCAACAGCGTATTGACGGTGACGCCGTCGCGCGCGACCTCGTTCGCCAGAGTCTTGGCCCAGCCGACGACCGCGCCGCGCAGGGTGTTCGAGATGGCGATCTGCGGGATCGGCTGAATCACCGACTCGGAGGCCACGTTGAGCACGCGGCCCCAGCCGCGCTTGCGCATCTCAGGCAGGAGCATATCGGTCAGCCGAAAGTAGACCAGGACCATCGAGCGGAACTGCGCCTCCCACAGGTCGGGGGCGACGCCGATCACGCGCGTGGGCGGCGGACCGCCAGAATTGTTGAGCAGGATGTCGATCGGGCCAAGTTGATCGCGCGCCGACTTGGCGGCGTGCTCGATCGTCGCCCAATCGGCGGTGTCGGCGGCGATGCCGATAGCGCGGCCGCCGCTCGCCGTAATCTCGACGACCGCCTGGTCGAGAGCCTCCTTGCCGCGCGAGACGATGGCGACCGCGACACCTTCGCCCGCGAGCGCATTGGCGACGCCGCGGCCGAGTCCCTTGCTGCCGCCCAAGACCAGTGCGGTCTTGCCTTTTAGACCAAGATCCATGTTCCGCCTCCGAACCCGGGCTTGCGCCGCGGATTTCAGTATTCAGATTTGTTTCCGACCGGCCGGAATGCGACGTGATCGGCGTAGTGTCTACTAAAAGCACCGAATGCGCGCAAAACGCCAGCGTCGCGTTGCCCGTCGGACACCCCCGCGTGGCACTGCTGCCAGCTCGCCGCACGGCACAATCTGTCACAATGATTGACGAGCGCTTGCCGGTAACTTTGGGACCTTTCGTCCGAAGATTCAGATTGGAGCCACAATCATGCGAGGTAGAAAAATGAGTCGCAGCCCATTTAACTATAAACTTGCATTAGCGGGCCTGATCGCCGCAGCCGGCCTGATACTCATCGGGCCGACGGCGGTGCGGGCCGCCGCGGGGCAGCAGACCGCGGTGCTTTCAGGCGGATGCTTCTGGGGCGTCGACGGGGTCTTCAAGCACGTCAAGGGCGTCACCAACGTGATTGCCGGATATTCCGGTGGCGACGCAAGTACGGCGACCTACGAACAGGTCAGCACGGGCACTACCGGGCACGCCGAGACGGTGCGGATCACGTTCGATCCGGCGAAGGTCTCGTATCAGGATCTGCTCAAGATCTATTTCCAGGTCGCGACCGATCCGACCGAACTCAACCGGCAAGGGCCCGACGAAGGCACGCAGTATCGATCGGTGATCTTCTACGCCGATGACGCGCAGCGCACGGCCGCCCAGGATTATATCGCCAAGCTGACGCGCGATCATGTCTATGCGAGTCCGATCGTCACGCAGGTGGTACCGCTCAAGCATTTCTATCCCGCCGAGGAATACCACCAGAACTTCCTCGAACTGCATCCGGACAGTCCCTATATAGTATTCAACGACCTGCCCAAGCTGAGGGCGTTGCAGACTGACTATCCGGCACTCTATCAACCGGACGTGGTCGCGACGGCGGCGCATTGAGCGCCACGGCCGCCGGCCCAATAGTCACTCGATCGGGGCGTCCTGATGCGTGGATGAGCACGCCGGGCGTATGTCGGGGGCCAATATCGCGACTTAGCCGCGGCCGACGAAGGGCATTTTGGTCGCCATCACGGTCATGAACTGCACATTCGCGCCGAGCGGCAGACTCGCCATGTAGAGTACCGCGCGGGCGACGTGGACAGCGTCGAAGGTCGGCTCGGCCAGGATTGCGCCGCTCGCCTGGGCGACGCCCTGCCCCATCCGTGCCGTCAACTCGGTGCCGGCATTGCCGATATCGATCTGCCCGCAGGCGATATTGTATTTGCGGCCGTCGAGCGAGGTCGCCTTGGTCAGCCCGGTCATGCCGTGCTTGCTGGCGGTATATGGTGCGGAATTGGGGCGCGGCGCGTGCGCGGAAATCGATCCGTTGTTGATGATCCGGCCGCCCTGCGGATCCTGCGCCTTCATGATTCTGAAGGCCGCCTGGGTGCAGAGAAAGGTGCCGGAGAGGTTAATGTCGATGACCTTCTTCCATTGATCGTACGTCAGATCTTCGAGCGGTACGGCGCGGGCGCCGACGCCGGCGTTGTTAAAGAGCAGATCGAGGCGGCCGAATTTCGCGGCGATCGCGGCGAAAAGCGCCTTGACCGACGCCTCGTCGCTTACGTCGGTGGGCACGACCAGGCTTCGCGATCCGGCGGGGTCGCCGGCCTGCGCGGCCGCTTCGAGCGGTTCGCGGCGCCGGCCGGCGAGGGCGACCGCGTAACCGTCGCGCAGCAGCGCGATCGCCGTCTGCATGCCGATTCCGCTGCCCGCGCCGGTTACCAGGGCGACCTTTAGCGATGGGTCCATCTAACGTTCTCCCGCCGATTACTTACTTCATCGGCACCGGATATATTATCCAAAATACGCTATGACTAATTCGATTAGCCATTGAAGGGCTCGATTAATTCCAGGAACGAGCCGTCCGGATCCTTGAAGCAAAAGAACTTCGCGCCGGCCTTGTTGCCGAAACGAATGATCACCGGTTCGGAAACCATTTCGACGCCCGCCGCCTTGAGCCGTGCATACTCTTCGTCGATATTCTTCGTGAACAGCGCGATACGGGCGATGCCTGCGTGGTACAGATGGGGATAGGCGTGGCCGGCGGTGCGCGGCTGCTTCCATTCGATCAGATCGATACGCGTCGCGCGCGGGTCGTCGCTCAGGGACAACAGCGCGGCGCGCGCAACACTGTCGGGGATGTTGAGACCAACGTCGTTGCCGCTGTTCTTGCCCTCGCCGATATCCAGTACCACCTTGAATCCGAGCATCTTGTAGAAGGCGAGCGAACGATCGAAATCGGTTACATTGATGTTGACGTGAAAGAGCGACTTGATCACGGCGTAATCTCCTTTATGGTGGCGCGTGCGGCTATGGCCGACCGTGTGGCCGCGGCACAACGGCCATATAGCCCAGTGCGAGCGATTTTGCACGGCGGGACCGCGCCGTCCGGCCGACGGCGGCGGAGCGCCAATTCGATTCGGCTATCGGCGGTTGCGCTATGCAAGTATTATCCTGTCGCAGCGGATGGTACGCGCGGCAATGGCGGCCAGAGGCGACCGACGAGCCGCGGCGGACCGGCGTCCATTCGAGCTTATGAGTGGATCGATCGTATGAGCGGATCGATTGATACGGATCGCGGGAGGGCTTCGGCGAGGAGCGCATAGCATGTACAACGAACCGCTCGCCGATCTGTCGCTGGTCGCCTGCGCCCATTGCGATATGCTGCAACGCCTGCCGCAACTGGCGCCCGGCGAGTCGGCGCGATGCCCGCGCTGCGACAAGGAGTTGTGGCGCCTTCGCGAGGACACGCTTAATCGCACGCTGGCGCTCGCGCTGGCGGCAGCGGTGCTCTATACGATTGCCAACGCGATACCGATGCTCGGCCTGACGATCGTCGGGCGGACGGCCTCAACCACGGTGATCGGCGGCGCGGTGGACTTGTGGAACGACGGACAGCAACCGGTCGCACTGCTAGTGCTATTGACCGCGGTCATCGCACCGGCGCTGCAGATCGGGTTCATGCTGGCGATCGTGCTCGGCACCTGGCGTGGGCGCGCCGGGCGATGGGTCGGGACGCTCTTGCGCCATTATCCTGCTACCCGCACGTGGAGCATGATCGAGGTCATGATGCTCGGGGTGCTGGTCGCCGTGACCAAGATCGCGGACTATGCGACGGTGGTGCCGGGCGTTGCGCTGTATGTGCTTGGGGCGTTGGTCTTCGTGCTCGCCGCGATGCAATCGAGCTTCGACGCGCGCGAGGTCTGGGGAAAGATCAGGTGGGCGGAGGACACGCCGCATCGGAGCGCCGCCGCGCCGGTGGCCGGAGAGCGCGCATGAGTACGGCCGCGGTCATGAACGCGGTAACCGCGCGGCAACAGGGGCTGCACAGTTGCGGGACGTGCGGGCTGCTCTCGCGTCCGGCGGACGGTGCGGACGAGGCGCGCTGCCCACGCTGCGACGAGGAGCTGGAGTTTCGCAAAAAGGCGAGTATCCAGCGCACGTGGGCGTTCCTGATCGCCGCGGCCGTATGTTATATCCCGGCCAATCTCCTGCCAGTGCTGACGACCACGACGGCGGCGGGCTCGGATTCCGACACAATCATGCAGGGCGTGGTCCTGCTGTGGTCGCCGACCGGATGGCCGCTGTCGCTGATCGTGCTCTTCGCGAGCATTATGATTCCCAGCGCTAAAATCCTGGCGCTGGCCTATCTGCTGGTGACCATCCAGCGCGGCTCGGTCGAGAACAGCCGCCAGCGTATCCGGATGTACCGAATGGTCGAGTTTATCGGACGCTGGTCAATGGTTGACGTATTCGTCGACACGTTCACGGCAGCCCTGATTCAATTGCAGCCGCTGATGTCGGTCGAGCCGGCGGCTGGCCTGTTCTTCTTTGCCGCAGTGGTGGTGTTTACGATGCTCGCGGTCGAATCATTTGATCCTCGCCTCATCTGGGATGCGAGCGGTGCGCAAGTGGCTCAGCATGCCTGAAAACGAGCCGCCGGTACCGGCAATCCCGAATGCGCGCGCAGTAACCAGAAGGCGCACGCCGATCTCGCTGGTCTGGGTGATTCCGATCCTGGCGGCGATTGTCGGCGCGTGGGTCGCGGTGACGCGGGTGCTGAGCGAGGGGCCAAAGATGACGATCGTGTTGGACTCGGCCGAGGGCCTCGAGGCCGGCAAGACCGCAATTCGCTACAAAGGCGTTGCTATCGGAACGATCACCAGAATTCGGCTCTCCGATGATCATCAGCGGGTTCTGGCGGTCGCGCAAATGGAGCCGCGGACGGAGGATTTCCTGGTCGAGGATTCGACGTTCTGGGTGGTGCGGCCGCGGATCTCGGGCGCCAACGTGACCGGCCTGGGCACGCTCATTTCGGGCGCATACATCGGCGCGGAGATCGGCCATTCGAAGATTCACAAATCCGATTTCGTGGCGCTGGAAACCCCGCCGGTAGTCACCGGAGGCACGTCCGGGCGGGTCTTTATTTTGAAGACCTCGGACCTGGGTTCGCTCGACACCGGTACGCCGCTGTTCTATCGGCGGCTGCAGGTCGGCGAGGTCGCTTCCTACGAACTCGACCCGGACGGCAAAACCTTCACCGTCCGGATCTTTGTGCGGGCGCCTTACGATAAGTACGTCTCGCCAAACACGCGCTTCTGGCAGGCCAGCGGAATCGACCTCACGCTCGGCGCCAGCGGACTCAGCGTGCAGACCCAGTCGCTGTTATCGATCCTCATCGGCGGCGTCGCGTTCGAGACCCCGGCCGACCAGCCGATGCTGGCCGAAGCGGCGCCGCGCACCGCCTTCACCCTGTTTGATACGCACGCGGCGGCGCTCGCCCCACCGTCGGTTGGCCCGCAGAGTTATCAACTGGTCTTCAATGAATCGGTGCGCGGGCTGGAGGTTGGCGCGCCCGTCGAATTTCGCGGAATTCCGATCGGCGAGGTGACCGGGATTCGCGCCCAGATCAACCTGAAGAACTTTGAATTCTCAGTGCCGGTTACAATCCAGCTCGACCCGCAGAGACTCGGTGTCAAGGTGTTCAACCTCAAGTCGGGTGTCGATGTCGAGATGCTGCGCCGGCGGCTGATCGACAGCCTGGTGGCGCATGGCGTCCGCGCGCAATTGCGCACCGGGAATCTGCTGACCGGGGCCGCGCTGGTGGCGTTTGATTTTTTCCCCGGATCGCCGCCGGTCACGATCGACTGGTCGCAATATCCGCCACGCCTGCCGACTATACCGGGACAGCTCGAGGAATCCGAAGCGAACGTCGCTGAGATTATCAACAAGTTCAACCGGCTGCCGCTCAAGC